>JAIPBL010000056.1 GCA_021739645.1 Saprospiraceae bacterium | reverse complement strand
GCCACGAAGCGTCTTGGCTTCGTGGCCGCTCCAATTTTAGGCTTATTGTTTGATGATTTTTTGAATCAAGAGCCCATTTGCCAGTTCCATTTTTAAGAAATAAACACCTGATGAAAGTGTGGGGGAGAGTTTCACTTCTTGCATTCCCGAAGGGGAAAACTGTTCCTGCGAATGCAGTTTTCTTCCCCAAACATCGCTGATTTCAAAACGCACTTTTTGCGCTTCGTTAAGTGTAAATCTTGCCATAAAACCTTCCTCAAAAGGATTCGGTGAAACGGATAGGTTCAATTCAGCGGCCAGTTCATTCTTTGTTCCGCTCACGCAAAGTGTGGAGAAAAAGATGGAGCCTGAGTAGTCACTGGCTGTACCCGTGCAGTTGGAGCTTACTTGCACCTCATATTCCTTGCAAAATTCCAATGGGTCAAGGTCAAGGTTGTTGGCTGAGGCAATTTTGGTAGTCCATCCAGTAATTCCAACCTTCCGGTAGCGCAAAGTATAGTCGTTTGCGTCAGCAACGGCATCCCAGCTTATTTTGGCCGAAGTCATTGTCGTATCAAAGACAATGATGTTGCTGGGAACCAGACAGTTAGGCGCAGTGCCTGCCACGATGTTTATACAATAGTCTTCTACTTCGCCTGCGGCAAAACTGGCGGCGCATGGTCCAGCCGGCTGGGCATCCCGCTGCATGACAACTCTCATTCGGGTCGAACCAAGCAAAGCGTCACCCGGGATAACGATGTTGCCCGTTAGGGTGGTTTCAGTTACTGCGCCAGCGTCGAAGGCTTTTTCACCTGGGTCATTGAAGTCGCCATCTTGGTTAAAGTCGAGATATACAACGAACCACTCTGGGTAAGTAGCCCCGGCATAACCGGGCGAAAGGCTGATGATATTGGATGTGTAAGTCATCAAATATGTGGATACAGAAGTGTAATCACCATATCCGTTATCATCTGTGCTGGTATTGTTAATGCCATTGATGGTTACGTTTGCTATCCATTCATACAAAGTGGTAGCGCCCATCGAGGGGCAGTACACCAAATCGAGGCAGCCGCCACAACCCAGCGTGGTGAAAATGATTGGCTCTGTGAAAGCGGTAGCGCCAGTATCGCAAACCGTCTGAACTTGAACAGTGTATGCTCCGCAAATGTCGAGGTTCACCAAATCATAAGAACTGCCATTGATGTCTGTAATCAACTGGCTGCCCTGGGGGCCAATCAGCTGCAAGTTGTAGCTGTTTGCCGCAAAAAGGGTGTCCCAACTAACCATTGCGGAATTGGTTGTTATGCCAGCGACCGAAAAGTTGGACGGTGGTAAACAACAGCCATCGGTGGTGAAAAAATAAGAATTGGAATAGCCGCTCGAATCGCTGCTACAGATTTCTTCCAGTTGGAATTCATATCCAGTGCAAGCCTGTAAGCTGGTGAATGAAAACGGGCTGGAAATACTATCCACCGTTAACCAGTCAGGGCTGCCAATTGGACGGTATCGGAGATTGCTTTGCAGGGTTGAATCTGTTGAACTCCAAGTTGCGGTAGCCGATACATCGAGAATATCAGAGGTGGCCACATTATAGGCTTTAGGGCAAGGGCCGCAATTTTGAAGAATTAGATTGAGGCTGTTGAAAGCATTCACCCGACCACCGTATTTGGTTTCGTTCACAAGGTTTGGGATGATGTCTACACCATTATATATTGCATCACGGATAAGAAGGGCAGTGCCTGCTGGGTCAGAGATGGCTTGTTCTCCAATAATTGAGCAGGGCGCCGAATAGAGCAGGGCAATGATGCCTGCTGTAATTGGGGAGGCAAATGAGGTGCCACTCACGGTGGTCGGCCCTCCATTTGTGCTAAGTGTAACGATATCACCTCCGGGTGCAGCCACATCAATATGCGTCGTGCCGTAGCCGGAAAAGGTACGCACATCCTTGTTGTTGGTGGCTGTAACGGCCACCATGAACTCGCTTGGACAGGCAGTTGGCAGGTCGAGGACTTGGTCGATGTTCACGTTGTTGTTGGCTGTTGCTCCGCAACTTAGAATGCCTACCATTCCGAGCGAGTCATAAAATGCGCACCAGAGCGGTGCATCGGCTGGATTACCCCCATCAAGGCCCCAAGAAGCATTGGTGGCCACTACAAATGCACCTTCAGTACCGCCGGATTGGTTGTAGAGGCGGCGCTGCACAAATGGGTAAGTGTAGGCTTTTACCACGTTTGCGTCTGTAAGACTGCCAACGAGGACATGCATGATTTTTACATCCCAATTTATTCCAGTGACAAATTGGCCGTTATTCCCTTTTGCGCCAATCATGCCTGAAACTTGTGTTCCGTGCGATGCGGAGGGGATATTGTCATTGTCACTCGTTGCGTTCCAACCATTGTAGTCGTCCACATAACCATTGTTGTCATCGTCAATGCCATTTGCTGGTATCTCTAAGGTGTTGAACCAAAGGTTGCCTTGCAAATCGGGATGGTTCCGATTGGTGCCTTCCATGACGCAGACCACTATTTCCTTGCCATCAGCGGTTGCGCCGCCAGTAGTGATGTCCCAGGCGAGGTCAGCATCGACATCTGCATCAGCGGTACCACCGCTAGCTCCCGTGTTGACCCACTGCCATTGGGCATTAAAACTAGGGTCATTGGGTGTTGTTTCCCGAAGGGTAAGGAAGTGGTTGAATTGAGCGTTCTCAATCTCAGGGTGGCTGCGGGCAGCAGTCAAGAGATTTTTTCCGTTAATTTTGTAGTGGTCAAAACGTAGTAACCAAATCCGCATTGGCTTGGACAATTCTTCTACGATTTTGATTTCGGCATGATTTCCGTGTTGCTTTGCTAAATTAGCGACAGTTTCACGGATACTTTGGCTAGGTTTAAGCTGTATGAGTAAATCGCCCTGTACATGGTCAAGGTGTTGAGCGAAGCTGATGACAATGGTTGAGAGGATTAATCCAAAAGTGAAGAGGTATTTCATAAACAGGACTTAATGAGATGAAGGATTTGAGCGCCAAAACTAAGAACTGAAAAGGTGAAATAAGACTTTCGGATTGAGCAATCAATATTTAGTTTCCTTGCGGACATTTATTAGGATTTCAGGTTTTGGATAGTTTTTGACAAAAACTGGTTTTCTTCCGTATAATATTTGGTGTGTTTGGAGCATTTTACTTTTTTTACACAAAAATTCTGTATTACTAAAAGAGTTGACATACATTTGCAAGTCAAATCGAAAGAAAACACCTTTTACACCAGAAGCTCTCCTTGTTAATTTTTTATAGACTTGCGTTAACTACTCAGGCAAGATAACCTTGAATAATTTGACTAGGCTGTACTCCTAAATTATCATTTTCCCTTTCGGTAATGCTTGTTAGAATCTCACTGTTCAAAGAAAAAAATTCCTAACTGTCCAGTAAACAGACTAGGAATTGTTATTTAAAAAAAATAAGATGAAACATTTTTTTACTACACTATTTGCCCTTGTTTTGTTAAGCTCTCTAGATGCTAATTTGCATGCTCAATGTAGCACTACCCCATGTTCCATTCCAATGGTATCCTACGATGCTCCCGGAGCTTGCATCCTTCCAAACGAACAAGCATTGAATTGTTACTTTGGAGCGACTATCGCAAGTACCCCCGTGTCCTTGCCGCCATTTTGGTGTACCAGTGTGGAGAACAACCAGTGGTTCGCATTCACTGCATCATCTTCCAGTGTTTGTATGGATATCGAGGCTTTGAACTGTGCGTCAGGTGGAGCGATTCAAGCAGCCTTGTTGGAAACTGGTGACTGTGTTAACTTCACCTTTGTTTCAGATTGCATTGGTAATATCCCCTCAGGTTCTACAACGACACTGTGCAACAACGTGCCGCTTGTGCCAGGAAACGTTTACTACCTGATGATTGATGGTTCCGCTGGTGCAAATTGCAACTATGCGATAAATGGTTCCTCTGCAATTACTTCTGGCCCCACGAATGTTTGTATTCCTGGTGGGCCATTTAGTTATACGACAAATAGCCCTGCTTCTTGGTCTGTTATACCAGGTCAAACAGGTGCAAACATCCTTGGGTCGAATGTTGGCACACAAATATCTGTAAATTTTACAGCGCCTGGGGTAGCTCAAGTTTGTGCACAAAACCTGGCTTGCCCCAACGTGCCGCTTTATTGTTTGACGGTGGTGGTTGGAGAATATGTCCAAGCAACGCATGTGCACTATTTGTGTCAAGGAGGTTCCGTCACCTGTGGTGGACAAACCTACACATCCCCTGGCATTTATCAATCTAACGTTCCGGCTCCTTCCGGCTGTGATAGTTTGATAACTTGTGATATCCAAGATATTCCACCGGTCAGCTCTCCTACTCAGACTGTCAACCTTTGTGGCCCCGCTGATTTTCAGCTCTGCAACGACTATTACAGTGCGACAGGGTATTATACTTCCATGTGCCCTAACTGGCAAGGCTGTGATAGTATGGTTTCTGTCAATTTGACCATTTTGGAACCCACTGCAAATATTTCGCCTTTCAACCCAGTCTTAGGATGTGGCGCAAACTCTATTTTGTTCTTGGATGGTAGTGGTTCGAGTTTAGCTTTTCCGCCAGCAACATGGAGTATGTTATGGACAGGCCCAGGCATAGTAGGGCCAAACAATCAAATACTTTGTCAAGTCAATGAGCCAGGTCAGTATTGTTTAAAAGTAACGCATGCTACAGCTTCTGGTTTTAGCTGTTTTGATGAAGTTTGTATCACTGTAACTGAAATGATAGTTGTTCCAGCTTCACCAAATGTTACAGGGCCAGCCACTGTTTGCAGCAATACTACTGCCACCTATACCGCCCAGCTTCAAGGGAATGTTATTCCAACAAGCTTGACCTGGATTACACCAAATGGTGAACCTTTTACCCCTGGCCCTAATAATACGGTTGTCGTTAACTGGGGCACAGTTGGAGGGCAACTATGCGTTACCGCGAACAACGAATGCGGATCTTCTCCACCAGCCTGTATAAATGTTACCGTGAATGCTGGCCCACCATTGCCCATTGTTACTGGCCCAACTACAGCTTGTGCCACCGGTACTTTGCAAACTTATACCATCAGCAACCCAACTGCAGGTGTAACTTACAACTGGACAGTGCCAACAGGGGCAACTTATACAGGTTCAGGAACAAGTATCAATGTTAACTTTAGTGGCGTTGCTCCAGGCAACGTGCAAGTCTGTGCCACTGGCACTAACAACTGTGGCACCAGCCAACCGGGCTGTGCGAATGTGACCATCACAGGCCCGCCTGCAACACCGGTACTGACAGGCCCAGCTCAAGTGTGTGCCAACGGCGGCGCCGCTACCTTTACTGTCACCAACCCTGACCCCAACGTTACCTACACCTGGGTCGCTCCAACAGGAGCTGTCGTCACTGGCAGTGGCGCAAGTGTTACCATAAATTTTGCAAGCTCCAACTCAGGGCAAGTCTGTGTTACTGCCATGAACGGCTGTGGAATGCCATCTGTTTGCCAGGCTGTTCAGGTTATCCCGGCGCCGCAAGCTACTATCAGTGGTAGCGGTGAGTTTTGCCAGGGCATAACTCCTAGCATCAATCTGAGTATTGCAGTTTCTGGTGGCACAGCCCCTTGGACTGTTGTTTATACAAATGGAGGCAATTCAGTTACTGATACTATCACGACAAGCCCACACCCGATATCTGTAAGTACTGCTGGCACTTACACCTTGGTTTCTGTAATCGGAGCCAATGGATGTACAGGTACAGTAGGTGGTTCGGCAGTAGTTACTCAAAATCCTACACCAACAGCTGTTCTAAGTGGAGGAGGAACAATTTGTGCTGGAAGTGGTGATATTGATACACTCACAATTGCATTAACTGGTGAGTCTCCATGGACTTTGGTTTGGTTTAAAAATGGTATTCAACAGCCATCTTCATTGTCCATCAACACCAATCCATTTACGCTTCCAATTGGCCAGAATGGCGCCGGGACAATCACTTTAGGAACCCTCACTGACAATAATGGATGTGTTGGAATGGGTAGTGGGACAGCAGTTGTTCAAGTATTTGACGCACCAACTGTTGATAATATCGCCACAGCTTGCAATGCCCTGAACACAGAATATGTGGTGACATTTGATATTCTTGGCGGAACCCCTCCTTTTACGGTTATGCCAGGAGGAGCATCGCTTGTAGGTGGAGCGTTTACAAGTAACCCTATTGCCACAGGGGCCGGTTACAATTTTATTGTTTTTGATGGAAATGGCTGTGGTACAATTACTGTAGATGACGCAATTGTTGTCTGTGACTGTGACACCAAGGTGGGCGTAATGGATTTGACAAAAATAGAAAATTGTGGTCCCGGCACCGTTACCGCAAATTATAATAACACCGTTGAAGTACTAGATCCCAACGATGACAGGGTTTTCGTTTTGCATAGCGGAAACTCCGCCAGTATAGTACCACCTATCATTGCAACATCCACCACACCGAGTGTAACATTTAACCCAGCCACCATGACTTATGGTACTACCTACTACCTATCTGCTGTAGTCGGTAATTCTGACGGAATGGGTGGCGTGGATGAAGTAGGCGATCCATGTTCGCAGGTAGCGCAAGGTACCCCAATCGTTTTCTATCAGCTTCCGACGGCAACAATTGCCGGAAGTACAAATATTTGTGTTGGTGCCTGCACCGATTTGACAATAACTACCACAGGTGCCGCACCTTGGGATGTTACCATAAATGGAAGTGTGGTTGCCCTGTTTAGTTCTCCTTTCACCTTAACGGTTTGTCCTACAACTACTACTACTTACATCCTGACAGATGTAACGGATGACCATTGCACAAACATGGTAACTGGAAGTGAGACAGTAACAGTAAATGTGCCGCCTACAGTTGCCAACATCGTGACGCTATGCGACCCAACTGGAACGTCTTACACAGTTTCATTTGACATAGCAGGTGGAGATGCAAGTTGCTATACCGTTGATGGCGTTCCATCTGGTGCTAGTTTTACCAGTCCTCCCATTGCCAGTGGCCTTGGTTACAATTTTGTCGTAAGTGATTGCCACGGCTGTACGCCTGTCACTGTTGAGGATGACGTTGTTGATTGTGATTGTCTATCTACGGCTGGCAACTTCCCATCTACTTCCATGAATGTTTGTGGAACAGACCTGGCAGCGCCAGTCTATGATAACACCGGCGAATTCCTCGATGCGGACGATGCGCTTTGTTTCATCATACATGCCGGCAACCCACAAAACCCAATTGCTACAAACAGCGTAGCTGAGTTTTCATTTCAGGCAGGCATGACCTATGGCCAGACATATTTCATCTGTCCAGTAGTCGGAAACGACGATGGTAGTGGCTGTGTTGATCTTAGCGACAATTGCTTGAGCGTTGGTAACTGTGCGCCTGTTGTTTTCCGTGAAATTCCAAACATCACACTTGGCCCAGATGTGTCCATCTGTAATGGTGATGATGCGACTTTGACATTCTCAAATGCGACAGGTGTTGCTCCTTGGACGGTGACTTATCAAGATGCAGCGGGAATGGTCAATTCGTTGACGCTTAACACAAGTCCTTTCAACTTCATGGTGTCACCAACTTCGGATGAAACCTACACGCCAATTGACGTTTTCGACCAGTTTTGTCCAGGCACTGTTTCTGGCGCTGCCAATGTGACGGTTAACAATCCGCCGCAGATTCAGAATATTGTAGAGACTTGTGCACCAGACGCAACCAGCTACACACTAACTTTCCAAATAGTCGGCGGTGTGTCACCTTACACGGTGAATCCAGCCACTGGCACTGTAAATGCCGGTTTGTTCACCAGCCCAGCCATACTGAACGGAGCAACTTACAACTTTGATGTGGACGATGTTAATGGCTGTGGACCTGTAAATGTTGCTGGTTCAAAAGATTGCGCATGCCTCACGGATGCAGGTACTATGACCACTTCACTTGTGAAAGTTTGTGTAGGTCAAATGGCCACCGTTCCAGTAACTGTTGGTGATACCCTTGACCCTGATGATGTATTGATTTACTATTTGCACACAGGTTCCTCCGCTTCATTGGGGACTGTGATTGCCACAAATACAAGCCCGACGTTCTCATTTAACCAAGCTACCATGACGCTTGGCACCACTTATTACATCAGTGCAGTTGCTGGTAACAATAATGGCACTGGGGGAGTTGATTTATCAGATGGCTGCTTGGATGTCAATGTTGGAACGCCAGTCGTGTTTAATGCCTTGCCAACAGCAGCTATCAGTGGCACAACTTCGATTTGTGCAGGCCAATCCACTGACATAACATTTACGTTGACTGGTGCTGGTCCATTTGTGGTGAGTTACACGTTGAATATGGTACCTGCAACACAGAACTTTCCGACAGCGGGCACCCACACGATTACCGTTCCACCTACCGTTCCGCCTGGTGTTTATACTTATACGCTTGTTTCAGTTACAGATTTGAATTGTTCAAATGTTGCTACTCAGAGTGCGACGGTCACCGTAAATCCAAATGTTGACGCAGGTGCTCCAATTGGAAATTTTGCCTTCTGTCAGGGAGAATCCATGACAATAATCCTTGGCGATAGCTTGACAAGCTCGACACCTGGCGGCACTTGGACTGGGCCTAATGGAGAAATTGTGCCCGGCGGCACTTTCAACGTAGCAGGCTTGGCGGCAGGGACACACGATTACACCTACTCTGTGCCTGGCCTTCCGCCATGTCCAAGTGATGAAGCGATTGTTCAGGTTGTAATTAATCCACTGCCCACTGCAGATGCAGGTCAGCCTGATGAACTGAATTGCGACATTTCGGAAGTGACACTTGGTGGTCCAGGAAATACACCTGGCGTAACCTACCAATGGTCTGGAAATGTTAGTGACCCAACAAGCCCCAATCCAATAGTCACCGAACCAGGGGATTATGGTGTAACGGTAACAACTCCATTCGGATGTACAGCGACTGACCAAGCAACTGTTATAGAAAATGTCACACCCCCTACAGCTGATATTTCCGTTTCTGACGTAAGTTGTTTCGGTAATGATGATGGTTTTATCACTATCAACAATATCACTAATGGCGTTGCTCCTTATCTCTGTTCACTCAATGGTTCTCCGTTTAGCTCGCAGAAAAGCTTTACGAACCTTAGCCCAGGTGACCATACGATTATCATCGTTGATGCAGTGGGATGTCAAACGACCCTCATCTTCACGGTACAAGAACCAGAATTGGTAACCGTTGAGATTCAAGGAAATTTTGAAGGCAATGACCCGATTGTGAACCTTGGAGAGCCTGTCACCTTGCAAATCATCACCACGCCTCCGTTCAGCGAACTGGATTCCGTGATTTGGTTGCCAGCTGATATTGTAGATTGTGACACTTGCCAAAGCAATACTATTTACCCAACTCAACAGACAACTTTCCAAGTTATTGTTGATGAAGGAGGCTGCCGGGACGAAGATGTGATTACGGTTTTTGTGAAGAAAGTTCACCCGGTTTACGTTCCAAGTGGTTTCAGCTCGAATGATGATGGCTTGAACGATGTCCTCATGATTTTCAGCGGCAAAGAAGTAAAGAATATCAATTCCTTCTTGATTTTCAGCAGGTGGGGCGAGACCGTGTTTGGGTTTTACGATTTTCAACCCAACGACCCAACCTTTGGTTGGGACGGCAAACACCGGGGTGAAAAGCTGAACCCTGCTGTGTTCGTTTGGTTTGCCGAGGTTGAATTCATTGACGGCAAAGTTGAGTTGTTTGAGGGCGAAGTCAATTTGTTGAGATAAAAACACTTCAAACAGAAATAGTAGCGGAAGAAGAGGCGTTGTCAACAACGCCTCTTCTTGTTTAAAATATGCCTATCATGAAGAAAATACTGCTTTCAATCTGTCTGGCTTTCTTTGCTTCCTCCTGTTTTTGCCAATTGGGTATTGTGGGTGGATATAAAACCTTTAACCCAAACGGCTGGAACAAACTGGGGGATGAATTGCAAGCTGTAGCTCCCTATCCCTTTGCTGGTTGGCAGGTAGGAGCTGACTATTGGTTTCGTTTAAAAAAACGGAGGATTGAGTTTTCACCCGAGATTAGCTTCTCTAGGTTTAAGGCTGATTTTGAAAGCGGAAAACTAGACCATACAGTTTTTGGGTTCCATTTCAATACAGCGGTCTATGTCTTTGATCTAGCCAGCGACTGTAATTGTCCTACCTTTTCAAAAGATGGCAATTTTTTTAGCAAAGGGTTTTTCATTGAAGTCTCCCCTGGCGTAATATTGGCACGAAACAAACTAGAAGCACTCAATTCGGCTGATTCCCTAATCAAATTATCTGAATCAGAAATAGTGTTTGGAGGAAGCCTTGGGGCAGGTGTGGATTTTGGGTTTTCCGACCTGTTCACCATCACGCCACTTTTTCGATTTCATTATTATCCAAACCTTGCTTGGAAAGAAGGATTTAAAGACCCAGGCTTGCAAGCAGATTTGACACAAGTGTTTTTGGGGATTCGCTGTCGATTGCATTTTAAAGAATTCGCAAAGGCTCGATTTCGTTGAGAATATTGGGCCTTGGTTGATAAAAACTTTGCGAGATTTGTGCAGGCAAAAAAGTTGAACTATGTTGGCATTGCTTAACAGTTTTCAAATCGCCCATTCAAAATCATGATAGAACAAACTATCGTCAACCTTTCCGACGTAAATATTTACCAGCAGGAAAATCAAGTGCTGCAAAACGTCAACTTAAACATCTCAAAAGGTGAGTTTGTGTACCTGATTGGCAAAACTGGTAGCGGCAAATCCAGCCTCCTAAAAACACTTTATGCTGCGCTGCCCCTTCGGTCAGGAAAAGGCATCGTCTCTGGCTTTGATTTGAAAAAATTAAACCGCCGAACCATTCCGATGCTGCGCCGCAAACTGGGAATCGTTTTTCAGGATTTCAACTTGCTCGATGACCGGAGTATTGAGGAAAACCTGAATTTTGCCCTTCGGGCAATGGGCTGGAAGGACAAAGCCAAGATGTCCGCCCGGATAAACGAATTGCTCGAACGGGTGGACTTGAAAGGCAAAAACAACAAAATGCCTTATGCCATATCTGGTGGTGAGCAGCAGCGGGTTGTCATTGCCCGTGCCCTTTTGAATCACCCCGAACTCATCATCGCTGACGAGCCCACAGGCAATCTTGACCCAGAAACTTCGGATGAAGTGCTGTTGTTGCTCCGAAAATTGGCACAGGAGAACGACACTGCCGTCCTTTTTGCAACCCACGACTACCGCATTCTCGAAAACTTCCCAGCTAGAATCGTCCGCTGCCACAACGGAAAAGTGTTTGACGAGGAGGATGTTGTGGTTTGACCAAGTTGTTCCCCATTTTATCCAGAAAAAATGTGGTTATGTAGAAGAAGCGAAAGTTGGAGCAACGGCCCGCCTATTTTTGTCTGTATCATCAAATCAAAAATATCATGTCAAAACGACCTATCAGAGTTACCGGCTTCACTCGTTTCTTTATCGTGATGCTGCTGGTCGCGCCCCTAGCATATATCGGCGCAAACTATTACAACGGAGAAGATGGTATTGAAAAAATCAAGAGCCTTCTCCATTTCAACAAAACAACAACTGCTGTTGAGACCAAACAGAACACGTCTGACAATGATGCCAACAAGATTAATGAAACCCCCTCCACAAAAGCGTTGGAGGAAGAGAACGAAAAACTGAGAGAAGAGCTTGAGTTCAAGATAAAAAGGAACGATGAGCTTTACAGGGAGAACGAGGAACTGAAACGAAAACTGGAGAGTTCGGAGAAAGCCCTCGAAGAATCAAAAAGCAAGTAGTGATTTACAAGTTGCTTGTTATCAAGCATTTAGAGAACAACTAAAAAAAATTCAAATGTTCCATTTCATTTTTACCGCATTTTTGAATGGTGTAGCTATCTGGCTGGGTGCCCGATTTTTGGATGGTGTAAAAGTCACTGACTTCCCAAGGGCCATTATCGTTGGTTTGGTTGTGGCATTCTTGAATGTTACGATTGGAACTTTGTTGGATTTTATTCCTACTCCGGCGAGGTATTTTTCGATGGGCTTGTTTGGGTTGGTGGTTGATGCCCTGCTGCTTATGCTGGCGGACTATTTTTTGAAAGGAATCACCATCAAGAATTTTTGGTATGCCCTTGGGCTAGCTGCTATTGTTAGCTTCGTAAATGCGGTGGCGCATTGGATATTGTGAGCCAATTTGCCAAAATGAAAAAGCCGCTCGGTGTTCAATCACCCGAGCGTCTTTTTCATTGGTCTGCATTCGCTTACAATTTCGGGCATTTTACCCTTGCCTTGCGTTCACCGGGGTGGTAGTATATCAGCGACAACTCGAATGCCCCACGGTTATTAGTTGGTGGTGAAAGCTTATTGGACGCTATATCGTAACTAACCCCTAAGTTCCACCGCTCTAATTCCAAGATGGCTGTAAACGTAACGGCAGGTGTTGCGAAACCTCCTTCAACATCTTTTGCGAGGTGACCCCAAAGGCCAGCACGAAGTGCCACTTCGTTCCAATCACGGTTTGTGTACCGCACGTTTGCACCGTACAATGCCAGCATGTTTTCGCCTTGTCCAATCACTGCAACTGCAGGAAGGATGCTAAATTGGTGGCTAAACGGAAGTTCACCGCCTGCATGGCCAACCCATTTCATGTCAATCGACTCTTGGCCATCGGCATCAATGAACGAAACTTTTGGAGCATTCACATGATTCAACGAACCACCAAAATACAAGCTTTTGTTATCGTCAAAAACAGCATACCAAAGCAGGCCAGCATTGATGTTCATATATGCTCCCGACGATTCGTTGATGCTTTCTCCATTTGACAAACTATAGTCTATTTGCTCCGTTCCGTTGTTGAACTGGGAACTGAACCAAAGACCGCCGTAGTCGAGGCTGTGCTGGCCGAAGCCGACTGATGCACCGCCAATCAAGTATTGTTCATACTGGCTATATCGGCTGCCATCTAATTCTTTCATGTAAGAAAGGCTCAAATCAGCCGATTGCCGCAGGTAATTGGAACTACCAGCTTGGTCCCGAAGCACCGTGACGCCATAGGCTAAATAATCCCCACGGCCTATCTGGTTTTTTGCATCAAAACTGGCACTCAGGCTTTTGTAAGGCTTTGAGTCTAGAATGCTGCTCCATTGTTCCCGGTAGTTGACTACTGCCCGCCATTTGCCCGGATGGACACCTGTCATTGCGGGGTTTAGCTGCAATGGCGAGGCATAAAACTGCACAAATTGAGGGTCTTGAGCGAATGCTTGCAGGCAAATCCCAAGTGCTGCGAAAACAGTGGTAATTTTTAATTTCACAATATTTTGCTTTTTCAATTTAGGGCCAATGGTTCCCTAAAAGCAACCATTGGCCCCAAACATCAATTATCTAATGAGTGTGGTTTCTCCTTTTAAGCTTTCTTTCATGCCATCCTCGTATTCTGCTTCCAGGTACCAAACATATACCCCGGCTGGCATATCCTTCGATTTGAAAGTGCCGTCCCATCCTCGTGCAGGCTCATTGATGGGGATGTCAACATCCTGCCAGAGCAATTCGCCCCAACGGTCGAATACTTGGAACGATTTAATCATTGTACCTTTTTTACCGTGAACGATGAGGAGGTCATTGGTGCCGTTTTGGTTAGGTGAAAAACCAGTAGGTACGAGTACTCGACGACTTTTGGTCACAAAAACTTTGAGGTGGTCTTCTGCTTCGCAACCCAATGAATCTACTGCCAAGATGAAGTAATCGTTGGCATAATCCGGTGTGGACCAGATGGCACTCGAAGTCAACGTGCCCGTGCAATCTGACATGGTATCTTGCGCCAAGGTACCACAATAGGAAGCATCCCAGAAATACATGACACTGCCCTGTGCATTTGAGGTTTCAGCAATGAGCGGGAAAGTTGCCCCATATTCGACCATGTACTCGTCCAAGCTTTCACCCCAAACAAGAATGTCAACTGTCATCTGTGGCGGCTCATTCACCGTAGCGTCCAAGTCGAAAATGCAACCTTCAGCATCCTTAAGGTACACGGTGTAGTCTCCTGCCGCCAATGCTATCAGGGTGCTACTTCCATAGAATTGCTGGCCATCAAGGCTGTAGGTAAAAGGAGGAGTACCTCCGATTGGTGTTATTTTTATGGAGCCGTTACGGTCACCGAAACAAGCGACATCTTGAATGGTCAAATCGGCAGTGACACTTTGCGGAGCAGCAATAAAGACCGAATCAATTGTACTGCATCCATTGGCATCTGTGATGGTCAGATAATAACTGCCAGCAGCCAAGTCGATAATTTTATCAGTCGTCGCATTATTTGACCACTGGTATGTAAAACCTGGGACTCCGCCGGTCACCTTCACTTCAGCCTCGCCGTTTTCGTATCCAAAACACTCATTGTTTACGATGGTGAAATTGGCGGAAAGCGACATTGGCTCAGTAACGGTAATGGTTCCCGAATTGGTGCAGCCTCCAGTGCCTGTCACTACAACCGAGTAAGTCCCAGCACCGAGGTTCGTTGCTGTAGCTGTGGTTTGGTTGTTGGCGGCAGCCCCCCATTGGTAGGTGAAAGGAGATGTGCCTCCTGAAACATTTGCAACAGTCGCCGAACCATCTGGTGAGCCGGCGCATTTAGTCGGTGTTTGTGCGAGAGTGAGCACGAGTGGGGCTGGGCTACTTAGCAGTCGTGACATGGTACCTGTACAACCTTGGCCGTCAGTCACTGTTACCGTGTAGGTGACAGCGCCAAGCAGCCCTGTAATTACGTCTGTAGTTTGACCATTGCTCCATGCGTAGGTATAGGTGCCATTGCCACCTGCAAGCACTACCACATTCATTTGGCCATCTGCGTTGCCACTGCAAGTTGGTGGGGTCGTAGAAATAAGCAGGTTGTAGGCTGGCCATTGGGTGACATTCACTTGGCTGGTAGCGGTACAACCTCCAACATCAGTAACTGTCACGGTGTATTGGCCAATGGAGATATTTGAAATTGTTTGAGTGGTTAGGCCACCTGGCGACCAAGCGTAAGTATATGGGCCTGTACCGCCGGTAGGCATCACCGTTGCTACGCTTTTGTTTTCGCTGTAACAACTAATCAAAGTTTGACTGGCGATTGCTTGAACACCCGTTGCAGGTTCGTTGATGGCAATGTTGCCAAAAGCCTGACAACCATTGACGTCAGTCACAGTTACTGATACATTTCCAGCAATTAATCCGGATGTGGTTGCTTGTGTTGGTGTATTTCCCGTGCTCCATTGGAAAGTAAAGCCGCCTGCACCTCCTGAGGGGGTGACAGTGGCAGAGCCATCGTTACCGCCTTTACATTTCACATCTGTTTTAGTAATGTTCAAAGCGATAGCAGGCTGTGAGGTAATATTGATAGAGCCAGACACAACACAACCATTCAAATCTGTGACTGAAACGGTGATTGGGCCTACGGAAAGCCCACAAACTGAGGACGTCGTAGGCATATTTGGCGTGCTCCATTGGTAGGTATATCCTCCTACACCACCGGAAGCCACCACTTGGGCGCATCCATCGCTGCCTCCAAAACAAGAGACTGGGCTGACTTGCGTTACTGCTGGAATTATTGGTGGCTGGTCATTTACCGTAAATCCGATAGTTGCGCTACAACCTGTAGCATCTGTCACTAAAACACTAAATACTCCGGGGCAGAGGCCGTTGATATTACCCGTCATTTGGGAAAACATCGTTCCGGTTGTCGTGTTGGTTATGTTAAAGTTGAAAGGGCTTTGGCCATTTGAAACAGATATTTGAACTGACTCATCACAGACTCCATTGCAGGAAACTGCATAGGGTGCTGGGTTGTCGATGGAAAGGAAGATTGGACAAAATTGATATACCATGTTTGCGGCCCCAATTCCAACTTGGCATGCAGCACCTCCCACCATGGTTCGGACCTCCACCGTTACTGCGTTTCCATTTAACAAGCCAGAAACAATATGGGAAAGATTGCCATTATTGGCTGGAATCCAACCGGTATTGTTAACATTAACCTCATAGGATGAACCGGGGTTAACGTCATTCCAATTCGCTATGATTTCTCCACTGGTGTTTTGTGTGAGTGCCACAGTTGGGGCATTGAAACTGCTTAAGACTGTAATGTTGACAGTGTCTTTTTTGATACAACCGTATCCATCTGATGCCGTGACGATGTAGTTAGTATTTGCCATGGGTGTGGCGATAGGGGTAGAGCAGTTGTTGCAGGAAAGCCCTCCACTAGGCGTCCAAGTGTAGGTAACATTGTTTTGAGAACGGAAGGTGATGCTCCACCAATTCACCCTGCCCATTGCATTCAAACCGAAAGCATCAGTCACCCGCAATGTCCAGTTGCCATTGACGGGGACACCATTTAATACAGACCATGACCCTTCCGGTTGAAAATTGCCAGTGAATGGAGCAACGCCAGACGTAATTGGAGTCACGGCAGTCGGTGTAAAACAAGTTTGGGTATAATTGTCTCCACTACCACCATTATTGGTGGATAACATGAGCAGTTGGTTATTGGGTGACTTCAAGAATATTTGGAGGTCTGCATCGAAGTCCGTCGCTATGTCGATGCAAACGGATAGAATATCGGTTGTTGCATTGGCGATGGTACCAGGGGTGATGGAATTTATCGCAATGACTGAGTTGTAGGGGTTCGCAACAGGGTGATTGCTTGCACCCAGTGGATAGTCGTCATAAGATTCGAAAGTCACATTTTGAGTGGTGGCCATCGGGGAGGAAACATTGATAGCCACTGGTTCTCCCACGCAAACAACGGTGTCTGGCGCTGGCACCAAAATATCTTCACAAGCGTGACAAAGCGGATGAGTCTCTGGCAGTACCTGCAAGTTGACCGTGGTATCCCATGAACAACCAAAGGCATCATTTACGGTAAAAGTATAAGCTACTTCGCCTGCATTTATTGGAGAACCAACCAATGAATCTGCTGAGGAATACAAGATGGATGGGTGGTTATTCCAGCCCCATGATGTTATATCGGGAGAAAACGTTTCTACACTTGGGTAGAGCGAAGGGTCAAACTCAATGCCCCATGAGAAAATATAGCCATTGTCAATTCCCCAATGGTCACAAACTTCAATTTCCCAATCGCCATTGAGCGGACAGCCGAGGAAGTTGGTCAATGGTTGAAAGGAATTGTAGGTGCCTTCCGGCAACGTGCCAATATTCGGGTGGGTGTTAGCATACTGAATCCAAGTCTGGTTGAAATCTGGTGTTGATGACCAGCCGTAATCGTAACCTGTGCCGGGAATTGGAACAGGAAACCCTTCGTCCGCCTCATTGGGTATTCCTAAGAAAATCTCCCCGCCAGTCTGGCCAGGGTGGTTGTGCAAAATAGCGGATTGGCCGTTCGGGCAAGTCAGCGTGATTTCCAAATCTCGCATCCACGAATGTTCCATGGTCACGAAGATGCCAATCAAGTCAGAAATATTCGTCAAAATTTGACCTGGTGAAAAGCTGGTGAAGGAAATGTTGGTCACATAACAAGAACCATCTCCGTCGGGTAATGCAAGTGAATCAGCGCGAATACCAGCAGTCTGAAAAGAACCTTCATTCGGTAAAACAGAAACAGTGTGGCTTGGGTCCGTGGCATTCACCATGTCGTTGAGTGATATGGTGTCGCCTGCACAAATTTCCGTTGGCCATGCGCCAAGCATGAAATAGGGCCTAGGGGCAACCCTTACCCTTTGGCTAACAAAATTGGTGTTTTTGCAACCTAATTGGTCAGTAATTTCGAGCTGTACAACATAACCACCCGGTTCGTCAAAAATATGAGAAACTGTCGGGCCGTAAGTGATGCCACCATCGCCGAAATCCCATTCAAAACTGCTGGTCAAATCCGAGTGATTGTACACTGCGCCATTTTGAGGATAGGCTCCTTTTCCATAAAAAAACACCCGCTCGCCAGGGCAAATGTCAATCCAACCCGTGTCAACCGGGTTGGCGGTAGGGTTGGTGTTGTCAAGCACCGAAAGGATGGTCTGGCAAGATGGTATGCAATTGATGTTAGCACTCCAGCCCGCTCCTTCTCCAATTCCATCGGAATCGAAAGTAACCGTGATGCATCCGCTAGTATTTACAGCGGTAGCTTGAATGATAAAAGCAGCGCCTGGCGTGAAATCACTGGCACAGGACAAAGCCGGTGAAGCTGTAGTTGGGCCATCAAAAAAACAGAGTTCATCACCTGCACCGAAATTTGTACTTCCAAAAACCAGTTGGGTATGGGTGCCAGTGGTACCGTCTGGGCAAATGGTGGTGGTGAAATGTTGGTTGCCAAGGTAGTTGCCATTGCCGCCACCGCTGTCCATAAAAAAACCACTGCATTTAGTGATGGCGGTAAGTGTTGACGACATGAGGTAGTTTTGGCCAAAAGATAAAATGGCGCAAAACAGGAAAGACGTTGAGAGTAGGGTAGCTTTCAAGTTCATAATCTTACTCAGATTTGGGATGTTTTGAAAAATCTTTGAGACAATTGGCCAATAGAAATGTTATTGCTAGTCGGCCAAAAATTTATTCAATTTTTCGTTAAATTCCTTGCCGGCCAAAAGCACTAGCGCCTGGTTTGTGTTCTCGATTTTACAGACCAGTTGCTTGTCCCAATTGCGTTCCAAGTCGAATTTTCTTTCAATTAAAAAAATGTTGAAGTTGCTCAAATCCTCGATTTGAATCGTGGCGTAAGAAGCCATGTCCTTTTCTTTGGGAAGCTCGGTCAGGTACCACGAATTGTCGAGGTAGAAATTCCAGCGCTTCAAAAGAAATGGATTCTCCGTCTGCAAATTCTCAAGATAATCGCCGCTGTAGATTTCGAAAAGGCGGCTGTCGATGGGTATTGTCGTGTGGGACAGTGTTGATTGTGCGCTAACAAAGGTAGAAAAGGAGCAGGATAAAAGAAGGGAATAGAATAGATTTTTTTTCATGACAATGTTTTGGTTGTAAATGGGCGCTCAGGTGTGTTGGAGCAAAATTATCTTTTTAACCTGAAACAACACACAGTCTTTTGCGCTGATTTTACCGGATATGCGACAATATATGTGAATTGCCCCTGATGAGAAGAAGAAAATGTAGATTGCTCACTTGAAAAATGGGGGATCGGTTGGGATGGCCTCTAAATTTAGGCACTGGACAGAGGAGGAAGGAAGCTGGATTTTTCCACAAACGTTCTTTTTGGCCAAAAATTTGCTTTTTTTAGAATATGAAAACCGTTTACAGTCAGGCACATTGATAGCTTCTCAATTATTCCTTACTTTGTGGCTGATTTACAAGTAAAAAATTCCCGTGAATGAAAGCGACCATCAACCGTATTGCAATCCTAGTGGCAGTCCTGCTGCCAATTTTGGCCATCGGCCAAACCTTCCCAACCTATCTTTACAAGACTCAGCAATTGCCCAATGGGCATCCTAAAATTGCGCAGCAACAAGCACAAGCTGAAGCAGCAGAAACGCCGCCTACTCCTCCTGCCGCTGTTTACCCGGTCTGTGTTTTTGATGAAATGAACGAAGAACTAAGGCAGTCGAACCCTGCCTTTGCGCAAGAATTGCAGCATTATATCGAGCATGTTGTGCCAACTTTGTCTGCCAGCAACCCTGACAAAAGCATGATTGAGCCGCTCCTGACCATCTCCGTGGTGGTGCATGTAATCCACAATGGCGAGCCGATAGGGCAGGGGCAGAACTTGTCCGCCGCCCAAATTCAAGCACAGATTGACATTCTCAATGAGGATTATTCTGCGCTGAACAGCCAATTTTACAACACCCCCAGTCAATGGATGGGTGCTGCTGGATTCCCGAACATCCAGTTTTGCCTCGCCAATAAAAAGCCAAATGGTACGCCAACCGATGGCATCGACCGGCAACAAATGACGGTCACCGGTACGACTTGGAACAACAACAATATCAACTCGACCATCAAGCCTGCCATAAAATGGGACCCATTGCGGTACTTCAATATTTACGTGCTGCCGATACCGGGCACAACTTCTCAGGGTGGGGTAGTGGGTTTTTCCAACTACCCTGTCACCGGGCAAATTGGCAGCAATTCGGACGGAGTGGTGATTGACTACCGCTGGTTTGGTGCGCCCGGCTTTCCAACCTCTGGTTACCGGCCGCTAACCCACGAAACTGGCCACTACCTCGGTCTCCCGCACCCTTTCAATGGTGGCTCCTGCGCACTTGACGATGGCATTGGGGATACGCCGAACATTGAAGTTTCCACCCGTGACCTGGCTACACTGAACTGTGCATCCAGTTACCCGAATGGGCCGGTGTCCTGCGGAAACGAGCACATGTACGTCAATTACATGGACTATGTGACCGAGAACTGTTACACTTCTTTTACGGCTGGGCAAGTAAATGTGATGCGGGCGGTGTTGAACGGTACTTCGTCGGGTTTTGGATATGGCAGCCGCAACGGCCTGATTCAAAATGCGCCAGCCCAGTGTTCCATTCCTGCGACGGATGCTGGTGTTACGAGGGTGGTCAATCCACAAAATATATCCTGCACGACCAGCCAAATTACGCCGGTGGTGACGCTTCGGAATTTTGGAACAAACAACCTGACCTCTGCCAATATTTTATTCAAAATCAACAACAACGCACCCGTAAGCTTTGCCTGGACAGGCAGTTTGTTTGCTGGGCAAAATTTGGACGTGAGCCTTGCCCCGTTCACTCCCATGGCTGGCAGCTACACTTTGACGGCTTGGACTACCCAGCCAAATGGGCTTGCCGATCAGCGCATTTCTAATGATACCACTGCCGCCAATCGGTATACGTACATCGCCACTTCCCCGCCGATGGCGGAAAATTTTGAAAATGAAACTTCCTTTCCAACTTCAGAGGGTGTTTTCCAACTGAACGTGAGCAGCGATGACTTCGTTTGGCAGTTGGTGGACTCCGTTTCCGCTTATGGGCAGGGAAGTTATTCCGCCGTTTTTGACAACTACCACGACATCAACGGCACAAACCCATTTGGCACCATTGACGCCTTGATTACCCGGCATTTCGACCTGACCAACATGACAGGCTCCATGCTAAAATTCGATGTAGCGTATGCACCGTATATCGAGGACATTGGCGATAGCTTGATTGTGTTGGTTGCCACCGATTGCTCCCAGAATTTCAACCAACAAGTTTATAAAAAAGGCGGAATGAGTTTGGCGACAGCGCCGATAACTACTAGCGAATTTACCCCTACCGCTTCGCAATGGCGAACTGAAATCGTTGACTTGAGTGCCTTCGATGGCATGACGGATTTGACGATTGCTTTGGTAAACAAGTCCGCCTTTGGGAATCGACTTTTTGTGGACAATATCGGTGTCGGTAAAAACTGTAGTCTCACAACGGCTTCTACCTCGAACCCCCAACCAGATGACTGTTTTGGAAGCTGCATTGGCGCAGCCACCATCAACGTCGGCAACCACAACGGCGGCTTGCACTACCAGTGGGAAGGCTTCCCGTCGAGTTTTGACCAACCTACCAACAATGAACTTTGTGCGGGCACCACCTCTGTCACGGTGACGGATTTGATTGGTTGCACCTCCGTCGTGAACGTTCAAATTGAACAGGAACAAGCGCCTCAACTAGCAACTACTTTCACTGCAGTTACCGTTTACGGCGGTAGTGACGGCACGGCGAGCGTCACCGTCAGCAATTCAACTGGGCCATACAGCTATGATTGGAGCCACGGTTTTGCGCAAAACAATACCAATAATAGTACCTCCACGGCAACTGGTTTGTCAGCAGGAAGTTATGCGGTGACCGTAACTGCTGGAAACGGCTGCACTGCCACAGCGACAGTGGTGGTGGGCTCCGTTTGCGCTGGTTTTTCGGTTTCGACAAGTATCACCCAGCAGCCTTGCAGTAACGCCTCGAACGGATTTGTTGCTTCGCAAACGCAGAGTGGAACAGCGCCTGTGACCTACCTTTGGAGCAACGGCCAGACCACTGCTTCTGCGACCAACCTTTCTGCAAATACCTACACGGTTACTGTCACAGATTCGAATGGTTGTCCAGCCACGAGTTCCATCAGTCTGACTGCCTTGCCTGCAATTACATTGACAGTCACACCCACCCACCAAACAATGGCGGGAGAAAATGACGGTGCGGCTACTGCAAATGCCAGTGGCGGAGGCGGCAATTTCAGCTATTTGTGGAGCAACGGCATGAGCACGAACCCAATTACGGGGCTTGCGCCCGGAAATTATTCGGTCACAACCACGGACGCAAATGGCTGCACCGCCTCAGCTTCTACGACTATCAATTCCGTCAACTGTGGTGGATTTTCCGCCAATTTAGCTGTCACCAATTTGAATTGTTTTGGGGCAAACAACGGCACGGCCTCGGCTGTGCCGAGTGGCGGGACTTCCCCCGTGACTTATCTCTGGAGCAATGGGGCAGCCACTGCTTCCATCCAAAATTTGCCCGCTGGCGCCATTTCAGTTTCAGTTACTGACGGCCTTGGTTGTTTGGTGCAATTGGATGGCACGGTCACACAACCAGCACAGCTTTTGACCAACGCCTTTTCAATTAATGAAACCATGCCCGCTGCGAACGATGGCTCTGCCTCCGTCGCACCAACTGGGGGGACAATACCGCACGTCGTTTTGTGGAGCACAGGAGCTACCACTTTGACAATCAATAATTTAGCACCAGGTATTTACTCGGTCACGCTGACTGATGGAAATATGTGTATAGCAAGCAGTCAAGTGACTGTTCAGGCTTCCACCTGTTTCATCGGCCTGCAGTTTACCTCAACACCAACTACCTGCCCCGATTTAAACGACGGCAGTGCAACGGTGAGCATACAATCGGGAGGCACAGGCCCATTCAGTTTTCTTTGGTCAAATGGCCAGACGACGGCCTCCATCTCAACCCTAATCGCAGACAATTACCAAGTTACTGTCACGGATGCGGGTGGCTGCACTGCCACTGGACAGGTAACAGTGAATTCCAATGACACCACACCGCCAACCATTGAAATTTTGAGCCAAGTTGTAGTCGTTTTGGGGGCAAACGGCACGGCGACCATTGACCCCAGCCAATTGGTTTCCAATGTGAACGACAATTGCAGCATGGTTTTCCTCCAAGTTTTTCCGGAATCGGTGGATTGCAGCAATGTTGGCAACCTTCAAGTAACTGTCACAGGAACTGACAGCAGCAACAACCAAGTCACGGCCGTCACTGGAATTGTGGTTTCGGATGAAATGCCACCGGTGATAACTTGCCCAGGTAATATTTCGGTAAATGACTGTGGGCCAGTTACTTACATGCTTCCTATTGCCACTGATAATTGCTCAACCCCCTCGCTCGATTTGATGGCTGGTTTTGAAAGTGGACAAGTTTTTCCGATTGGAACCACTACCGTGACTTGGGCTGCCAACGATGTGAGCCTGAATGTTTCGACTTGCTCTTTTGAGGTGATGGTAAATTACGATTTGGCTGTGGCAGCTCAAACCAATGAACCAAGTTGTTACGGGGCGAGTGATGGTTCAATTTCTCTGATTCCTAGTGGAGGCCAACCGCCTTACAATTATATTTGGAGTGGCGGTAATGGCGGCAACTTGCCTGCAGGTAATTATTCATTTACGATAACGGACTTTAACGGATGTGCAATTTCTGAAACAGTTGTGCTGACGCAACCTGATGAAATAACTATTCAAGTCATCAATATCACACCTGCCACCACCGGGCAATCAAACGGACAGATTGACTTTGTGGTAAATGGTGGCACAACGCCTTTGACTTTGTCATGGTTGCAAGGCGGCGCTCCGCTACCGAATTTCGACCCGATGGCTGCTGCGGCTGGTTCCTACCAATTGAGGGTAGAGGATGCTAACGGCTGTCTTTTGCTTTCTGGGTTGATTGCGGTTGGTTCAGTGAGTGCAGTAGGTGAGGAGTTGCTGGCGCAAAAAATCACGATTTCACCAAATCCAAGTACCGGGATTTTTACCCTAAAAATGGATGGGATATTCGAACCTGTTCTGTACAGCGTTTTCGATGGCACAGGGCGGAGAATACTCGACCCCAAGATTGTGGGCCCAAATTCCACCACTGAAATGCTTGATTTGCAGCCATTTTCAACTGGTTTTTATTGGGTTAAAATTGTGGCTGGTGAGGCAGTAGTTTGGAAGAAACTGGTGAAAATTTAAAAACAACAGGCCATCGGGTTCTAAAACCGATGGCCTGAATTATTTCCGCTAAAATCGCAAAGACCGACCCAATAAATTGGGCGGCAACAGCTCTACACGACAATATTTATCATCCTACCTGGCACAACGATTACTTTTTTCACCGCCTGACCTTCCAGCCATTTCTGCACTTTGTCCAGTTCCAAGGCAGCTTTTTCCAGTTCCTCTTTTGACATGCCAGCAGGCAGTTCGACGAGGTCACGTTTTTTACCATTGATACTGACCGGATAAGCGATGGTATCCTGAACCAAGTAAGATTCGTTGACCTTGGGGAAGTCCGCTTCGCAAACAGAAGTCTCATGCCCCAATTGGTGCCAAAGCTCCTCGGCAGTGAACGGCGCAAATGGCCCAACCAACCTGACCAATTCATCCAAAATCACCCGTTTGGAGCAATTGAGGGTGCGAAGTTCGTTGACACAAATCATGAAGCCACTCACGCAGGTGTTGAACGAAAAGCGTTCAATATCTTCCGATATTTTCTTGATGCAGGTGTGTAGCACTTTCAATTCCTCCTTGGTCGGCTCGTCTTCGTTCACTAGGAACTTTCCGCTTTCGCTATAAAACAGTCCCCACAGTTTCCGAAGGAAACTAGACACACCACTGATGCCTTTCGTGTCCCAAGGCTTGGCTTGTTCAATGGGGCCGAGGAACATTTCGTACATTCGGAAGCAGTCTGCGCCATATTTTTCTACGACATCGTCTGGATTGATGACATTGTACTTGGACTTGGACATTTTGCCAACCTCCGAAACGGTTTGGAATTTCAGGTTACCGACGTCCCCGCTTGGGTTGAAAGTGCTGTTTTCAAAAGTTCCACTTCCACACTCGAAAATGGCATCGGCGTATTCAGGGCGCCAGGCAATAAAATTGCGCATTCCCTCCAAATCCAAGTGTGAATCCTGCAAACCGTAGTCAGCAATATAATCCACCAGTACCGGGATTTTCACATAGTCATCCAGGTTTTTTTGCTCCGCAATTTTTGCACAAACAAACTTAGACTTGCCATTGACTTTTTCTTTCTGTAGGTAAATATTCTCAATGACGCCTTGAATCATCCCTTGGTTCATCAGCTTTTTGTACGGCTCTTTTGTTGGCACTAAACCCTTGTCGTACAGGAACTTATGCCAAAAACGACTGTACATCAAATGCCCAACGGCATGTTCCGTGCCACCGACGTACAGGTCAACGTCCTGCCAATAGTTGATGGCTTTTTGCGAAGCAAACGCTTGGTCGTTGTCGGAGTCCATGTACCGAAGGAAGTACCACGAAGAACCCGCAAAACCAGGCATGGTGTCGGTTTCCCGCCGCCATCCGGGCTTGAAATTTACCCAGTCTTCGGCACGGGCGAGCGGTGATTTAGCACCAGATGCTGGCTTGAAATCTTCTAAAACGGGCAGTTCCAGTGGCAGTTCATTTTCAGGCAAGGCATGGGCCACACCGTTTTCATCGTAAGCTATCGGGAACGGTTCGCCCCAGTAACGCTGGCGGCTGTAGATGGCATCCCTCAACTTGAAGTTGATTTTTCGGTGGCCGATGCCCATGCTTTCGATGCGCTGCAACACGGCTTCAATGGCGTCCATGACTTCCATTCCGTTCAGGAAATCTGAGTTTATCATTTTGCCCTGTTTGTCCTCGATGGTAGCGCCGGGGTACATGCTTTTGTCAATGATTTCGACAATGGGCAGGTTGAATTTTTTGGCAAAACGCATGTCCCGCTCGTCGTCGGCTGGTACTGCCATGATAGCGCCAGTCCCATAATCTTTCAGCACGTACTCGGCAATCCAGATGGGGATTTTTTCACCATTAAACGGGTTCAGGGCATAAGCGCCTGTGAAAGCCCCGGACACCTCCTTCGTCTCTGACATTCGGTCACGCTCACTGCGGGTGTTCACGTAGGCGAGGTAATCGGCGATGGCTTGGGCTTGGTCGGGCGTGGTGATTTGTTTCACCAAATCGTGCTCCGGTGCTACAACCATGAAGGTTGCCCCGAAGATGGTGTCTGGTCGGGTAGTAAAGATTTCCAACTGGCCAGCCCCGTTGTCCAGCTCAAAAAACATTTGAGCACCCTGCGATTTGCCGATCCAATTCGATTGCATCTTTTTCATCGAATCACTAAAATCCACGGTGTCAAGGTCAGAAAGCAAGCGGTCGGCGTAGGCGGTAATTCGGAGGCTCCATTGGAGCATTGGCTTGCGCTCCACGGGGTGTCCACCCCGCTCGCTCACGCCATCTTTCACCTCGTCATTTGCCAGCACCGTACCGAGGTCTTCGCACCACCAGACGTAGGTGGTCTTTCGGTAGGCGATACGATAATTCATCAACGCATCGTCTTTTTCCTTTGGTGACATGCCCTGCCATTGCGCAGCAGAAAAAGCTAGGGGTTCCGAGGAAGCAGCTTGGATGTTGCCAGTGCCTTTTTCCTCAAAAATGGCAACAAGCTCCTCAATTGGGCGAGCTTTGGCTATCGAGTTGTCGTACCAATGGTTGAAAAGCTGGAGGAAAATCCATTGGGTCCATTTGTAGTATTTAGGGTCGCAGGTTTGGACTTCCCGGCTCCAGTCGAAGCTAAACCCAATCTTGTCCAACTGCTCCCGGTAACGGGCGATATTGATAGCCGTGGCCTGTGCTGGATGGACGCCTGTTTGAATAGCGTATTGTTCGGCGGGCAGCCCGAAAGCGTCATAACCCATCGGGTGAAGCACGTTGAAGCCGCTCATGCGCTTGTAGCGGGCGAAAATATCGGAGCCGATGTAGCCCAGCGGATGTCCGACATGCAAACCCGAACCGGAAGGGTAGGGGAACATGTCCAGCACATAATACTTAGGCTTGGAACTTTCATTGGAGACTTTGTAAACCTGGTTTTGTTCCCACCACGATTTCCATTTCTGTTCAATTTCACGCGGGTTGTATTCCATGTTGAGCTATTGAAAATTTTATTAACTTGGATAATTTACCGGCAGATGGCCTAAAAAGCTGCGAAGAAAGGGCTTTTTATGTAAAAGATAAAGCTGTTTGCATGTAGATAGTTCCTTGGGCATAAAATTTGATTTTTTGAAAAATTAAGACTTTATTTTTAAAATAGTTTTAAATTGCGTCTGTTTTTTGAAACAGTACGCCTCACCCCATTCTCACCTAGGTATCGAACCAACCATTGTTTTAGGGCATTTCATAAAATTCAAGGACTATCAACAAACAACCGATTTTATTAAATTGGTTCTGAAGGAATTTTATTTGGCTAAAATTATTTCCCATGATGTCACCGATTCACAAGCCTACACCTCTATTCAATTACCTGATTTACAAGACCTCTGCAGTTTTTTTACTTTGCCTTGCAACGGGTAGTGCCCATCTGCAAGCACAGGTGCTTACTTGCCCAGATGATTACGAAATAAACCTGCCAATTGATGAATGCAGTGTTTTTATTGATTATGACACGTTGGTTTGGAGCGCTAATTTCCAAGCTACTGACCCCGTGTTTTTCCCTTTTCCTGGAACCAGCTTACCAACTGGAGTTACCATTGTAACATTAGCAGTTTCTGACCAAAACAACAATTTTTACACCTGTGATTTCGAGGTGAACATCTTAGCTTACAATTCCACCAATTTTAATTGTCCTGGCATAGTCTCCGTTTCATTGAATGATGAATGCGAACGTGAGTTGACTGCAACGGACATCCTCGGTAATAGTTTTAGCCCTTGCGATGAAGATTATTCGACTGAAATTTTCGAGGCAGGGAATTGGGTGCCAGCCATTATTAATGCGGATGATGTAGGGGTCAGTTTCAGTGTTCAGTTGACCAACGCGGAAACGGGGCATTCTTGCGAAACTCTCGTGACAGTATCAGGAGGCGAAACTGAAGCCATTACTTGCCCACCCAATTTGGTGCAATATTGTAATGAGCCGATAGACACGGCATATACAGGTGTGCCTGAACTGACAGGTTGTTTTGCCACAGTGAGCCTGTCCTTTTCTGATGACCTAACTTCCACGCAGTGTCCCGACACTTTTGCCTTTCAAATCACTCGGACATGGCTGGCTATTTCACCAAACGGAACGCAAACAACCTGTGAGCAATTGATTACAGGCAAGCGGTTTCCGATAAGCCTCGTTGTTTTTCCAGAAGACTTAGATGGCATTGTCAATCCAGCAATCAGTTGCAACGATACGCTTGGTCTGACTGCAACAGCCCACCCCAATGTCACTGGTTGGCCGTTGGTAGGCGATTATCCACCGAATAACAGCGTGCATTGCAAGTTTGCGGTCAGTTATGTTGACAATATCACCCACCTTTGTGGAGATTCTTACCGAATCAAGCGGGCATGGTCGGTAGTTAATATTTGTGGGGCAATGACTGTTAGGGACACGCAAACAATCTTGATTGCGGATATGCAGCCTCCATTTTTTGAGATACCAGACACCTTATATTTTAGCAATTCCGGTGCATGTGTCGATTCTGTTTACTTACCCGCCGCAAATGTGTTAGCTGAATGTTCAAGTTTTGATTTTTTGATACAAACACCCTTTGGCAATTCAAATGTAAATGGAATGTGGATACACCCAGATACACTGCCAGGGAACTATCAAATTGACTACACCTTAACAGATGTTTGCGGAAATGATACAACGCAAACTTTGGTCTTGAAAATTACAGATGAAACGCTTGTTTCCTGCCCACCTAGTGATACCGTCAACTGCGATTATTTTTTCGGGGTGCTCTCACCTGCTATTCAGGCTGGGAATTACAGCGTTTTTGAGCAAAATGGCAGCCCCATTTTTTATGACAATTGTAGCTATGTCATAAATCAGAATGCAACTACCGATGTTGATGGCTGTGGAAATGGGGTAGTCTCAAGGAATATTTTAGCTACTAATTCTATGGATACACTGAGCTGCACTCAATCTATCGTCGTGCAGCATGTTTCCAATTTTGTCACTCAATTCCCTCAGGACACCTCGCTTTGCATTGCTTTGGTGCTAGCTGACCTTCCCGACCCGACCATCTCAATGGTAATTTGTGAACAGCTTTCAACCTCTTTCAATGACATGATTGTTCCGTCGGGTTCGCCTGGCTGCTACACAGTGAACCGGGAATGGGTGATTATCAATTCATGCGCTTATTTAGATACCATTATCGGCACTGACACGGAGTTGAATCCGAATCAATTTATGGACAATGGCGATGGATACATGACCTACACCCAAACCATACACGTCAATAACAACGCAGCGGTAACTTTTCTGGATGGTTGTGAAATACCTGATTTATACCTAGATGGCACGGACTGTACTTTTGATACCCTAGTCCCAACCCCGCTGGTTGAAGGATGCGGGACAAATATTGCGTTAACGGTTTCTGGCAACCTTGGGAACGTACTAGGGGCCCCTGTAAGCATCGCCCCAGGAAGTTATTCAGTGACTTACAAAGCCACGGATGAATGCGGAAAGATGAAGACTTGTTTGACTTCTTTTACCGTCTTTGATACCATTGCCCCGGTAGCGGTTTGTAAGAGTGTAGATACCTTTTATATCCCAGCATCAGAATTTGTAGATGTTCATGTTCAAGACTTGGACAACGGGAGTCAAGATAATTGTACCAGCCAACTGGATTTTTCTTTTTCCCAAAACTCAAATGTTGAAACATTAACCTATACCTGTGATGATATTGGGACCTACCTTGTCGATGTTTGGATTTATGATGTTTCCGGCAACCAAAGTCACTGCCAAACCAACTTGACCATCCAAGCAGGCCAAGGGTGCCAATTCAATAATTTACTTCTCGGTGGAATAATCGAAACCGAACTTGGCATTGGAGTAAATAAAGTGAAAGTAACCGCTTCAAGCACAGGTGGTTTCAATGAAATGGTTAACACAGGGATTAGCGGTGAATATCTTTTTGAAGACCTTCCATTTGGCAATGACTACACTATCACGCCATCAAAAGACACACTCCCGCTCAATGGCGTAACCACTTTTGACTTGGTGCTAATACGAAAACACATTCTTGGAGTTGACACATTGGATACACCCTACAAAATTATTGCAGCTGATATCAACAATTCAGGAGCTGTGTCCACTTTTGATATTGTAGAAATTAGAAAACTCATTTTGGTGATAAACACCGCTTTTCCCAACAATACATCTTGGAGATTCGTTGACGCTGCCTACGATTTCCCAAACCTGCTGAATCCGTTTGTTGAGCCCTTCCCGGAATCAATACTTGTTAACGATTTGATGATGGATGAAGTTAACCATCATTTTGTGGCCATAAAAATTGGAGACGTCAACAACAGTGCAATCACCTCATTGTTTGGTTCCGATGAAGACGATGGCCTAAAGACAGGTGAAGATTAATGCAAGTGATTCAGTATTGTGTTTGGTGAGATGTGAATTGTTTGAATTATAATTTTGTGTTTGATTTTTTTTTAAAAAAATAATATCCTGTTCATTATTAATGCATCAGATTGTTTTTAACTTCGCTGCCACAGAATATCCTTTGAAATATCCATTAGTGAAGACGCATTTTTTTAAACTTCCTAACTCACACTTAAATCCGTGCGCTTATGGATAATGTTAAATCGAAAAAGTTGACTGCCCTTATTTCTAAGCTTACACTTGCAGCAAATAAGGCAGTTAAAAAACACGAAGCCAATTTTAACCCACGGAAACAATACTCAATTACTGGCTTGAATTCAACTGCAGCTTACAATGGTCGAGGCATGAGCTTCAGCAGTGCAAGGTTGCCTAGGTCTTAAAACAACAGTTTAATTACTATTTCAAGAATAGCATTTAACTGTAAAAAAAAAAGAGCGGGAACGAGAGAATCGTTTACCGCTCTTTTTAATTTAAGACTTTGTTTGTCAATCCTTTTAGTCAGTTAATTTGAAAGAATTCACTTTAGAGGTAAATCCAGCAAAATTGCCAACTCCATTGTCAATATTATTAAAAACGACATCTCCTTCTCCGACTGAGCCGTTATTTTGAAATTGCCTGTTAAGAGATTCATGGTACAAAAAGTACGCCTTAGAGACTGTTCTAAGTTCAATCAAGAACCTACCTGGAACTGTTTCTGTGGGGTTGAAAGAATAAAGGCCATTAAAATTGAACGTAATGTATTGCCCATCAAAATAGGTATCTTTGATTAGATAACTTTGATCCTTGTCGTATTTGGTAGGCGGTGCATTTTCATCAATCTTGTCCACAGAAGTGGGATAGGCCAAGTAAGTAGCACCAAAAATTGTATCGGTGCTTGATACAACCGTAAAAGGAGTTAGTTCTTGGTAAAATTTGAGGTGGTAATAATTTTCAATGCCGACAGGGTCACGCAAAGAAACTGAGGTATAAAAATGAACCATAACATCATTTCCTTTTCCTGGCGACACTAGTGGTTCAAAGGAAACATCTTCAAGGTTTACAGGTGTTGGGATACTGTTTTTAGCAGTAATTGTCTGGTAGCCTACTACGTTAACTTCAATCGTATATTCCTTGTCAAATTCAGGTGTCAAGTGGTTGGTGGAATAATAGGGTATGGATTCATCAGGCACCACTAAATTCAATTGTTCTAGTAATTCCTCACCAGCAAATACCTTTACCACAGCATTTTCCACATACTCCGTTGGCTCATTTGAGAGGATGGACCTTGTTTTGTAAACATAAACTTCTAGGCCATTCTGGTCGGAAAAGTTGCTAAAAACCACTAATTCAGGCATTGAATCAACGGGTAAATTAACCACATCTTCACAAGAAAAAAGCAAAAAAGTAGTCAAAGGAAGTAGGAAGTAATAAATCCTGAATGGCCGCATAGTGGTATAAAATTGTAGTTTGCACGTCAAAGTTCGTGATTATATTCTGTAAACGGAAAACATGTTGGTTTTTTTTTTGGATAAGGAGGTCTGGTTACTTGATACGGAATAAAATCAACATATTCAACCAAATGTGAAATAATATGTTGTGAATCTTTGAATTTTTATGCTGAAAAGTTGGGAATGGAAAGATACTTTTGCAGCTGATTTTTAAAAACATGACTTTTTCCAATAAATATTGACATCAAGATGGCAAGAGAACTTCAATTGAGGGAAGCCCTTCGGGAGGCAATGTCTGAAGAGATGCGACGTGATGATTCCGTTTTTCTCATGGGCGAGGAGGTTGCTGAATACAATGGCGCCTACAAAGTCAGCAAAGGCATGTTGGAAGAATTTGGTGCACGTCGTGTCATTGACACGCCTATTGCAGAGCTTGGTTTTGCTGGCATAGGTGTGGGGGCAGCCATGAATGGCCTTCGACCAATTATTGAGTTCATGACTTGGAATTTCGCCGTGTTGGCATTTGACCAAATCGTGAACAATGCAGCGAAAACCTTATCACAGTCGGCAGGTGATTTTACTTGCCCGATTGTATTCCGTGGACCTTCGGGCGCTGCCGGACAACTTGCTCAACAGCATTCTCAGACTTTTGAAAGTTGGCTTGGGAACGTTCCAGGACTCAAGGTCATTTCCTGCATTGACCCCGCCGACGCCAAAGGGCTCATGAAATCAGCTATTCGAGACAATGACCCTGTTTGTGTCATGGAGTCAGAAGTGCTCTATGGCTTTAAAGGCATGGTTCCTGATGGCGAATACCTTGTGCCAATAGGTGTGGCAGCTGTGCGCAAATATGGTACGGATGTGACCATCGTTTCTTTCAATAAAATGGTTTTGGAAGCATTAAAAGCTGCCGAGGAATTGGAAGGCATGGGCATTTCTGCGGAAGTTATTGACCTTCGCACTATCCGCCCGTTAGATATTTATACGGTAATTGAATCGGTAAAAAAGACTAACCGTCTTGTTGTAGTTGATGAATCTTGGCCTTTGTTTGGCGTTTCTGCCGAAATTGCTTACGAAGTACAGAAATACGCTTTTGACCACTTGGATGCACCAGTAACAAGGGTAAATTCAGCCGACACATCACTAGGTTATGCTCCTACGCTGGTAGATGAGTACATGCCAAATCCTTCAAAAATCATAAAAGCAGTGAAAGAGGTGATGTATGTAAATGCTTGATAAACAAGAATTTGTTGAACAAAAAAGCCCGACCTTTTGATTAAAGTCGGGCTTTTTTGTTCAATCACCACTCCTGCGGAACCCAATTCCTTTTTTGTTAAAAATAAAGGAACTACTATCCGACTTGAAGTCAATCACATCCTCCAGAATCAGGATGTTGGAAGAAATATTTTCCCGTTCATCTGGCGAGAGACTGGCAAGCCGTAGGTTCTGGTTTTTGATAGTTTCTGTTACAACTTGCCGTACAGTACGGGCATTTCCAAAGTATTTATCCCGGTAATTATACAAGAATTCCAAGTAGGCAGCTAAATGTTCTTCAGCCTCAGGTGCAGGTAAAATGCCTTTTTCCTCTAACATTTGAAGCGCAATCCGAAGCAAATCCTGCGCATTGTAATCTTCAAATTTTAGCATCTTGTCAAAGCGAGAACTAAGACCTGGGTTGGCCTTCAAGAATGCTTCCATGTTGTCAGGATAGCCAGCTACAAATACAAAAAACTGACCCCTTCGGTCTTCCATTCTTTTCAGAATGGTCTGAATTGCTTCGTCGCCAAAATCATTGCCAGAATTGCTTTTTTGCGAAAGCGAATATGCCTCATCAATAAACAGAACACCGCCCATCGCTTCGTCAATTTTCTCAGCGGTTTTCGTGGCAGTTTGCCCAACAAAACCAGCGACAAGGCCTTGTCTGTCCGTTTCAACCATGTGCCCGCGCTCCAAGATGCCAAGTGCCTTGTAGATTTTGGTCAAAATTCTAGCAACTGTTGTTTTGCCTGTGCCGGGGTTGCCAAATAGGACGGTGTGAAGAAAGAAGCTATTCAAAACATCCCGGCTCGTTTCTCGGTAATAGCGCACCAAACGCACATGCTCGATTATCTGAGAGCGAACCTTCTCCAAGCCTACCAGCCGGTTCAGTTCAAGAATGGATTCTCGGAGCAGGTCCTCGTCAATTGGTATTAGCGGTAGCTCACGGTTCGGCTTCATTTCGATGTTTGACACATCTTCAAAAAGGATAGTCTGCAAGCTATCATCGTCCAAGGCCGTTGGGTCAGGAGTAGCCATCACCCGAAGGCCGAGGTTGATTTTGGCTTTTTCTATCAAATCATAGACAAAACGGGCATTACCAAAGCTGCGGTCACGGTCCCGAAATCCGTTTGTGATGATTTCGTCAAGGCGAACCTTCGCCTCAGTCGTGAATTTAACTTCTTTTTCTTGGCAAGCATACCACGCAATCTGAGCAAGTTCTTGCGGCAAATAGTCGGTAAACTCAAAAACATGCCTGAACCTCGACTTCAAGCCAGGATTGCTGTCCAAGAATTTTCCCATTTCCTTTGGGTAGCCAGCGGCAATGACTGCGAGGTCGCCAGCGCCATCGCTCATTTCTTTCATTAAAATTTCGATGACCTCACGTCCAAAATCTTTCGTGTCTTCTGTACTACGTGCCAAAGCGTATGCTTCGTCAATTAATAAAACACCACCTCGGGCTTTTTCGATGGCGTCCTTCACCTTCGGCGCTGTTTGGCCAATGTATTCACCAACGAGGTCTGCCCGGTCAACAATATGAACATGGCCAATAGAGAGCAATCCCATTTTTCGATAAAGCTGCCCCATCATCTTTGCCACTGTCGTCTTGCCAGTTCCAGGGTTTCCAATGAATACAGAATGTACGTTGATGATTTCTTTTTCTTCAAATCCCGCATTTTTGCGAAGCTGCAAAAACTGGATATAGCGGGCATGTTCCCGCACTTTTTGCTTGATTTCACTAAGTCCAACAAGGGCGTCCATCTTAGCCATCAGCTCTTCAAAACTTTCAGAAATCTCCTCCAACGGAGTGAAAAAAACTGGTGAGCTGTGATTGGGGATATACACCAAGGGTGCCCCCTCCTCGAATGTTTCACCCACTTCAAAAGAAATGGCCGCAAGCATTTGGTCCATGAAAACAAGCTCGCATGTGTAATTGTCCTTTCTCCAAGAGCCTTTCACGTTGCTGCCCCAACCTGCGCTGATTTTCAGGTATTCATCCTTTCGCTCTATTTTTTGAAGTCGCACGACCTGTCCCTTGAGTTCCCGTGCTTCATTGTAGTATTTCACGAACAGCTCACATTGCCAAAGCTTGTCGAAATGAATATTTTTCAACATGATTTCAGCATAAATATACCGGGTTTCGCTGGCGGTCAATTTCCGATAGTACTTACGGTCATCCTCCATTACATCGTCGTAAGGGCCTTCGTAGAGCTTGAATGAATGGACTTGGATATAGGAATTTTTACCGTTTTTTAGGCCATTTTCACCGGCGTCTTCGACATAAAAATACTTCGAGGCTACCTTTTCCCCCTCAATATAAGCCTCCCATGCATAGGTTCCTTTTTTCCAAAAAGTGCCATCCGCCTTGTTTCCCCAACCCTCCCGGACATACACGATGTTGTCGTACTTGCTCACCTTGCGCTTGAAGGGTAAGGCACATAGTTCTTTCCGGGTTTTCTTAATATGGTAGCAGCGAAGTTCAACCTCCACGTCCCAATCATCAATGTCGAAATACTTGTTGTAAAAGGAAAGCTCGGCATAGACGTAGGAGGTGTCCCAACGGTCGAATACCTGCCGATACTTCTTCTTGTTGTCGGCAAGCCATTCCGTGGAAGCATAAAACTTGAGTTCACGGAATTTGAATTTTTTGAAATCAGGATATCGAACGGCAGTCATAATGAAAAAGGTAGTGGAAGAATAGGGTGTTTATTCGTTCATGTGAACCCTATTTTCCTTTGGCTAGCTTTGAAAAAAGTGCAGGTCAAAAATAGTCAATTCCTAACTTGAAACCCAGAAAACCTAAAAGATTCAGTAAACTGGCAGCTTGGCGACACCGTATCAGCAAGTATTCCATTTTGAAAAACGGTCAAACCAATCCAAGTTTTAGAAATTAGCCAAAGAGTTTTTGCATCTTTCGCCCTGTTTTAAAACCTAAGCATTGAAAATGGACAACAAATCCGCCGGACCTGGCGAACTCCTAAAGTATTTTGGCCTTGGTACGGGCATCATCCTCATAATCAGCTCCATTATCGGTTCTGGGGTGTACAAAAAAGTAGCCTCAATGGCTGTGCTCGCCGAGTCGCCGGAGATAATACTTTTAGCTTGGGTGCTTGCGGGACTTGTCACATTGCTTGGCGTGCTTTCCTTGGCAGAAATTGCCATGCTGATGCCAGAGTCAGGCGGCTCTTTTGTTTATCTTAAAGAAATCTACGGTGAAAAATTTGGTTACGCTTACGGTTGGGCCAGTTTTGCGTGCATCCAGTCAGCCTCCACGGCGGCCATCTCTTACGTGTTTGCGCAGTCGCTGAATGCCGTTTTCCCGCTACCTATATTAGGAGGGCAATGGGAGACACTGGAGGTACTTGGTATTTTCACACCCTTCGCAAACCTCGGCGTAAAGCTGGCGGCGGTAGGACTTATCATCTTGCTGAGTGCTGTGAATTATACTGGCGTTCGAAAGGGTGGGGGACTCAGCAACATCATCACAATCATCGTGGTTGTCAGTCTTTTCAGCATTATTTTCATGGGCTTGACCATGAGTGGCGGTAGTTTTCAAAACCTGACCACCGACTCAAGCACCTATCCCCCTGCCAAAATGGGGGAGAACTATGGCTTCATGAAACTGATATTCGGGACCATGCTCGCCTCCTTTTGGGCTTATGAAGGCTGGATAAATATCGGGTTCGTTGGAGACGAAATCAAGAATCCACAACGCAATATCCCCCGCATCCTCATTTTTGGTATTCTGATAATCATGGGTATTTACCTGTTGGTAAACATGACCTACCTCTACGTCATGCCAATCGATGAAATGATTGTAGTTGCAAATACCCCGAACAGTGTGGCGGCGGTCGAAGTTATCCGCAAATTCGGTGGGGTCGCAGGCGCTTTCGCCATCTCTGTGCTCATCGTTATCACGACGGCTGGTTGCACCAACTCCACTATCCTGACTTCTGCCCGCATTTACTACGCCATGGCAAAAAAAGGACTGTTTTTTAAAAGTGCCGCCTATGTCCATCCAAAGTACAAAGTGCCCACCAGGTCACTCACCATTTTCGCCGTTTGGTCCAGTATCCTGGTCTTCTCAGGTACGTTCGACCAGCTAACCGACATGCTCGTTTTTGCGCAGTTTATATTTTATGCACTTGTCATTGCTGGTGTTTTTGTGCTCCGCAAAAGGTTGCCAAATGCCGAACGCAGCTACAAAGTCATTGGTTACCCCGTGGTGCCAGCCTTGTTTATCTTGTTTTGCATCGGCTTGGTTATCAACACATTGATTGAACAGCCTCGGGAGGCGGGCATCGGCCTGTTTTTGATAGCCACGGGTATTCCATTTTACTATTACTTCAAGAAAAACAACTTCGTGGCTAAAGACTAATTTTGGTCCAAATCAAACAAAGCCCCAATGCTGATTTTCATCAACTTTGGGGCTTTGTTTTTTTTGAGGGTTAAAAAAAATACTAATTCCATTACCTTCGCACCCGAACCAATGTTCGCCAAAGCCCTCAGCCTTTTTACTGAATATGCCAAAGTTTCACAAATTGAAAGTCCAGGACATACGCCGGGAAACACCTGATTGTGTGTCGGTAAGTTTTGATGTCCCTCCAACCTTGAAGCCAGACTATGAGTTCCTGTCTGGTCAACATTTGACCCTTAAAACAACGGTAAGTGGTTCCGAGGTAAGGAGGTCATACTCCATTTGTGCCAGCCCCTCGCAAGGCGACCTTCGGGTAGCCGTCAAGCAGGTTCCAGGTGGTGCATTTTCCAGTTTTGCCAACAATGGATTGGCCATCGGTGACGAACTGGATGTGATGACGCCAATGGGGAATTTCACCTTGGAGACTTCCTCGCAAAACAAAAAACACTATGTCGCTTTTGCGGCAGGCAGTGGAATCACGCCTATCATTTCGATGTTGAAAACGGTGCTGCAAAACGAGCCAGCCAGCCATTTCACCCTTTTTTATGGCAACCGTACCACAGAATCCATTATTTTCAGGGATGAACTAGAGGATTTTAAAAACGAGTACCTGACCCGTTTGAGCGTCCACCATATCCTGAGTCAAGAAGACCTTGGGGCTGACTTGTTTTTTGGGCGAATTGATGGAGAAAAAAGCCGCAGATTTTGCAGCCGACTCATTGATGTTTTGGATGTGGACGCCTTCTTTCTTTGCGGCCCCGAACCCATGATTTTTTCGGTAAAAGATACCCTGCTTGAGTTGGGTGTTGATGAGAAAGTCATCCATTTTGAGCTATTTACTACGCCGGGTGCCAGTACAGCTACTTTCAGCAAAACATGGGTGCCTCAGCCTGGCCTTGCCGCTGCTAAAATCACGCTGACGCTGGACGGTAACACCTATTCTTATAACCACGCCGACCCATCGGAGACTATCCTTGATGCTGCTTCCAAAACGGTAGCAGACCTGCCTTATGCTTGCAAAGGTGGTGTGTGCTGTACTTGCAAGGCCAAGCTCTTGCAAGGTGAGGTTGAGATGGAAGTTTGCTATGGCCTCGAAAAAGAGGAAGTAGAAGCTGGTTACGTACTTACCTGCCAAGCCCATCCGAAAACGGAGGTTGTGGTGTTGAGTTTTGATGAATAAAATATGCCGCCGAATTCCAGTTCGGTGGTGATTAATTCGCTCCGCCGAATTGGCTTTCGGCGGCACAATCTTACAATGTCCGTTTCACCAACCAAGAAAAAAATTTTCGAAGAAGCGGCCCACTTGTTTCAAGAAAATGGCTACCTCGCCGCCTCCATGCGGGACCTTGCCCTACGTGTTGGCTTGCAGGTTTCGAGCTTGTACTCACATATCGGGAGCAAGGAGGAATTGTTGCAAAAAATCTGCTTCGACAGTGCCCGACTTTACATGGAAGGCATGAAAAATGTTGAGGAATCAGATGCTTCCCCTTCGGAAAAACTCCGGCAACTCATCACTTTGCACATTCAAATTGCGACGACGGACGTGACCTCCGTAACGATTTTTAGTGATGAATGGCGACACCTGAGCGAGCCATATCTGCAGGAATTTTTGACAACTCGGAAGGACTACGAAAAGCGTTTTAGCCGGATTCTGCAGCAGGGAATTGATGCTGGCGAGTTTGTAGAGATGAACGTAACTGTCGCACTTTTCACCATTCTGACATCGCTGCGTTGGCTGCACCGCTGGTATCCAGAAAAAAGGGGCATTTCTGTGAAGTCGCTCGAAGCGGAAATCTTACGTTTCTTGTTTGAGGGAATCAAAAACCCAAATGCAGTTTAACTTTGGGCCAAACATTTTTCCAATGATGAAAATTCTAAACCTATTTGTGCTTCTAACTTGTCTTGCTATTTTGGGCTGTGGCGCTGACTCACAAAGTGCCTACAAATTCACCTGCGGGAGTTCCTTGACCAAATCAGAACTCACCCCATTCGAGGCTCCAATCAAACAAGCATACGCCCCAATTGAATTTAAGTTATTGGGGAAGTTGTCCATGGCCATTTTCGATGCTAACCACCGCATCAAGAACTACAACGTGCAGTTTTTTGAAAACACCCGGGAGCGTTTGGTCGTGCAGGTGTATGGCATTTGGGAACCGACGGAAATGGACAATGCTGCTTGTGCAGTTCTTAACTTCGAGGACTACCAACTACCCACTGAAACGCTTGTCATTTTTTACCAAAATGAAAAAAATGATGCCAAGACCCACATCGTGGCGGGGGTGCGAAAAAAATGATTTTGAAAATGGCGTAACGTAAAAAAAGGGCATGACCAAGCGTTGGTCATGCCCTTTTTTTATGGCTTAAATTATTGAAAATCAGGGCGTTGCATCCCCGCCTGCAATCTCAATCATGATAGACAATTCGTCCACCAGTTCTTGGTCGTTGCCACCAAAGCCAACTGATTTGAATCGGATTTTACCATTGCGGTCCACCACGAACTTGGTCGGGATACCGGAAACTCCGAAACTGGTAACCACTGCGTTGTCAAGGTCCATGAGCACATTAAAAGTGTAAGATTTTGAGTCAATGAAATCGCCCGCAGCCTTTGGTTTGTCGTCGCCATTTTCCCAAGTGTCGATGAACAGGAACTCAACATCCTTGCGGTTGGCGAACTTGTCCACCGCCATTTGCATACCGGGGAAGGAAGCCTTGCATGGGCCGCACCAAGTTGCCCAGAAGTCCAACACCAACACCTTTCCATGCAGGCTTTCGAGGGAAACTTCCTCGCCTTTCAGGTTGCGGAGCTTGAAAGTTGGAGCGTTTTCGTCCATGATTTTCTTCTCGATTTCCGCCCGCTTTTTTGCCTTTGCTTCATTCTCAAGGCTGGCCACGTATTTTTCGTAGGCTGTTTCGACGGTATTGTTTGCGAGGAAAAGCCGCTTGTGTTGCTCAGACATTTTTGAGTTGGCTTTGCCTTCGGCAATCAGGCCAGCGAGCATTTGCTCGGTTGCTTGCGGCGTGTTCATTTTTTCATAAAACACAGCGTAACGCTCGCTCATTTCGCCGTCAGCAAACTTGTTTTTCTCACAGGCCATGGTTTGATACTTAAGCGCCTCGGCATTTTTTCCGTTTTTGTACAAAAGCAAAGCGTAAGTATCAGCATACATACCAGTTGTGTAATCGAGGTTCCTTTTCCATTGTTTGTTTGAATAACTTGCTGGTTTGGCTGCATTGTCGGCCATTTCTTTTTTGATAAGTTCAATTGAACGTGCTGAAAGTTCTTCCCCTTTTTTCGGGTTCTTTGCCTCGCCTTCAAGGCTTTCGCCGGACATTGGCCAAGCGAGACTGTTCAGCACACTGGCTGCCCGGGTTCGGTCGGTGATTTTGGCAAAGTATTTTTCAAAATTCGCCCAGTCTTCGGCTTTGCCATAATCTGAGGCAAGTGTGGTGTTCCAGCTTA
>JAIPBL010000144.1 GCA_021739645.1 Saprospiraceae bacterium | reverse complement strand
TTGCGTGGTTCAACTTTTTCCGAAGATTGAGCCGTGACTACGAGAAAACAGTAGAATCTTCGGTTGCCTTTATCCAAATCACCTTCATCGATATCATTCTTGCAAGAATCTCGAATTAAATTTCAAAACATACTCTAAGGAGCAGCGTAATTTAAACTTCTTGCCCGTTCACGTCATGGTTGTCGCCGCCTTGTCATCGCCGAAGGCGACCCGTCCACGTATTGCATGCAAACGTGACGTGCAGCGAGGCGTGGACGGGTCGCCTACGGCGATGACAAGGCGGCGCACAGCAGAGAGAACACAGCGCCTTTGGGAGGGCGGCGAGAAGGAGGGATTTTTAAGGAGCATGCGCAAAATAAGGTGCCATTTGGGGCGGCGTCATTTTCACAAAGAGATTAATGCACCTGACTTCGTCGGCCTAATGCCGCTTCCGATAAAACAAATTCGCTCACTTTAAATGACACTAAAAACCATTCGATAACCTTCCGCCAAATCCACCATCCGATGAATGCCGAATCGCACCTACCGTCCTATAGCATCCGCCCCAGGTTTCAGGTTGAATCAACTTTGTTGCCGGATGAGGTCATCCAGCGCATCAAGGATGGCCTGAAAACATGCAAGGCGGACTGCCAGGGCGCCACCGCTGTCAAATATGCCATCTTGACGGTGCCCGAGCGGGACCGCCATTTCTGGTCGCCGCACCTGACCATCAATGTGGAAGAGAGAACCGGCGGCAGTTTGGTTCGTGGGCTTTATACACCCGCACCCAATGTTTGGACGATGTTTATTTTCTTTTACACAGTGGTTGGCTTGACCACCTTGGGCATGTTGCTCTATGGGCTTTCGCTGTTTTCGCTGGGCCAACCGGCCAAGATACTGTGGTGGGTATTGCCGATGGTGCTGCTGTTCCTCTCCATTTACCTCGTTTCTTATTCCGGCCAAAAAGCCGGGCGCAGGCAAATGGGCAAGCTGCATGGCTTTATCGAGGGGTGCCTGGGGCAAGCAGTTTAGGGCATGTTTGGAGACTGTTCAAAAACAATCACACAAGCGTCAATTCCACCTTGTACGAAGTCCCATCCCGTTTCAACAATTTAAACCCCCGGTGCTCGAACATGGCCAGCATCACCTCATTGTTGGACAATGCCTCGGCGTGCATCCGCTCCAGCCCACGCTGCCGGGCGATTTCAATCATGTAATCCATCATCTGGCCGCCCAGCCCTTCCCTTTGCCAAGGATCGGCGATGATGATGGCAAATTCCGCAGACCGGTCTGAATAATCATTGACAAGACGAACGACGCCAGCCAACACCCTGCGGCCCTGCTCCTCCACCTCGGCCACGATGGCCAGTTCCCGGTCGTAGTCGATGTGCGTGAAATGCACGAGGAACTTGTGGCTGATTTTTGGAACGTACCCGAAAAACCGGAAGTAAATGCTCTCCCGTGACAGCTTCTCGAACATCTCCGCCTCCAGCGGCTCATCTTCCGGACGGATGGGACGGAACAGCGCCGTTTGGCCGTTTTTCATCAAGACTTCCTTTGTAAAATGGTCGGGATAAGGCGAAATAACCAAGTGGTCGAAGGTGAACCTGCCCTCGTGCGCTGGCAATTTTTCCAGCACAATATGTGAATCGAGCACCACGCCACCTTCCACGTCAACAGCGTACGGATTGATGTCAACCTCTTTTATTTCGGGAAAATCCATGACGAGGTAGGAGAATTTTACCAGCAAAAACTGGAGGCCCAGCAGGTCAACGCCAGGGCGACCACGATAGCCTTGCAGCAGTTGGAATACCTTTGTTCGCTCAATCATCCGCCTCGCCAGTGCCATGTTCAGCGGGGGCAGTCCGAGGTTGATGTCCTGAAAAATCTCGACCGCAGTACCGCCCATCCCAAAGGCGATGACCGGCCCGAACACCGGGTCTTTTTTTGCACCGATGAGCAATTCAAAATCCTTGGACACCATTTTTTCCACCAAAACCCCAACAATGTGAGCGTCGGGACGGTGGCGTTTTGCGTTGGCGATAAGCGTGTTGAATGCCTGCCGTACCTCCTCCTCCGTTCGGATGTTGAGCAGCACACCGCCCACATCTACTTTGTGGCCAATGTCGGGGCTGTCAATTTTCATCACCACGGGAAAGCCGATTTCCGTTGCGAAAATGACGGCTGCTTCAGCCGTTTCAGCCACTTCGTTCCTGGCAATTGGGATGTCGTAACAGCTCAACAATTGCTTGCCTTCCGGCTCTGTCAGCGTGAGCCTGCCTGCATCGAGCGCCGTGCGGATGATGCCTGCGGCTTTTTCTTTGTTGGGCAAAAATTCTTCGGGGGAAGTGGTCGGCGTTTCATACAAAAATTCGAGCGCCCTGGCGTATCGGTACATGCGCAAAAAGGCATGCACGGCCTCCTCCGGGTAACGGTAACTGGGGATTCCGCCCTCTTCGAGCAGCTCCCGGCCATCGGCCACGTCCGTTTCCCCCATCCAGCAGGCGAGCAGGGTTTTTTGGTTGGTTTTTGAAATATTCACGACATGCTTCGCAATTTCCGCTTCACTGATGACCGCCTGGGAGGCAGTGATGGTCAGCACACCGTCCACGTTTTCATCTTTCAAAATCAAGTCGAGCGCCCTTCCATAGTTCACCGCCGGGGTATCGCCCAGCACGTCCACCGGGTCGCCGTGGCTCCAGTGTTCTGGCAAAAACTTGTTCAACTCCTGGATAGTTGTTGGCGAAAGCGTTGCAAGTTGGCCACCGTTTTTCATCAAAAAATCAGTCGCCAGCACTGCTGGCCCGCCTGCATTGGTGAGGATGGCGAGGCGGTTGCCATTTGGTCGGGGCTGCATGGCCAAGGCTTGTGCCACATGGAAAAGCTGCGAAATCGTGTCCACCCGGATGATGCCCGCCCGCCGGAAAGCAGCATCGTAGGCGGCATCGTTGCCAGCCAGCGAACCGGTGTGGGAAAGGGTGGCCTTCGCCCCCTCTAGGCTTTGCCCGGCTTTCAAAATGATGATGGGTTTTTGGCGGGCAAAAGCCCGTGCGGCGCTCATGAACTTGCGGGGGTCGCTGAGGCTTTCCATGTAAATCAGGATGCAAGCGGTTTGCTGGTCGGCTCCGAAATAGTCAATCAGGTCGTGGTAGCCGACGTCCACCATCTCGCCGATGGACACGAAATGGCTGAACCCGACGCTCTGGCTCACCGACCAATCGAGGATGGCCGTGCAAAGTGCGCCACTCTGCGAGATGAACGCAATCTTGCCGGGCAGCGCCATCCGGCTGGCAAAGCTGGCGTTCAGGCCCAGCGCCGGGGCGATGATGCCGAGGCAGTTCGGCCCGATGATTCGAATATCGTACTGCCGGGCTACTTCCCCAATTTCGTCGTACATCCGCTTGCCCTCCGGCCCCGACTCCCGGAAGCCCGCCGTGATGATGATGGCGCCGCCAATGCCCGCTTCCCCACATTCTTTGAGGACGCCCAGCACCGCCTTTGCTGGCACAGCGATGACGGCGAGGTCAACGGTTCCCGGTATTTTTTTTACCGAAGGAAAACTCTTCTTGCCCCGAATCGTGGGGTGACCGGGATTGACGGGATAAATTTTGCCTTGGAACCCGCCCTTGAGCAGGTTGTCCATGATGGCATAGCCCACCGTGCCCGGCCGGTCGGAAACGCCGATGGCTGCGATGGAACTTGGTTTGAATATTTTATCGAGTGGGTACATGAGTTGGAATTAGGAATTGGGGAATTGGGGAATTGGGTTGGACCCAACCCAATTCCCCAATTCCCTAATTCCCTAATTTACTGAAATCTCCACCAAGGTGTCAAGTTTGACATCACGGCGTTAATCCGCAATTCGTACTCCTCCCAAACGGGGCGGGAGGAGCTGGTTTCTTGTCGGGGATGGGGCATTTCTTCGCCATTGATGCCAGCTTGAAAATTATAGACGCATTGCGACAGCACCGCCACGTTGTAGCCGCCTTCGAGCGTGGCGAATGTATTTTTACTTCGCTCCCGCAACAGTTGGCCTATTTTGAAAAAGCTGCTTTCGGTCACCCGGAGTTGCAGCAAGAGGTCGTAAAGATGCGCATCGAACCCAGCCGAAACGGCCACCACGTCGGGCTTGAACTGCTCCAACACCTGCATGCAGGTATTCACGGCATCCATGAAAACATCGTCGCCACTGTCGGGAGGGAGCGGCACGTTCATCGTGTAGCCTCGGCCCTCACCGGTGCCTATTTCGTTCGTCCAACCGTGGCCGGGGAAGGCGGGGTACTGGTGGATGGAGCAGTACATCACTTCTTTGATGGTTTCGAAAATATGCGAAGTGCCGTCGCCGAGGTGCCCGTCGAAGTCGAAAAGGAAGACCCGCTTGCCCTCGTTGGCCAGTTTTTGCGCAGCGATGGCCACGTTGTTGAACAGGCAGAACCCGCTGGAACGGTTGGCGTAGGCATGGTGGCCGGGCGGGCGCACGAGCGCAAAATCGCCCTGCTCGCTGGCCAAGATGGTAGCGCCCACTGCCCGTACCGCTGCCTCGTAGCTTCCCGGCGAAACAATCGTGTCGGGGTCGAGGTGGGTGGTGTGTGCCGCTCCCGCTGTCCGCACTTTTTCAATATGCTGGGCAGTGTGCACGAGGTCGAGCCACTGCGAGCTGTCCGGTACTTCGGTTGTCGGCAAATCCTGAAAAGCATCCAAACGTTTGGCGTTTTCCGGGTGCATGCCGGTGTCGTGTTTTAGGAAGACTGGGTTGTAAATCAACTTCATTTCTTGTGGAGGATTGTGTTGGGCAAAGAAAGGGAAGTGGATGGGAAAGGTTGGTGATTTTTATCATTTCATTTTGGTGCCTTATGGTTGGCCAGGGTTCAAACTAATGCACATGCCAGCCTACACTTGCCCTTATTTAATATCTTTGCCAGCCAAAGTCAACAGCAGATTAAGTTGTAACCTTAATTCTATTTTGCCGCTTTGTCATGGCCGAAGGTCATGACAAAGCGGCGTACACCTTAACAGTAATAAGTTGAAAAGATATTTTTTAACTCCAAATTCGCATAAATAATGAAAATACAAATAGCCCTCTTTTTACTGCTCTTGCCGTTGCTATCGTCGGCACAAGATATCGCCAATGATGCCAATATGCGGAAAATACTTCCGCTCGTTACTTATCGGGAATCGCTTCTGGTGGGCAACCCAGCACGCATCCGACGTTTGGAGGATTTATTGGCAAAATGGAATCAATACACTATAAGCTTGGACGTAAAAAGAGAATATATCCTGAATCTTTTGTGGTATGGCGAGGTGCTCGACCATTCTTTTAAGAAAGTAAAAAAGAAGGCCATGAAGCATTACCCCAAATCACGACTCATCTATGAAATGACGGAGGCCGACTATCAAACCATTGTTGACAACAAGGATTTATTGGACTTGATTAATGGTGGCATATTGAAGACTAAATACCCGTTTCAAATAGACAATGCATCTTATTATTGTAATTGATTAGCGAAAAGTAATCATTTTTTTGAAGCCCCGAAAATTATTGCAATAGAAAGCTGTGTAGAACAAATAATTTTTAACTTTCGGCATGTTGACAAAAGGAGCCTTATCGGACAAAAGCAAAGAGGAATTA
>JAIPBL010000055.1 GCA_021739645.1 Saprospiraceae bacterium | reverse complement strand
CGGGGGAAACCTTCTGATTACATACAACGCCGCATTGACCTCCCTGACGGGATTGGACAACCTCACCTCCATCGGGGGAAACCTTCTGATTACATACAACGCCGCATTGACCTCCCTGACAGGATTGGACAACCTCACCTCCATCGGGGGAGGTCTTGACATTAATAACAACGCTACCTTGACCACCCTGACGGGATTGGACAACCTCGCCTCCATCGGGGGGGTATACCTTCTAATTACATACAACCCCGCATTGGCCTCTCTGACGGGGTTGGGCAATCTCACCTACTTCGGGGGAGACCTTGACATTAATAACAACGCCGCCTTGACCTCTCTGACTGGATTGGACAACCTCACCTCCATCGGGGGAGACCTTAGCATTAATGTCAACAGCGCCTTGACCTCATTGACGGGATTGGACAACCTCACCTCCATCGGGGGATACCTTAGCATTGGTATCAACAACGCCTTGACCTCATTGACGGCATTGGACAATATCACATCCATTGGGGGAGGCCTTTACATTGGTACCAACGGCTCCTTGACCTCCCTGACTGGATTGGCTCAACTCACCTCCATCGGGGGAGACCTTCTCATTCATTCCAACGCCGCATTGACCTCCCTGATGGGATTGGACAATATAGACTATACAACAATAACAGATTTGTACCTACAAAACTCAGGTCTGCTCTCCGCCTGCGAAGTGCAGAGCATCTGCGATTATCTGGATAATGGTGGCCCCGCTACCGTTGCTGGAAATGCTTTTGGATGTAACAGTGTTCCTGAAATCCAAACTGCTTGTTCAACAACACCGACAAATGAATTAGTAGAAAATAATGTTATCCAAATTTCTCCCAATCCCACCGGTGGCATTGTCCAAATCGGTGGAATCAATATAGAAGACTGGGATATTAAGGTGAGAAATACGACAGGAAGGCTTATTGAAACTTATCAATTGAATAACAATAGACAAATAGATTTATCTCATTTGCCAAGTGGTATGTACTTTTTAGAATTGAGGAATAAGAATGGAGTAGTCATCAAAAAGATAATTAAAGAGTAAAAAAAACTGGTGCTAACAAAGCATCCCTGCCAACCGCCCTTATGCAGGGCGGCTGACAGGGATGCAAACCGTTCGCTCAATTTATAAATAAAACTATCCAAATTCCCACGAGTTGAAAAAGGGCAACGAGTAGCAATCCACCAAGCGTGAAAATTTCAAATGCGGCCACAATTCGGTAAGTAACCAAGGCCATTTCGAAGCCATCTTTAATTTGCCCTTTTTCAACTCGTGTCTCGCTTCGCCCATCTTTCGGATAGAACTCATTTAAGCGCTTTTTTTTAGTTAACTTTTTCTGTTGTTGGACGGCGAAAAACACCAAGCACATTTATTTTCCCAAATTTTACGACATTAGCGCACTGCCTGTAATGGGCAGCTTTTGCCAAACCATTCACCCAACCACAAATCAATGAGCCATATTTTCATCAGCTATTCCAGCAAGGACCGCCCAAAGACCAGGGCGCTCGCCACCGTTTTCGAAAAAAAAGGATGGAAGGTCTGGTGGGACAAAAACCTGATGCCCGGGAAGGCATTCGACCGTGCCATCGGCAAGGCGTTGGACGAGGCCAGTTGTATCGTGGTGCTTTGGTCGCCCAATTCGGTGGAGTCAGATTGGGTGCTGGAAGAAGCCTACGAAGGGCTGGAAAGGAAGATTCTGGTGCCTGCCATGATTGGCGCTACCCGCCTGCCGTTTGGCTATCGGCGGGTGCAGTACGTTGACCTCACCAAATGGAAGGCCGGGGCAAGCTCCAAGGAAATGCAGAAGCTCCTGGAAGCCGTGGAAACATTGGCACAGCCCAAAGCAGCGCCCGGCAAGAAAGCGGCGCCAGTCAAGCAACCCACCGCCGCCGTCAAGCGCCACCGAACCTTCTCCGGTGGCTTGGACGGCAAAACCATCGTTTTCACGGGAGTGCTCACGGAAAGCAGGAACGCACATGCCGCAAAAGTCAGGGCCGTGGGCGCCAACTTCGTGGAATCGGTGTCCAGCAAAACGGATTACCTCGTGGTGGGGAAGGAGCCGGGTGCTGTGAAATTGGCGGCAGCCGAAAAGCACGGCGTCAAGAAAATCAGCGAGAAAGTTTGGCTCAACATGCTAAACGAAACCTACCGCCGTACTTTGGAAAACAAGACGGTGGTTTTCACGGGCAAGTTGGATGCGGCCCGCACGGAATTAGAGAAAATCGCCAAAAAACTGGGCGCAAAACCAACGGACGGCATTTCCAGCAAAACAGACTTTTTGATTGTGGGCGATAAACCGGGCAAGGCGAAGCTGGATGCGGCGGAGCAGTATTCGGTCAAAATTATCCCGGAGGCGCTGTGGAAAGAGATTGCAGATACGTTGGTGAAATAACAATACAGCGCAAAACATCCTACATTCGCTGCAATGAATGAAACAGGAAAGGATACAACGGCGCACCGCAAAATAGCCAGCATAACTCGCAGGCTGGTTCGGGCATTGTTCAGGACTTTATTGGCGCTTGTAATTTTATTACTCCTGTTTTTGCTCGGCATCAATATTTACCTAAAGTCCAACAAAACCAAAATTTTCAGCCACCTCACCTTTTTGAACGATGGTTCTATTTCGTTCCAGTCAGCAGACATCAGCCTTTTTCGAGACTTCCCGGCGGCCACCATTTCCCTGAAAAATGTGTCGGTGCGGGATGCCCAGTTTGACCAGCATCAGACGCCAATTTTGAAAATGGGCAGTTTGCGGATAGCAGCTTCTCTCAAAGCATGGCGTTCGCATGAAGTTGAAATAAAGTCGTTTGTTTTAAGAGACGGGAGCATCCGCCTGTTCACCGACGAGAACGGGTACAGCAATTTGAAAAGTTTTCTTTCGGAAAAAACGGAAGATGGGGAAACCCATAAGGCCAGCTTTTTAAAAGTATTGACGGATAATATGAATGTCCGTTTCACCAACGTTGATTTTAATTTTACGGACGCCATAAAAACCACCAGCATCCATGCAAATTTGGAAGACCTCGCTGCCAAACTGCACCTAAAAGATGATGGGCTGGCTGCGGAAGTTGATATGTCCATATTCTTTGAAGAACTTGTTTTTAAAAAGGAAAATGGGTCTTTTGCAGCCAACAGTCATTTATCCGGGAAACTAAACATGGGCATATCGGATGGCAATATTGTTTTTGAGCCTTTCCCATTGTCCATCAATGAACAAGTTTTTATGTTCGGCGGCAATTATGATACCCGAAAAAAGCTCCTGACGAAGCTGACCTTTGAGAATGAAAACACGGTTTGGTCGCAATCAATGCCGTTGTTGACGAAGGATATACAGCAAAAATTGGAACTCTATCACATCGAAAAGCCTTTTTATTCCAAGACAACTATTTCCAGTTATTTCAAGCCCGGTGAACCAATTTTGGTCAATATCGATTTCCGCTTGGAAGAAGAAAATGAGGTGAAAGCAAAAACCTTTTTATTTGAAAAGGTGAGGCTGAAAGGGCGATTTTCCAACCGCTTATACGATGGTGAACGAGGGGATAAAGAGGATGGAAAAAACCTTAAAATTGCACTGAGGGACGTTGTTGCCTCGTATGATGTTTATAAGATGGATGCAACTGACGTTTTAATTACTTCCACACCAATAGACGGCGCTAGAATAAAAACCATTGCCAATATAAATGGACAACCTTCCGGAATAAGTAGGTGGCTGAAAAACGATAAGTTCTTTTTTAAAAAGGGGCATTTTAATTTGTTGGCGAATGTGGAAGGGCCGTTGAATGATTTAAATGAAATAATAGTCAGCAGTGAAGCTCAATTAGCATTGCACCACTTTTCTGTTGTGTATAAACCCTCTGATACAACTTTCCCTTTTGCGCAGTTGAAACTCCATAAAAAACAAGGCGATGCCAACTTCTCCATCGTCAGCAGCACCCTTGAAAATGGCCATGATTTCCTCATTGATGGGGGATTAAAAAACCTGAATGCTTTGCTTTTTGCACTAGCCGAGCGTTCATCGAGCAAAGTCAATTTTGTCGCCCGAAAAATAAGCTGGACGGACTTTGTCAACCTTTTTGGAGAAAACGGTTATTTGGATGATGACAACCCCAAAAATGATTTACAAAAAAAGCGTTCCATGAAGGAAACAATCCGGGGAATCCAATTTCATTTCCAACCCCGGATTACAGCATCGGTGGATACCCTCGAATATTTCGATTTATTGGAGCTTTGTAATTTCAAAACCGGGGTTCATTTTGAAAAGGGGCAGGCATTGGTACTGGAAAATACAAGCTTTAAATACGAGGAAGGGCTGGTTAACCTTAAAGCAAAACTGGATGTAAGCAAGGAAAATATTACACCTTTTGAGTTTGAGCTGCATGCCAAGAATTTGAACCTAGCCAAGCTTCTGCCTCCCTTTGATTATTTTAAGGTGAAACTGCTCAAGAACATAGAAAACCTACCGGAAAATGTCAGTGTAGATGTTCAACAAAAAGGAATTTTAGACGACCAAAAAGGCTTAATACCCAGCACATCTACTGGTGAAATAATTTTTCAAATAGATAAAGGCAAAACCCTTTTAGGGAAGGTGTATTACGAGCCTGCAGCCGAAAGTCGGTTAATTAATCAGCAGGATATAAAACTCGGAAATAGTGTAAAAACCAAAATTGCGCTGGATGGCGACCCTGCCCTCTTCAACCAGTTTTTTAAGACGGATAGATTCTTTTTTAGCAAAGGCCATTTTTTTGCAGGATTGCAATATGAGGGCAATGTCCGGGATTTTGAAGAACTGTTGGCCAAGGGTGACGCTACCTTCAACCTGCAAAATAGTGAGGTCTATTATAAACAGGCTGATGTTAGTTTTCCGATAACAGAAATAAACCTTTCACTACATGAGGATGATGCGGACTTCTTTGCCTATATGGATAAGGATTCTATTCATCAAAAAATTGAATTAACTGGGAATATTCAAAATCTTAGCGAAGTGGTGGTTGGGAATACTGGTAAAGAAGTAAAAGCTGTTGTTGATATCACTTCCACGAAGATAAGATGGGCTCAGTTTTTAAATATTTTCTATCCAGAACATGATGATAAACCAGAAAAGAGAACCCTCGCTTTAAAAGAAACGGCTAAAGGGATATTGAGTGCTTTCAACCCAGATATTTGTGTGTATTTGGACACTTTTATATACTCCGACAAATTGCAGTTGTACGATGTTCAAACCGGTATTTCTTTAAAAGATTCCGCTACCCTTATTTTGGACCAAACCGGCTTTCGTTTCCATGATGGCAGTGTCAGGTTTCAAGGCAGTGTGGATTTGGGGCAGCTACAATCCACGCCATTTACTGGCCGATTTCAGACGGATAAATTGAATGCGGCCCAGTTGCTCGAAAGCCTTGATTACCTGGACATTCCTTCTTTCAAAGATATTGAAAAACTATCTGGCCAAGTCACCCTTAACCTCGACTTGTCAGGTGCTATGACTCAGGGAGGCAAGGGCCTTGTTCCGGAAGAAAACAGTGGTGAGTTTAATTTTGAATTGAGCAATATCGTGGTCAAGGGATTTTCGCCCCTCGACGAATTGGCTGCCAAAATTCGGATGAAAAAACGCTTTGAGCAACTCAGCTTTGCCCCACTTGAAAATCAGTTGACCATTAAGGGCAAAGATGTTCAAATACCCTTGATGGAAATCCAATCTAATGCCATCAATATGTTTATTGAGGGTACTTATAGCTATGGGGACAATACCAATATTTGGGTATCTATACCACTTGATAATTTAAAGACACCTGATAGCTCGGTCATTCCATCAAATAGGGGATATGCAGCTTCCAAAAGAAAGATATATGTCGAAGTGACTACCGATGCTAAGGGCAGCAATAAGTTCAAATTTCACTTTCGAAAGAAGCAATTTTATAAGCAGCGGGGAATTAAAAAGCAGTATAGGGCTGACCTGAAAATGTATCGAAAAATAAGGAAGGAACAAAAGAAAGGAGATTGATGATGTAAAAAGCTACCTATTTTACAATGCCTCCCTCACCTTCTTCGGCAGCTTTGCTTTTACCTTCTCATACGCCTGCCTGATAAGTTCCACCCATTCCGTTTCCGTCAATGCCTCAAAATCCGACACCTGCACCCATTTGAACTTCGTACCGCTGTATGGCGCTGGTATGATGCCTGGTCGGTCGCACATCGCATCGAACTAGTCATCCGGTACTTTGAGGTTAATGGTGTTCAAATCGGGCAAACGACTGGAGCAGAAGTGTTTTCCCAATACCATGAAGGCAAGCTGGTCGTCATACTTGACTGCCTCCGAGGTGCCAGGGAAGGAAAGACAGATTGAGCGGAGTTGTTCTATGTCCATTTTACGTGTTTTTGGTCTACGGGTAATTTACCATAAAATATTGGGCAAGCCAAATCATCGGATATCGACACTCACCTTTCAAATCACTCAATCACGACCAATTTCTTTGTGTTAAAATGCCCATATCTGTCGGCAAGTCGAACCCAATAAAGGCCGGCAGGGAGGTTGTTAAGTGGCGCAATTGTGTGGCTTCCATTGAAAGGTTGCTTGATAACCGCCAACCCATTGGCTTGGTATATCGTAACTTCTCCGTTTTCCACTGGCAAATGGGAAGTTATCCGCACACCTTGTTTGCCCGAAATAGGGTTGGGCGAAAGCTCCATGTCCAATGGTTGGTGCTGTTCCGTATTGTTTAGTGGCATATCCACAGTGTTCAAAGCTATGTTCGTCCATATAGGGTCATTGAAGTCGAAATAAATCGAAGCTTGGTTTTCGATTTTTGAGCCGTTTGGGAGGTCATCTACTTGAGAGATGTAGAAGTTAATGAACCCATGTGAGCCTGGTTCATTGGTGGTGCTGTCCGGTAAGAGTATATTGCCAAAATGAAACTTCACCGCCCTGTTTTCCTTGCTTAATGTGAAAGGATGACTTGCAGCACCCGTTCGTAGCGTGGTCAAATTGAGCAGCGGTGAAATCGTGTCCACAACCATGACATTGAAGGCAGTATCCGTCCCTGTGTTTTGGAACCGGATTTGGTACTTGATTTCTTGGTTCGGTAAGATAGTAAAATTAGGTCCTTCGCCTTCTGGAAATGCCCGTTTGTCGTTGGGGTCAAAGCTGCCAATATTAAGCTGGCACTCCTCGGTAAATGACTGGTCGGCTCTGGTGCTGTTGCAAATGGTATCTGGATAGACCTTTGCAGAATAGCAATGCTCTTGGCCTAATGTAGCTTGGCAGTCAATTAGTACATTGATTATGAAATCGCCACATTCGCCAATGCCAACATTGCCGAGTTCAAAGGAGAGCACGTTGCCATTTTGGCTACTGAGAGGAATGGTTGAACTTTGGTAAATAAAGAACGAGTCCAATTGCACATCAATGGTAGCTGCATTACCGGGGATAGTCCCTTCATTGCAATAATGAACATACAATTGGTTGGTAAAGCACCTGCGAAGCCACAGCGCTGTAATATCAACTGTCATTGCTGGGCAGTTAATAGCGGCTTTGGCAGAAAAATCGAGTTGTATGGTATCGTTGGTATTGAGTATTTGGAGTTGATCGTTAAAAGGACAAATATCCCAATAGCTGTTGGGGGGATTGACACTTATGGAATAATTACCTAATGGTGCAAACCATTTATACACCCCATTTGACTTTGTAGTTGAGGTGGATGTCCCATTTTGCCCTTGGAATTCGATGCCAAAATTTGGTAAAGTATTTTCTGTGCCATTTATAAGGCAATCATAATTTTCATCGTGGCGTATGATGCCAGTGACAAGCGCATGATTTATGACACCATCAACAAACACCATATCGTCAATGAAATAAGCTGAATTAACATGAATTGAAAAAAAATTGATGGCGCCAAGTTGTTTTAAGCCAGTTTGCCCGGTACCTCCCGGTATGGTGCTTGCTGGCCAGTTCCCAATTTCAATGTCATCTATTAGCATAGTGACTATATCAGCATCCAAGTCGATGATATGGGTTACTTTAAACCAGGTGTTAAATTCAAAATTGAAAAGAATATCGGTAGTAGTTGCATTTACTTGTCCTATGCCATTATTAAAGAAAAAAACTTCTGCACCCCATTCTATCCCCGGTGTTTCGGATTTCTGAAAGTCATAATAAGCCACTTCATTTTCAATGGAATTGGTCACGTACATATTCCATTGAACCGTGTAGATGCCGCTGGTCTTGTTGCCCAGTAGGACCAAGGCGTCAGCAGATTCTGTCACGACTAGCGATTGGGTGCCATTGGCTGCTTGGGCATTTGATACCAAAGCCTCTTCAGAAGGTGAGTTTGACCATGTTGTCCACACACCAGAGGGCAAATTGCTGGCAGGGGTAAGGTTGGGAACGTTTTCAAAACCCTCTTCAATAATTTGTGCATGGGATTGAAATGATAAAAGGCAGGCAGCGAAAATGATAGACAGGTGTAAAGCGTTTTGCATGATTATAGGAGTTTAGGTTAAAATGATAAAACAAAATTAACCAAATTATCCACTCAAAAACATCAGATGCCCTGTATCTCTTTTTGGGAAAGGAAATTCTAATAAAAGTACAGGAGATTTGTCCATTTAGAGCTGTTAACTTGCTAATGAAAACTGCCAAATATTGAGCATTTCACTATTTGCCTACCCTTGACATTCTGGTGAGCGTATTTTTTTACGTACTTTCACCACTTCGTTTTCTTTGGAATAAAAATGCTTCCACCCAGCATCAGTAATTTAAAACAAACACATGAAGAGAATATTTACATTTCGCAAAAAAATCACCTTCCTTTTACTCGTTTTCCTTTCGCTGCCCGGTCTATTGTCTGCCTGCGATACTTCTGGCTATCTGATGAACGGCATTACCGACAATGGGGACGGTACTTTTACCATCGATTGGACGGCGCTGGTAGCTGGCGGCACCACGACGGGCGTTGGCTCCACTTGGGGCTTTTACCTCAACATCGACGCCACCATCCTGAGCATATCGCCGTCCAGTTTTACCAGTGCGAACGGCACCACGCTCAATGCCGTCATCAATGGCGGCAACGTGCAGTGGGGCAACCCTGCACCTGGCTCTGGCCCAGTGTTCCTCGACATCAACACCCAGCCGAATGATGAGAGTTTCCCGTTCACAATGGTCGTTTCCGGCATTCCAACAGCATGGGATGGCGGCGGACAAGAGGCAAATCAGTGCCCAGGTGGCCCCGGCTCAGGCGATACTTACGAAGGCGTATTCCCATGCTTCGAGCCCACGCTGACTCCTGCGCCGGCCGAAGTGCATATCTGCCCTGGCGGCACAGCTGTCCTGACTGTCGTCCCCAACCACCTCGTTGAGGACATCCTCTGGCAACCAGGTGGGCAAACTACTCCGAGCATCACCGTAACCTTAAATCAAACCGAAACTTTTACCATCATCGGCTCCAATGCTGGCTGCGATTTTAGCACCACGATTACTGTCATCGTTGACCCGTTTCCGATGCTGACGCCCGAAGACCCAAACATTGAGGTTTGCGAAGGCACTCCTGCTACCCTAATTGTAAATACCGAATTTACGGATTATGTAACTTGGAGCCCCGGCGGAGGTTCTGGGCCAATCAACGTGGTCGTTCCAACTACTTCGCCTACCACCTACACCGCCACCGGCTTCAATTATTGTGGGCCAACTTCCATTAATTTTACCGTCACCACTATCCCTTTTCCGGTGGTGAATGCCTCCAACGACAAGTTCATTTGCCAGGGTGAAAGCGTCACCCTGACCGCCAATGCCACCGGTACGAACACAATAACCTGGCTGCCCACGGGGCAATCGGGCAACTCCATCACCGTCAGCCCAACGGTCACGACCACCTACTACGCCGTCGTTTCCAATTTTTGTGGAACGGACACCGCCGACGTGGTCGTGACGGTCTCCGGCAACACGACGAACAACATCCAGCTCTACGCCTGTCAGGGAAAAACGGTGATGTACAACGGCATCCCACTGGCTGCGGGCAGCAACAGCACATTTACCTTCACCAACTCCAACGGCTGCGATTCGGTGGTGCAAGTCAACGTGCAATCGCTGCCCAATTCGACAGGAACCCTCAACCTCAAAGCCTGTCAGGGGCAAACGGCAAGTTTCATGGGGCAAAACCTGGCCATCGGCAGCAGCACCCAGTTTCACCTGACGTCGGCCAACGGCTGCGACTCTTTGCTCACGGTGAACGTAACTGGTAAGCCCGTTTTTAACTCCAACCTTACGCTGAAAGCTTGCGTCGGGGACAGCGTGAGTTACAACGGGCAAATGTTGCCGGCAGGCGCTACCCAAAATTTCGTCCTCACGGCGGCCAACGGCTGCGACAGTACCGTGCACGTCACCGTGCAAACCTTGCCCAATTATGCCAGCAATAAAGCCTTGAAAACCTGCACCGGAACTACGGTCACCTACGCTGGAACCCAGCTCCAACCGAACACGGTCACGCCGTTTACCCTCACCGCTTTCAACGGCTGTGACTCGGTGGTGACCGTCACCGTGACGGAACTCCCCGTGCTGACGGACACGCTGAATTTCCAGGCTTGCCCAGGCACCTCCATCGGCTACAACGGGCAACAGCTCCAGCCCAATACTTCAACAGATTTCACTTTCACGACTGCTGCTGGTTGCGACAGCATCATGACCGTGAACGTGTCGGAGGTGGCTGCTTTTCAGCAAAACTTGAGCTTCGATGCCTGCACCGGCATGACCGTGAGCTACAACGGCCAGACCCTCCAACCCGGTAGCGTCACGGATTTCACCTTCACCACCGCCGCTGGCTGTGACTCGATTGTGACGGTGACCGTGGTGGAATTGCTCACCTACGCCAGCGATTTGACCGTTCCGACTTGTCAGGGAATACCTATCAGTTACGCCGGAATGACGCTCCAGCCGGGCAGCGTGACGCCCGTTGTGCTTGCTTCGCAAAATGGTTGCGATAGCACCGTGACGGTGACGGTGGAGGAAATTCTAGTGCCGCCCACAAGCGTAAACTTGTCTGCTTGTCAAGGCGGAACGGCATTTTACTTTGGTCAGAACCTTCAGCCGGGCAGCGTGACCGACTTCACTTATACCTCCTTTTTCGGCTGCGACTCTTTGGTTACAGTGACCGTGGCAGCACTCCAAACTTACACGGACTCGCTGGTGCTGGAAACTTGTCAGGGGAACACCGTCACCTACAATGGCACTGCCCTGCCACCAGGCACCGACCTCAACTTCACCTTCACCGCCACCAACGGCTGCGACTCCGTCGTGAATGTGGTGGTGAACGAGGTGCAGGGCTACCAAACCTCGCTGGCCCTCACCACCTGCCCCGGTACGACCGCCAACTACAACGGCCAGGCCCTAGCGCCGGGCAGTGTCACGCAGTTTGATTTTGTCGCTTCGCAAGGTTGCGACAGCACCGTGACCGTCACCGTGACGGCGCTGCAAGCCTTCAGTTCTTCGCTCACGCTGACTACCTGCCCCGGCAGCACCGCTACCTACAATGGGCAAACGCTCGCCGCTGGCACGATGACCCCGTTTGTGCTCACTGCGCAAAATGGTTGCGACAGCACCGTGACCGTCACCGTGGTCGCATCGCCGCCGCTCTTCAGCAACTTGGTTTTGACGGCCTGCCCTGGCAGTACGGCCACTTACAATGGCCAGCAGCTTGCATTGGGAAGCATCACGCCGTTTGTGCTTACTGCGCAAAACGGTTGCGACAGCACCGTGACTGTGACCGTTCAAGCACTCCAAACCAGCAGCAGCAGCCTCTCGCTGACGGCCTGCACGGGTAGCACCGCCACCTACAATGGCCAACAGTTGCAACCCGGCAGCGTGACCCCGTTTGTTTTTGCTGCGCAAAATGGTTGCGACAGCACCGTGACCGTCACGGTGGTTGAGTTGCTGCCGCAAAGTTCCGCACTGAACCTGCAAGCCTGCACTGGCAGCACTGTGACCTACAACGGCCAAACCCTACAACCCGGGAGCACCACCGACGTGACGCTCGACACTTGGCAGGGTTGCGACTCCGTCGTGACGGTAACGGTGCAGGAACTTGCCGTGCTCACTGGTGCTGTGACCTTGCAAGGTTGCGCTGGCGAACCGCTTATATACAACGGTACGAGCCTCCAGCCCGGCACGAGCCAGAACTTTACTTTTGCTTCGCAAAACGGTTGTGATTCCATCGTGACGGTGACGGCCTTGCCGTCCATTCCTACGGCGAGCACGAGCGAGCAAATACAAATCTGTGAGGGCGGCACGGCGACTATTTTCGGGCAACCGGCCACTGCGGAAGGTGACTACTCACAGACCTTCACGGGCAGCAACGGCTGTGATTCCACGCACACCGTAACGCTGGTTTTTGTGAACAATGTTTCCGTCAGCTTCGCCAACGGCCTCAGCATCCGCTTGGGCGAGTCGGTGGTGCTGAACCCAACGGTCAATCCGCCCAGCGGCCTGACTTATGCCTGGTTGGAAGATCCCACACTCAGTTGTCTGGACTGCCGGAAGCCGACCGCTTCGCCGCTTGCGCAAACAACCTACACACTAACGGTCACTGATTTTGGCGGCTGCACGGCCTCGGCCTCGGTGGTGGTGGAAGTGGGCAAGGGGAAGGTTTATATCCCGAATAGTTTCAGCCCGAACGACGATGGCATCAACGATGTGTTCATGGTGTTCAGCGATGGGCGCAGCGTGAAGGAAATCCACTCGTTCATCGTTTTTTCCCGTTGGGGCGAGTCTTTGTACGAGATTTACCACAGCCAGCCCGATGCTATTGAATACGGTTGGGACGGCACGCACCGTGGCGAAAAGCTGGACGTGTCCGTGTTCATTTACCTGGCGGATATTGAGTTCAAGGATGGGACGAGGCAGCTGTACAAAGGGGATGTGACGATAGTGAGGTGAGGGTTTTACTAATGGAAAAGGCCGGGGAGGTTTAAACCCTCCCCGTCCTTTTTTCTCATGGTACGGTGAATGAAATCAACTATACCTCTCCCAATTCGATACCCTCGGATTCAAGGTATTTGCCCAAGTTGAATTGGATGCCTTCCATTACTTCCACATCTTCGTTCAGGTCGAAAACGCCCCAAGAATTTCCGGGTGTTGCGACGATGATGGTCTTGCTTTTGGTGAAAATCCAGATGATTTTCTCCGTACCGAATTCGTGCAGCTTGCGCACTTTGCGGAGTACGAACGCATCGAACACTTCCTCTTTGTTTTCCGCCAACTCCACTCGCACGTCCACTTCGATGACGATTTTGGGAGCAAAGTCTATGTATTTGGCGGTGATTTTTTTTCCTGTTAATTGGGTACGGTCGTAGATGGCCAGGTCAAGGGCTAGGTTGGTGCGGTGGTCGAGGTGGTTTCCTATTTCGCCCACCAAAACCTTGAACTGCTTTGTATCGAGTGTTTTGAGAAGTATCTCCATTAAAAAAGCCTTGATAAAGCTTTGCAACCCACTATCAGCCATGATGTCAGTTTTTGTTTTGTGTTTACTCAAAACCGACTCAAAGCCGGCATAATAAAATGGGATTCCATCAATCGTTTCCTTGATGAGGTACTCCGGGATTTTACGCTTTTTCGCCGGAGCTTGCTTGGGTGGGTAATTGGCTTGGATATCAGCAGTCATAATTTTTCAAAATTTATTGCAAGATAGCTTTTTTCTGTCAAAAGATAGCCGAGCCAAGCTGAACGAGTTCACCATTTTACGCTTGATTGGATTGCAACCTGCCTATTTTCCCTCCCCCCGCACCAATACCATCACGGTGTAAAACATGATTTTTATGTCCAGCGTCAGCGACATATTTTCGATGTAGAGGATATCGAAGCGAAGGCGTTGGAGCATCTCGTTCAGGTTGGAGGCATAGCCGTATTTCACCTGCCCCCACGAGGTGATGCCGGGCCGCACTTTCAGCAGGTGCCGGTAATGCGGCGCTTTTTCCACGATTTGGTTGATGAAAAACTGGCGCTCCGGCCTTGGCCCGACGAGCGACATATCCCCCACCAGCACGTTCCAAAAATTGGGCAATTCGTCGAGGCGGTACTTGCGCATGGTGGCGCCCCATTTGGTCACACGGGGGTCGTCGTCTTGCGAGAGCTGCGGGCCATCCTGCTCGGCATCGGTGCGCATGGAGCGGAACTTGACGAGGTGGAACGGCTTGCCATTTAGACCCACCCGCTCTTGCCGGTAAAAAACTGGTCCTGGAGAACTCATCCGCACCCGCAGCATGATATATACATAGAGCCAACTCAATCCCACCAGCACGGCCAGCGATACACCGACATCCATCATCCGCTTCACGAGCCGCTCCCATTTGGGCATCAGTTCTTGTCGGATATGCAGTAGCACGGCCCCGTAAACCTCGTTCATCCGAACGTTGCCGAGCAGGTTGTCGTACAAATCGGGAATGATTTTGATATGGATTTTCTCCCCAAAATCAAAAAGACGGTCGAGGGTATCGGTGAGCTTGATGTGTTCCTCCGGTTCCATGGCTATCAGCACATCTTCAATTTTGTGCTTCGCAATGACCTTCGACAACTCCGGCAGGCTGCCCAGTCGGGGCAGGTTCTCGAAAGGCGGGTGACCTTCCGTCAGCCCGATATAACCTACAAAGCGGTAGCCGGGCTTTTTTTTCATCGAAATCAATTCCTTGTACAATTCGGCGGCCCGTAGCCCATCACCCACCAGCAGTGTCGGAAAGGAGACCAGCCCCGCCTGCAACCGCTGGTGCGCCCGGGTCAGCAGTACCATGCGTACCGTGGCCGTGAGCACGAAATGCAAGCCAAACAGCACCCCAAACGAAGTGTAGTAGGTGGTGTAATCTTTAACAAAGTCGTCGAGCATGAGCGTGAAAAACACAAAGACGACCCCGAAAAATGTTAGGAAAAAAGTGCGGGAAAGCGTGGCCAGGCGTGCCATTCTGTAAACGTCCCGATAGTCGTCGAAGAGCGAATAAAACAGGTGCCAGCCAACGGGGATAATGAAAATGCCGTAGTAAAAATTGAGGTCGTTGAGTGCGGCCCATCCCGGCGTTATACCTTCCAGCCATTTACGGTACAAAAAAAACAGCGTCCAAGCCAGCATGGCAGTGAGGAAGTCGAAAAGCTGGTAGGTACGGGTGGCAGTCATTTAAGTTGGCAGTGCGTCAGTTGGCAGTTTGCAGTCAGAAATAAAGTCGGCTCAGAAGTGTACCAATTTGATATTGTCAAACCTGATTTCGGCCATGTCGAGGGTATATTTGCCGTTTTCAAGGGGGATGCCGCCTCGGAAAATCAGGGCAAAACGGGGGTTGGAGGCCGTGCTGATTAACTCGGTCAAGTCGAAATAGATTTTGTTCCACTCAGATTTTGCAAGTACAACGAACTCGAAATTGATATCGCCTTCTGCGCCATTGTCTTGCACGGACACCACGCCAAATTCGAGCGGCACGTCGGTTTTGTAATTCAGTTCAATGAACACCTTGCCTGCCGAGCTGTATTCGATGTTGTACAAGTCCGCCGTTTGTGCCACGATGACCGGATGGGCACTGTCGAGCGTGACCAAGCCGGAGAAATCGCCCTCAAAAACGTCCTGGTTGGTGGGCGTGACGGCAGTCATGTCGTCGTTGTCACGGTCTAGGCTGAACAGTACGCCATTGTGCTCAAAGTCCTCGATGAACTCGAAAACGACCTCGTCCCGGTATTGGGTTTTGGGGTAAACAGTTTCATCAACGTTCGGGGCGAGGGTGATGGGTGTGGAAAACCGCTTGTAAAACGGATAGGGCTGGAGGTAATACGAGTTGCCGTTTGCTTTGATAATGGCATCCACATTCAGGCTGAATTTGCCAGAATTTAGTACTGGAATGGTGGCTGGCAATTGGAATGTACCCAGTTGGATGCTCTTGTTCTCAATGCTGTCGAACATGAACATATCGGCGTGCGTGATTTTTTCCGACACACTTCCGTGGGTATCCGGGTTGGTGGAAAGCAGCTCAAACGGCTCGATGGTCAGGTAGGCAGGTGTGGGCTCGACCTCCCGGTCGCAGGCTGTAACGAGGGTCATTGCGACCAGTAAAAACAGCGCATTTTTCATTAAAAAACGTTTTCCTCTTGTCTCTTTCATCAATAAAATAAGGTTGAAATTCATGTCTCTTAGTTTTAGTCTCAAAATAGCTTTTCAAAAAAACTGAGGCTCATGTTGGGGTTGAGTGAAAAGTACTGTCCAAGTCCTCTTCGACAGCCCGGGCGCCAAAGAGGACTTTGGCGATACATTCACTCAAACCCGACATGAGCCAAAACTGATACCACCAAAGTCGCCTATTCTGCCGTTGTTGGTTGCATCCGTTTTTTATGCTCAAAAAACGCAGTGGGCATGCCCGGCGTTGCCCGAAGGGTCAAACTAAAAGCTAACCTGCACCCTGCCGGACAAATTGGGTCGCAAAGCTACGCCTAAAAATAAAACTGCCACATTGCATGGTTTTAAGGAAATTCGCCCTGTTTTCGGAGTTGATGATTTTGATAAAAGTTGATTAGGGGTTGATTGCTCGCATGACGACCGCCCCATCAACAATATCAACCCTCATCACCCTCATCAGCCAAAAAATGTCCTTACAAAAAAAAGACCCATTCCTTGCCTTTCGCTACCCGGAGTTCTGCTATTACATGGCAGCGAATTTCCTGTTCACCGTTGGGTTCATGATACAGGAGGTGATGATTGGCTACGAATTGTACAAGCTTACTGGCGACCCCAAGTCCATTGGGTTTGTTGGGCTTTCGTATGCGCTGCCGTTCATGGGCCTGTCGCTGTTGGGCGGCCACCTCGCCGATAAGTTAAGCAAGAAAAAAATCCTGCTTTTGAGCATCAGCGGCATTGCCAGCTGTTCCCTCATTTTGTTTTTTGTGTCAAAAAACCTGAGTGATGCCGCCTCTGCACACAGTTTGCAGTACGTGATTTATGCGGTCATTGCCGCCACGGGCGGATTTTACGCCTTTTATTCTCCTACCGCCTCTTCCCTGAAGCCATTGCTCGTACCCCGAAAAGCTTACGAAAATGCCGCCACCTGGGGTAGTGCTGGTTGGCAATCGGGCACCATTGTCGGGCCTGGCATTAGTGGGTTTATCTACAGTTGGGGCGGGTTCAGCAATACCATTCTGGTGGTGATAGGGCTATTTGTACTGGTTTTCGGCTTCCTAATGCTCATCCGTGACCGTCGGGTGGAGAACCCCGAGGCGGGTAATATTTTGCAAAAAGTAAAAGAAGGAATCGCTTTCGTGGGCCGGACCCGGATGCTGCTTTACTCGATTTCACTCGACCTCTTCGCCGTGCTTTTTGGCGGCGTGGTGGCCATCCTTTCCGTCTTCGCAGAGGACATCCTGAAAGTGGGGCCGGAGTGGCTGGGCGTTCTTCGGGCAGCGCCTTCCGTGGGGGCAGTGCTCACTTTGTTGGCGCTCACTTTCACCACTGTCATGGACAAGGCTTGGCGAAATATGCTGTTGGCGGTGGCTGGGTTCGGGGTGGCCATCATCGTTTTTGCACTGTCCGAAAACCTATGGCTGTCCATTGTGGCGCTGTTTTTCACCGGGGCATTCGATGCGGTGAGCGTGGTCATCCGCCACACGATTTTGCAGTTGGTGGTGCCTGACGAGATGCGGGGCAGAGTGGGTGCCGTGAACGGTATTTTCCTCAGCGCCAGCAACGAGTTGGGGGCTTTCGAGTCGGGGATGGCGGCCAGTTGGCTGGGCACGGTGCGGTCGGTGGTGGCTGGTGGGGCGCTGTCGTTGGGCATCGTAGCTGTGGTTTGGTTTAAGTCGAGGGATTTGTTTGACAAGGACTTGCGGGAGTGAGTGTTAACCGATTTTAGCTTCGGAAAAAACCTGTTCAATTTCCATTTCAAAACCCTCTAAAACCGACGATATTAGCACACCATTTTCTTCCAAATAAGCAATCAGCTTAAACCGCTCATTCACCAACCCATATACTTCGATGGACTTTCGAATGGGGTCCACTAGCCAGTATTCCCGGACACCGTGCAACTCGTAATTGTCCTTTTTGCTGCCTTTGTCGTCGGCAGCGGTGGACTTGGAAAGGATTTCAATGACCAAATCGGGTGCGCCGATCACCACTTTTTCTTTTTCATCAAAAAGGAAATAGCGCTCTTTTTTTATGAAGAAAATATCGGGGTGGTAAGCGTTGTTGTCGTCCAACACGACGTCCATTGGGGCATGGAGCACTTTGCCAGTATTGGTTTTTTTGGCAAATGCCATGAGTTGGAACTCGATTTCCGAAGAAACGAGTTGGTGGTCGAGGGTAGGGGATTGTTTTCTCACAAGTTCTCCATTTATGAGTTCGTACCAAGCATCGTCCGAGTCGTCGAAAGCCATTTCCCGGAACTCTTGGTAGGTGATTTTCTTTTCTAAAACTTTCATGCAATGAATTTTAACCAAAAGTAGTGTTTTTATCAAAAAATGGCAACCCAAGCCTTTTCAAATCCAAACCCTAACCCCCTCCACCGTCGCACCCTTCTTCAAATTCCCACTGCCTGCCCAAGCGCCGTTTTCCGCCTCCACCCACTTGTCTTTCCCTTTCAGTTTCACGGCATATTTCACCTTAAAATTGATCGCCATCGGTCCACTCAACGAGATGGAAACCCCCACCACCGAGCGCCGCCTGTCCGTTGATTCGGAGGCGGAGCCATCAGTGCCAGCCTCTGTTTCGCCAATATTTTTTACCATCAATTTATAGGAAACATGCAGGTCGGGATGGAACGGTTCCAGGCTGAGTTGCAGTCCCAGCAGGCGTTCTGGCTTCGCAAATTCGCCGACGGCGACATCATTTGCCAGCGGCGCTTTTTTGGTTTTGTTGAAAATGGCCAAGCCTTTCACCTCAAAATTTGGGGCGTCCGATTTTGGTTGCCCAGCGGCGATGGCGTTATCTACGGCCTTCCTCGCATTCAGCCGACCGTAGCCGTATTTCGGACTATGGCCGTTGGCGTCGTAGCCGCCGTTTTCTTCGTCAATGCGGTCGCAGGAGTTGCGGATGACCGTTTTCACCTGCTCCCAAGTCAGGTCGGGATTGGCGGCGAGCATGAGCGCCGCCGTGCCAGCCACCCCGGGGCAGGCACTGGAAGTGCCGCCGAAAGTGGCCGTGTAAAGCCCATCAAGGTCGCCGACGAGGTGCTCGGCGTTGATGCCGCCGCTGTTGTAGCCGTTCTTGCCCGTGCGGTCGGTCGTCCAGATGCCGGGGGTGTTCGGGCGGGTCGGATTGAGCCTTGGCTCGAAAAAATCGTTGCTGGGGAAGCAGCACCAGACCGCATCACCGAAGTCGCTATAGACGCATCGCCGGCCGTTGTCGTTGCAGGCAGCCACGGCGATGACCTTCGGGTAACTGGCGTATTCGTCGAACTTCACGTCCTCGTTGCCGTTGCCAGCGGCCCAGGTGATGACGCAGCCTTTGCCGCCCCGGCCTTTTTCCACGGCGTAGTCAATGGCCGCTTTGGCGCTGTCCGGCAGTCGGGCTTGGCGGGTGTGGAGCGGGTCGTTGGCGCTCCACCAGGCGCCGTCCTCCGGTCCCCAGCTGAACGAAATCACGTCGGCCCCGTTGTCAGCAGCCCATTTGAACGCCTTTGCCTCGCTGATGCTGCCGATGCTGCCGAGCCGGATGGGCATGAGTTTCGCCTCCGGTGCAACGCCGCTGGCCTTGCCGTTGCCGCTGGCGGCAGCCACCCCGGCGCAAGCTGTGCCGTGGCGTTCGCTGGCACTTTTGGGCTTGGCATCGTCGGAGTTCGTGACGGTGTCACGGGGGAACACGATTTTATCAGCAAACTCTGGGTGCGAGGTGTCCACCCCGTCGTCCAGCACGGCGATGGTGATGCCCTTGCCCCGGCTGAGTTCCCAAGCGGCCTCCACGTTGGCGTGCTGGCTGATGGTGACACCGTTCACCTGTGTTTCCCGAAGGTGCCACTGCATCGGATGTACGAACTTGAACTTGCGCTCCCGCACCAGTTCTGGGTGGCAGGCTTCCACTTCGGGCAGTGAGAGCAGGTTTTGCGCCAGCTCAAAAACCCCAAGTCCCGTGCCTTCGGGTGCTTCCACGAAGTAGGAGTTGGGGGTGATGCCGAGGTCTTCCTTGACCTTCAGGCCGGCTTTTTTCATGATTGCTGCGCAATCTTTTTTGAGCAAATCGCCCTTGAACTGGAGGTAGAGGTTGTTGGTGTAAACAACGATGCTGCCCGTGGCTGGGTCTTTCAGCGCCCGCCCGGCGAAGCGGACGCCTTCCTCCTGCGAGAGGTTCTTGCGGGCGGCGTTGCGCATGGCTGTGGCCGTTTTTTCCTCCGTGGCGATGCACCGATAGACCATTACGCTGGCTTCGGGGAAGGCGGCGATGGGCAGCAGACTCGGCATGATGTCCCGACTTTGGGAGGAAAGGGAAAGGGTTTCGAGTGGCGCATCGTCCTTGGTGCGGACGACGACGAGGTCTTTGGCTTCGGCGAGCTGGAAGGTTTCGCCGTTTTTGCCGCCGTAGGTGAATGTGTACATTGTTTTTTTTATGATTATTTTGGTGAATGTGGAATAGAAAAATAAGGCTTCCAAGTGCGAAGCCAAATATAGCTTCAAGTTGGCATTGAAAGTTGCTTTTTCCGAGTTTTTTGATTCAATGTTTGACTGCCACTGTCTTCGATGCTACAACCCTGCCCCCATCCAGCAGCACGAAATAATAAGCCCCCTGCGCCAAATGCCCCATAACCACCCGCACCAGTGGCGAGTAGGCATGGAGCCGCCACTTCCCGCAGCTCCTGCCCGTTCCGTCGTAGAATTCCAGTTCGAGCCTGTCGAGGCTGGCGTAGTCGGTGGTGGTGATGTCCACGGTGGTTTCTTGGTCGGCGGGGTTGGGGGACACCCTGATATCAAAGGCTGTCGGCTCCACGCTGGCCAACCCGGAGGTGAGCATGGAGTCGCAGGGGCTGCCTGCCCACTTGCCGAGTCGGTAGTTTGGGAAATGGGGCATACCAAACAGTACGAGGGTAGGGGTGATGATGGCGTGCTGCTCGAACTGGCAGGCCAGCCCTGCGCTGTCGGGCTGGTTCACGACGTGCAGCACGTTGACGCTGTTGTGGCCGTTGATGTAGATACGCCCGTCGGGGCCGAGCTGCGCCATGTAGAAGGTGGTGGAGAAGGGGGATGCGAAGCCGTCCCACTCGCCCACCGTGACCATGGAAGCGGCCACGTTGTCGGCCCAGGTGTCGAACTGGTAGAGCTTGGTGAAGGAGGGAACGTAGAGGAAGCGGGAGTTGGGGGAGAAGGCCACGCCGCCCGCGGCCGAGAGGGTGTCGGCGAGGTCGTGGATGGGGATGGAGTCGGTGTTGCTCATCAAGCCCGTGCAGCGGTCGAAGTCGAAGAGGTGGAGGTCGTTGCGGATGTCGTAGCGGGCGTACTTGGTGCCGTCGGGGGAGAAGGCGGCCTGCCCCCGCCCGTCATCGCCAGTGAACGAGTGCCCGATATACTGCTTCTCCGGCTCGCCGAAACCCCATGGCGAGAACAGGATGCGCCAGTAGCCGTTGCTCAGTTTCTCCGGCTTGAACACCCACCAGTCCCGCCCGTTGCCGTGGCGCACGGCGGTGAGCATGCCAAGCGATAGGCTATCGCTCAATATACTCACATTTTTGTCCAGCACTTCACCCTGACCACCGTTTTTGGACATATCAACCTCCGTGTAATAGATCCGGTCAACAATGGCGTATGGGTCTTGAAGGTTTCGGAGATGAAATAAATAAAACAAACTGTCCATATTAAAACTTGGTAATACTATAGCACCTTGAGGACATGGATAACCATCAGGAAAAGCATCGGCCAAAGCCCCAGGGTTAAGCCCGAATCCATTCTCGATTTGCTCTTGGTCGGCACCAAAAACACGTACCCCGTTGGATGAAAACATAAAATTTCCATCTTTATCACAAACTGAAATATTGGTATAATCAAGTTCAAACTGTCTATCTACTTTATATACAGCGACAGGATTTTCATTGAAGTCTAAATCTGTGCCTCCGTGTTCTGGTTGATTTGTACTCGTTTTTTGCCCAAAAACCCAGTGGTAGTCATGCTTTTGGCTAAAAGCCAGCATTGCATGAGTCATTAATACAATGGTAACGATTCGTTTCATTTTAGTCAAATAAATAGCGCCAACCTTACCTACAGCAGTATGCAAGATTGGCGCTTAGATTAGCCAATTTTAGTGTGATATAGCGACCAATTGGACTTGGGCAAGCCTTCCATTTTGCGACAATGAAAAAGCATAAATACCCGATTGAATCTGCGTAGTCGGCACTGTGATTTCCCGGTCACCAAATCCAATATTTGAAACATAGACTAACTGACCAAGGGTATTGGTCAAGGTGATCGTGCCAGTTTCAAATTTATTGGAAGATAGCCGGATTCGCAGGACTTCGTCTGCCGGGTTCGGATAAATGGTAAAACCCAAGTCTTCTGTTTCAACCACAGAGCCTTTGGACCTTAGCCCAATTCCAGTGCAATTGGCCCCACGGGTTGCTTCCTTTTCCTTTTGGTCACACCAAGGTAGCAGTTCGGTGGCCTGATAGACCGAACTACCAGCGTTTTCTGGACAGCGGGATGCAATGCTCTGGAGTGTGGCCAATTGGGTCGGGGTCAGGTCGCCGGAGCCGCTGGCTATCTTGATCAGGATGATTTCGTTTACCTGTTTTTCGTAAAGCTGGTAATCGGTGCTGGCCGGAAGTGAGTTGTTCATGGAAACTATGGCAGCTACCCCAGCTATTTGGTTGGAGCGAATGCTGTTTCCGAGGCTTACGATGGCATTGTTGATATCTGTGATGTCGGATTCGATATCCGCAATGGCTGCCAGCAAGGTGGGGTTGCTGGTCGGGTCGGCCAATTGCGAAAGCTGTTCCATCAAGGCGGACAGCTCATCCATTTTATCACTTAACTCATGATGCCAAACTTCAAAGGCTTGCTTGTCAATAGCTGCTATCTTCAGCAAATCGTAGATGGCCTTCTCCACTTGTGCAAATGCGCCCACTGCTGTTGAGGATTGACCGTTGTAGAAACTTTGCACTGCGCTACCTGATACTATCAGGCTGGGGTTTTCCAATAGTTTCAGGTAGAGGGTCCGTTGGGCATTCCAGATTTGAACGGGTTCGGTTTGTGCGCCAAACAAGCCGCCGTCCGCGATGGCCAGTTCCAGTGCCGACAAGGCCAAGGGTTCACATATGCTTGCTGAACCTGGATAGCCACAGACTCCTGTACAACCGAGGGAAGTACCGTTGTCGTCAACGTCCACAAACCAAGTCTGAGGTGAAACACTGGAGGGCATATAATTGGCATAGGCAATAACATCCACTTTAAATTTCATTTGGTTAAATGACATTGAATTGTTCTGCACCAAGGTAGTCCCAAAAAAGGTATTGCTCTTGTGGTTGTGGGGGTCAATGACCCCGTTGACGAGCAGGGAGGTTTGGTCGCCGCAGAAAGTGTTGCAGTTCAGCTTGGAGCTGGTGCAGGTGTCGTTGAAGCGCACGGCAGGGCCGAGCTTGTCGAGGAACTGGTTCACCCGGATGCACATATTGGTGGATTCCTCAAAAAGAAAGCCTTTTGCAGCGGTAGTGGTCGTGTTTGAGTTCACTTCGTTGTGCTGCAGGCTCATGGTAATGCAGTTGGTGATTTTCGCTGCGGTGGGCACAGCGCCATTTAGCTCGGTCATGATGAATGTTTGATCAATGATTTCGACAAGGCCATTAGAGCCGTTCACATTGTCAATCTTGATACCCACCTTGTCTCCGTTCAAGATAAAATGGTTGTCTTCGTGGAGCCAAAGCTGCGAAGGAACGGAGCCTCCTCCTCCATTAAACTCAATGCCGTGGTTCAAGCCAGTGCCCGTTTGAGTGAACACACTGTTGTCCACAGAAAACCATTGGCCACTTCCATCAGTCTCGGCTAAAATGCCATGCCAACCAGTTTTGCCAATTTCGAAGTTGGACTTCTTGATGAAGCATATATAAAAGCCTGTTTGGGTTACCCAAATGCCCCTAACATTTTTCCTAAAACTGGTTTCTTCTACATTACAACTTACCCCATTTTCTAATTTTATGCCAGCGAAGCAATTTTCAAATGAAGGGGTCGCTCCAGTTATGTTGTTAAATCCTGTGAAATCAACACTTTTGCCCATCTGAGAGAGTATTCCAATCCCTGTTTGGAAATTGTTGAGGATACCTCCTGTCCCTGCAATTGACATTCCCAAGAAACGGCAACATTTATTGATTATCAATGTAGTTGTTTTGGATATTATTCCAATATTTAATCAAGTAAACAGGTTGACTTGGCCAATGGTAGTAGGGTTTAGAGTGAGTGTTCCTGCATTTTCCAACCACATTCCGGCAAAACTTTTTGAGCCTTGTGGGGCAGGTACTTGGCCTGGGTATGGCACGTTTAGGTTGGTGCCGCTGTGCTTGAACGTATTTGCCCTGAAAGACTGTACTTTGAATTTAGCAATTGCTCTTAACCCAACCCAGTTTCTATTAAAAGTGTTGCCCTCCAATTCAATATATGAATCCAAGGCTGGGAAAATGGCAAATTGGGCATCTTCAACGAAAGAACTGGACATGGTGAGCAAGCAATTCGTTCCAACTTCTATACCTGCCCACATATTATTGCAGGCAAACAAATATGATCCGGAGATGGTCAGTGTTTGCCCATTGACCGACTTGATTTTGGAACCAGGTTCCATTTTGACTATGCAATTTGTGAAGGAGAAATGGGAGTTGACCGTGAACTCTCCATTGATGTGGACAACAATGTTCGAAAAGCCAGTAGTGCCTTGGCTTTGGGAATTAGTGTTTCCGTTTAGTGTCACATTGGCGGGCAAGCCCCCATAATTTTGACACAGGGTCATTGGTGCCGGGTAAACAGGAGGCTCTTCGTCTGGAAGATCGTAGCATTCCTGTGTGCTTTGAGCGTTGACAAGGATACTACAAAATAATATGAGGAATGGCAACAGAAAGCAGGGTAACAGGTAGTTTTTAATTTTCCGTGCGTCCGTTAATTTGTTGAATACGAAAGGTAAGGAAGTTTTGTGTGTCATGATGATAGATTTTGAAGTTTGTTGGAAATAAAGCTTGTCGGTTTGGTACAAATACATTGTGGCCGAGAACAAGTTCCGGCGGTCAGAAAAAGCCACAATTCGTAATCTGCAGAGGGCTGCAGCATGCTTCATTTTATCTTTATGCCAAGTCTAAAATAATGTTAGCTTGGCACAGTATGGGTAAGTATCAAGACTAGGGCAATATATGACGAGAAAGTTGAATTACAAGCGATGCAGCTATTTTTTTATAATCAAAAGTCTTCACCATGACAAAAACAAAATCAAGCAAATTGCCTTTAATTTCGCCACCAAGCAACAAAAGCCCGATTTTTGCTGTCTATCTGGCGTTCGGGTTTAGAAAGTTTAGGAGGTTTAAAAGGTTTAGCAACTAGCGACCACTAAACCTCCTAAACCTCCTAAACCCACTAAACCTTTTTCAATGAAAAAATTCCTGTTCACTTCGATTCTGTCTCTCACTTCCAGTTTCGTTTTGCTTGCGCAAATGGCGCCCGAACTTTCAACGACGCCACCCGACCACCCACAGCTTACGGCCATAGCCAATGCTGCCCCCTACGCCGCCATGATTACCGCCGAGGATATGCGCAGCTACCTCACCGTGCTGGCTTCCGACGAATTTGAAGGTCGGGAAACCGGGCAGGAGGGCCAGCGCAAAGCCGCCGATTTCATCGCAGCGCATTTCGAGAAGCTGGGCTTGCCGACCATCGGCGACTCCAGCACTTATTTTCAAAACATCGCCTTCACCGCCGAGAGCTGGGACAACGGCCAAATCGAGTTGACCATCAACGGAGAGAGCCACCGCCACCTGAGCGATTTCGTCTCGTTCCCCAGCGCCAACTCCAACCGGGAGCGCTTCGCAACAACTGAGGTTACCTTTCTTGGCTATGGCATTGACGACCCAAATTACAGCGATTACGAAGGCATAAACGTGGAGGGCAAGACCATCCTCATCTACCGGGACGAACCCGTGGACAACGACGGCAACTCCTGGCTGACGGGTACGCCCGAACTTTCGCCGTGGTCAACAGACTGGCGCAAGAAAATGGAAGTGGCCTTCCAGCATGGTGTGGCCACGGTGCTGCTCATTGATGGGGACATCAAAACGACGGTAGGCGAGGCTCGCAAGACGCTCCTCAGCAGCGAGATGCGCATGGGCGAAGGCGGAAATCCAGAGGGTCATTTGGCCAACAACATGTTCATTTCCAGCACTTTGGCGAAAGAAATCGTGGGCAAAAAATTCAAAAAATTCGTCAAGCTGCGGGACGGCATCAAGAAGTCCGGCAAGCATGCCCACATAGATTTGCCCTGCCGCCTGAGCATGGTACAGAAGAAAAACAAGCGCCAATTGCTCGGTTCCAACGTCCTCGGCTTCATCGAAGGCAGCGACCCACGGCTGAAAAAAGAGGTTGTGGTCGTTTCGGCCCACTACGACCATTTGGGTAAAAAAGGCCCCGCCATCTACCACGGTGCTGACGACAACGGCACGGGCAGCAGTACGGTCATGGACATCGCACAGGCATTTGCGCAAGCGAAAAAAGACGGCCAAGGGCCACGCCGCAGCGTGCTCTGCCTGCTGGTGAGCGGCGAGGAAAAGGGTTTGCTCGGCTCGGAATATTACGCAGAGCATCCAATTTTCCCACTGGAAAACACCGTGGCCGACGTGAACGTGGACATGATTGGCCGCACCGACCAGAAGCACGAGGGTAAGCCCAACTACATCTACGTCATCGGCTCAAACCGCCTCAGCACCGAGCTGCACGACATCAACGAGGCCGCTAACGCCGAGTACGCCCACCTCGACCTCGACTACACCTTCAACGCCAAGAACGACCCGAACCGCTTCTACTACCGCAGCGACCACTACAATTTTGCGAAGAAGGGCATCCCGTCCATTTTCTACTTCTCTGGGGTACACAAGGACTACCACCAGCCGAGCGACACGGTGGACAAAATTATGTTTGAGAAAATGGAGAAAATCGGTAGGCTGATTTTTTACACGACTTGGGAACTGGCGAATCGGGAGGAGCGGATTCGGGTGAATGTGAAAGAGGATTAGAAAACGAGTTTGTCAGGACTTTGACGTGTATCAAAAACGTGGATGATATACACCTCTTGGTCTTCAATTCTATAAACTATACGATAGTTTCCTTCAAGGAGAGAGCGATGTTCTTGGGTTGGGTGCAAGATACTTGACTCTTGCCTCCCGTGCCTTGGAAAGGCTTTTAGGTATTCAGTTCTATCAAAAATCTTCTTTCGCCAGCTTCTGGCAAATTTAACTCCCTTGGCCTTCTTGATGTATTCATAGTGGCCTTTCAAAGTGAAAATTGCATAGTTGGTCCATGTAGTTTTCATTTCACCAGTTTTCAGCCTCTTTTATTAAATCTTCTTGAGACATGACTTCTCCTTTGGCAATTTGTCCGATGGAAATCCTCATTTCTTCTTCAAATTCCTTTTGAGATACTGGGTCGCCATTTGGCTTATAGCCCACAATATTTTTAGGGCGACTTTTATCAACATTTGGTGCCAAAATCTTCCTCACCTTTTCCAGCAAGGAAGGCTCATCTGTTTCCAGCAGTAGTTTGATTAATTCCAGCTTGATACTTTGTGAATTCATCTCTAAAAATTTGTAGCGAAGTTAAAGGTTTTTCTTGAATGATAAAAGATGATTAAAAAACAATTTGTTTTTTTAAAAACAAATTGTTTAAATTTGTGGCTCATTGATTCACAAAGCAATGCAGCCATGAAAAATGCAACCACCCTTCTTCCGATAATCGGTTTTTTCAAAAAAAACTGGTTCAAGCTTTCCCTCACAGCGTTGATGCTGTTTGCTTGGTTCCGCAAGGACCTCAGCTTTCAGGTGCGAATGGATGAAGCGCCTTACCGATTAGAGAAGTCGGCTGATAAACCCAAACTTAAAATCACCGAAGCCAACTCGCTTGCTGCTGGCCTGCCGCCCAAAACGGGCCGCATGGAAGCACCTTCCATCAATATTCCGGGGTTTTCAAATGCCAAACCCACAGAGCTGTCGAGCATTGACGAGGCAAAACAGCACGCCTACCTGACACGTTTTGCCAAGGTGGCGAAGGAGGAACAGAAGCACTACGGCATTCCTGCCAGTATCATTTTGGCCGTATCACTTTACCAAAGCGCTGCTGGTCAGCGTGACATTGCCCTCGATATCAACAACCATTTCGCCTTGCCTTGCAATGCCGACTGGAACGGTGCTTGCCGGGAATTCCAAGGCCATACCTACCGCAAGTACAGCTCTGCTTGGGCAAGTTTCCGGGACTTCAGTTTGTATGCAAAAGCGAATTTCGCCCGCCTGAAAGGGGCAGATTACACGGCGTGGGCGCTGGCCCTCGAAGCCGATGGCTTCGCTGAAACAGATGATTTTGCGAAGGAAATTATTGGGTTGATTGAGGGGTACCGGCTAGATTCGATTGACAGGTGATTGTGCCAAGGGAATTAGGAATTGGGAATTGGGTCGTCACCCGCTAAAGATTTGTAGAATCTGTAACAGCATCTATCATCCCCGAGAAATCGGGGATGTTAGATGAGACCAACTCTTTAGCGGGTGACGACCGGGAATTGGGGATTGGGAATAAAAAATGAAATTCCCAATTCCCAATTACTTCTTCACCTCTCCACTCCCCGTATTGATTACCACCTGAGCAGAACCAGTCCCGCCGCTCGGTGCGGAACCAGTGCTCTGGATAGTGACGATTTTTTTCAAAATATCAAACCAAAATGGTGCTCCAAGCGAGATGGCCAAGGCGGTGATGAACCAACCTAGAATTCGAGTAACCCAAGGTTTTATGCCGACCATGATATCGCTGCGTTCCCAGCCAAGGCCAAGAATATTGGAGACTGTTCGAATCTCTGGGGCATTTACGGCTTTTTTCATTTCTTCTTTAATCTCGCCGACGCTCAACGAATCATGCGGTGCCACGAAAGTGGGCAATGTCTCATTTTCGTTGACAAAGGTTTTGGCCAAAGCCGCCATTTCCTGTCGGCTTTCGGCGTTGGTGGACAGGTGCGAGTAAATTTGGAAACTGTTAGCATTTAGCACAATGGCGATGCCAAGGCCCACGAAAAAAGTGACGAACTGCAAATGCCGCTTGTACCAGCCGCTCGATTGCCACATCACATCATCAAACCACGACTGCATCCTCGCTTTGTAGGCGTCCACGGAAGTGTGCCCCTCCTCCTTGAATTGCTCCAGCACGGCCCTGAGTTGGCTGTCCTCGGGCAGCCCGCCCAGGTAATCATCCACCGACTCTAAGGCTTCGTTCTTTTTTTTCAGAACATTGGAGAGGATGGAGGCAAAATTCGAGGAACTCAGAAAGGCTGGTGCCTGCGATACCCTAAGCGGTGCTCTGTGCTGCATCAACTGCTTGAACATCGGGTTGCCCATGAATTTGTTGAACACTTCCGGGTTGTCCTTGTACTCCAGCAGCCGCTTGAGGGCTTCTTCCAGGTAGAAGCCACGCCAGCCACGCCATGACGACACCAACTCGTTGAAAGTGGTGCCCAGCAGGCTCAGTAGCATGAAGGTGAAAATCATTCCGACGATTACTTCGAGCATTGCCATCTTGCAGAATATTTTGTGATGAGAAAGACGGGAAAGGTAGGCAACCCCACAGAGTTTTTGATAAAAATGTACAAAAAAAATCAGGACAATGGCCGAAGCCACGCCCTGATTTTGACCAAATTAACGGGTGGTGTTTGGTCTAGTGTTTTTATAGAAAACTAACTGCTTGCTATTACTCCGAGTTCAGTTAGACGAGCCAGATATAACCGCCATCGTTGTTTTTAGGCGTGTTTGCCTCAATTTTGACATTTTCCGTCGCTGGCTTTACGACCGTTTGTTCTTTTTTGAGTGATTTGTTTTTCATTAAAAGGGAGGTTTATTATACAAAATCTAATACTTAATTTGGCTTTTTAGGTAAATGACAAAATACGATGCAATAAACTATTTGATAGGTTTAGTCATGATTATGTTCGCTTAATTTGCTTTTTTGTGCAAAATGAAAAAACTAGATGTCCTGCGCTACCATCCGCCTTCCCCACTCCAAGTGGTTGAACATGAAGCCTTTTCGCAGCGTGGACTTCGGCTTTTCGTAAAACGGGACGACCTGCTGCACCCGCACGTCTCCGGCAACAAGTGGCGCAAACTCAAACACAACTTGATAGCGGCTCGACGGCTTGGTTTTTCGAAGCTGATTACTTTCGGAGGCGCATTCAGCAATCACATTGCTGCCGCTGCGGCGGCTGGCATGGAGTTCGGATATTCAACTATTGGTGTTGTCAGTGGCGAAGAAAGCGGTGTGGTAAACCCAACATTGAGCTTTGCTCAGGGGTGTGGAATGGAGTTGCTTTTTACGAGCAGGGCAAATCTGCGAAATAAAACGGAAACTGAACTCCTCGAACTCCTGAAAATTGATGCCACAGGTGCATTTATTTTGCCACAAGGTGGCGCAAATTGCCTTGCCCTGCCTGGCTGCCGTGAAATCGTAACCGAAACAACGGCTCAGCTCGGCCGTCCCCCTGATTTTTTCGTCACTGCCTGCGGTACTGGCGCAACGCTGGCAGGCATCGCTACGGGCATTGCGGATAGCAAATGCAGGGCACTCGGCATATCGGTTTTGAAAGGCGGGTTTTTACAAAATGAAGTGGAAAATCTACTGGCCAAATGCGGTGAGCAATCATGCAACCGCTGGGAAGTGCTCAACGATTTTCATTTTGGTGGCTACGCCAAATGGACGCCTGAACTGATTGAGTTCATCAACGATTTCAAGCTTAAAACTGGCATTCCGCTCGACCCCATCTACACGGGCAAGGCCTTTTTTGCTACAGTGCAATTGGCGGAGCAAGGCTTTTTTCCCGCTGGTACCAGTATCGTGCTGGTGCATACTGGTGGGCTTCAGGGCATCGCCGGATTTAACGAGCGTTTTGGAGACCTCGTTTTATGAAATAAAAAAAAGCATGGCTGGATAACGACCAGCCATGCTCCTCTAATTTTATTCAAAAATCATCTCACTTACCGCGCTGTGGCGCCGTTGCTGGATTGATATTTCCAGTTGAGCCTTTCTTCGCTTTTGACTTCGGGTCGGTTGGTTGCTTAGCGTTGGCATTAGCAGCGCGTTGCTGCCTTAACCGTTCCATCCGTTCTGCATCCTCTTGCATGGACATTGGCAGCCCATAGACTTCTGGGTGCAAATACTGGCCTTTGTTTTCAGGCGCTTTTTCCACTTCTGGCTGCACCCTGTTTTGTGCTGCAAATGGGTCTTGGCGAATGCCCGTCACCTGCCAGCTCACCTTCACGTTGGGCTTGTCGGTTTGCAGGACGAACTTGTTGTCAGCGACCTCCTGTGCCACGATGGCCTGAGCGAAAGTGCCGATACAGGTCAGTTGGTAGCGGTAGTCCATGTTCAATGCCATGAAATAGCTGGGCAATTCAACAGTAGCGAAGCCATTGGCATCGGTGGTTGCATTGCCGTTGTAAACGTTCATCATGTCCGGGCTTTCCACGAAGGAGTGGTAGAGGTATTTGTTGGCGGGGTCTAGCGGGTGGTCAATTTTGAAAGTGCCGCTTGACTTTGAGAGTGAGCCAAGAATTGAAACATTGCCACTAAACCGGCCAGCAGTGCCGGTCGCCGTATTGTTGATGCCCCAGATAGCATAACCACTGGAATTGGCGGACTCAGACACCATTCCATCCCAATTGGGATTAAAAGCAGCCATGGCTGCGTCCCCTGATGAATTGGTCTCAGCGACTACAGCTGCGTTATTGTCACTATACCCGTACACGCCATTGCCATCTATGCTAGTTCCAAATACGCCATAGTTTTCAGTGCCGCCACCTGCTGAGCCCCTTACGCCGTAATTGATGCCAGTGCCAAAGGCTTCCCCGCTCATGCCTTGATTTGTGCCACTGCCTCCACTTGCGTTGCCATAAATGCCCGTATAGAAATCGCTTCCCGTTGGGAAAATCTGACCCCTCAAACCAATGTACCCACCCTCAAAATCCCCGCCTATGCCATAGAAGTCCATGGGCACGGAGTATCCACGTACACCAATCATGTCTTCAGCGGAAACGCCTAAGAATTCACCCAAGAGCACGGTGTAGTCGTTGGTATTTACATCATAATTAAAGAAATTACCTGCACGGCCAGTTACGCTGGAGGCTACTACCCCGTTGCCTGCAATTGCAGCGCCTATAACGCCATCGCCGGTGCCATCTGTTGTCCCCACAATCGCCGGGCTGCCGTTCGAAGCATTTGAAATTGCAACGTATGCACCCTCGCCGTTGGTCCCCTGATTGTTCACTTCTAGCTGTGCAAGTGCGGAGTTGGTGCCTACTGCAACATGCCCTGTATTGTTGTTGTAAATATCGGAACCGCTAGCAGTCCAGGTAGAATTGATGGCATTCCCCGAAATGTTAATTCCAGTACCGGCTGTGTAGGTAGTGCCTGTTGGCATGGTCACGGTGTTGCCACCGGAAATGGACAACTGATTGCCGCTCACGCTGAGGGACTGGACTTCGTTGGTGGGCGAATTGTCATTGTCGCCAGTATTTGAGATGGTATTGCCGCTGATGCTGATGCCCGTTCCGGCAGTGTAGGTTGTGCCTGTCGGCAATGTGACCGTATTGCCGCCATTGTTCAGGGTCAATTGATTGCCACTAACGCTCAATTGTTGTGTTTCGTTGGTAGGCGAAGTGTCATCGGCACTGATGGTATTGCCACTGATATTGATACCAGCACCAGCACTGTACGAACCACCAGAAACAGCGGCAGGCGCCCAGGTAGAACCGTTCCAGACTAACGCTTCACCGTTGCTTGCGCCGTTTTGTGCGATGGATAGTGGGTTGGCGCCCGTACCGTTGCCAGATAATACGGGGGTCGTTGTCACGGTCTGCGTGCCCCAGTTGTCGCCGCCGCCTGGGCCGCTTGGGAGGTTCACCGAGCCGCCGCCACTGGACAGTGATAGCACTGTTCCAGAGATGGACAACGTCTGAATTTCGTTGGTCGTAGAAGCATCCGTGGCACTGATGTTGTTTCCGGTGATGTCAATACCCGACCCCGCCGTGTAGGTGGTGCCTGTCGGCAATGTCACCGTATTCCCGCCATTGTTCAACGATAGTTGGTTTCCGCTGACGCTCATTTGCTGAATTTCGTTGGTGGCCGAATTGTCGTTGTCGCCTGTGTTGGAGATGACATTGCCAGCGATTCCGATACCCGAACCGGCTGTGTAGGTGGTGCCTGTCGGCAATGTCACCGAGCCGCCACCATTCGACAGGGAAAGCATCGTGCCCGCCAGTGTTATCTGCTGGATTTCATTGGTGACGGAGTTGTCGGCATCGCCTGTGTTCGAGATGATATTGCCGCTGATGCTGATGCCAGAACCAGCGGTATAGGTAGTGCCAGTAGGAAGTGAGACAGAACCCCCGCCATTTGAAAGGGAAAGTTGGGCACCGCTCAAGCTGAGTGCCTGGATTTCGTTGCTGGGGTCGCCGTCGTTGTCGCCGTCCACAGCGCCGGCCTTTTCGGCATAGATGGCGTAGGGTACGCTCAGTATTTGCGAAGCACCCAAATCGGTATAGGTAGCGCCACCACTGGGGTCGAGTTCTACCTGAAGGAAATAATCATCGGCTGCCCAATCGATACCAGTAAAGCTACCGGCTGTCACCGTGCCTTGGCCAACGTTTACCGAAAAAACACCTTGACTGTTGGTGTTTGGGAAATGGCGCTCTCGGTACGCCACCGAGCCGCTGGCCGTGCCTTGGCGAATGGTTAGCTGCAGACCAACACTGCCCGTGATGACTGCTGCGCCATTGCGTGCAACGCCTTGATATTTAAAGCTTTGCGGTGCAGTTTGTCCAAATATGGATATGCTTCCAAAAAGAAAGCTAAGAAGGTAAAGTGCTTTTTTCATTGGTTAAAGTTTTTGAATTTTGAAAGTGGTGAAGGAATCGGTTTCGGCTTTTAGCTTCAGGTAGTAGGTTGCGGCGGGCAGGTCGGCCAGGGAGATGGTTGCCTTGCCTGCGGCAAAATCCAAGGTTCGCTGTTGCAGCACCCTACCGTCGGTGGCCACCAGTTCTGCGGTAATCGGCAGTGTCGTTTCAGCGGTCACGTAAACGGCAGCGGCAGTAGGGTTGGGGAAAACAGCCACGTCAAATGGCAAGCGGGCATCATGGGTGCCAGTGGTGTTCAAGCCTTCCTGTTGGAAGCCCTGGCTCACCACTATCCCCGATGCCGTGTAGGTCTCGGTCATGGCCTCGCCCAGAGTCCAACTCAGGCTCAAACTGCCCGAGTTCATTTGGTCACCACCCGATGCCACAACGGTTCGCTCCTGCGTCACCTGTGCCATCAACGGCACATACAACAGCAGCAGCAACAGAAGCATTGTTGATTGTTTCATGTAAAATGATTTGAAGGTGAAGGAATATGGATATTAGGTGTCCCGCAAAGTTTTTTGGTCAAAAACTTAGGTCACTGGCTCACAAAAGGCCAATGCAATAGGATTTTTTGGTGCCATCAGGATAGGCAACAATAATAGTAAAATTATTTATTGCGACAAATAAAATTGGAGAATATCAGCAGTAGCGCAAAATTTTGATGTGCCGACTAACTACACTGGAAACAAAATTTCTTTGCTTTTGCTCCTTCTCGCCGCCCTTCCAAAGGTGCTGTGTTCTCTCTGCTGTGCGCCGCTTTTGGCATCGCCGCAGGCGACCAGCGACGCCTCGTTTCACGTCAAGTTTGTACGTAATACGAGGCGGGTCGCCTGCGGCGATGCCAAAAGCGGCGACCCCGACCAAGGTCTGGGTAACGACAACCATGGCGTGAAAGGTCAAAAGTAGTGGTATTTAATTTCCAATGTACTAAGTCCGCTTCGGCGCTTTTGAGTTTGCATTTTGTAGGTGACAAACACTTGCTAATTTCAAAAGGCTGCGCTGCCAAAGTTCCCGATAGCGGTTTCGGGCTTTGCGTTCGGGCGGGTTTCGGAGCACAAAACTGTCAACCAGCACTGAACTTGAATAGAAGCACAAAACTCCAAGTTTGCACGTCACCCCGCCTGACGCAAAACCCGTGTTAGTGGCAGTTTCTATTTTTCGTTGTTTACTATTTCCCAAATTTTTTCGTTATAGTTTGCCTTTGTAATTCCTGTAAGTTTTTCAAGTGTCTGATAATATTTCTCATTACCTTTTTCAAAAGCACCAACATTTAAAAGTTCCCAAACTCCTTCAAAACCTTTTTCTTTTTCTATTTTCTTAACCAATAAAGCATTTACAATATAGTCGGCTGAATTAGGATAATTTCCTGTCTTAAAATAAATAGGCGTTTCTTTAATTTCTGTCCAATTTGTATTTTTATTACTTGCAATTTGCTCTTTGAATGCTTTGAATATTTCTGTCCAACTCATACCCCAACTTCCACCATATAAATATGCACAACCTTCATCAACTGGTTTGTTTACTTTGCTTCTTGGAATTACCAAACTTAATCTGTCGTGAAATAAATCGTGTGAGTCAAAATCATTAAAAGTTGAATTGTTATTGCCTAATACAATTAGTTTTCTGTCTCCAAATGAAGAGCTCCATACGCTTTCTGTTCTTCCATTATAGTCAGATTTGTAATCAACACCGATTAATTTTTGCATCTCAATAATGTTGTCAGTACAATAATAATCGATAATTTTATTTGTTGCTTTTAGTTTTAAATCAAATGAAGAAGTCAATTTATTAAACTCCTTTATTTTTTCTTTGTTTATTGAGTTTTGGTAATGAAAAATATTGTTTGCTACCTTTTCAACCTTCCAATTCTTGGTATTTCTCAAAAGCGGTGAAGAAAACATAAATGAGTCATTAGATTTATGAGCAATAAATTCAAAACTTGCTCTCAATATAGCCACATTTTCATTTGTTCCTATGTATGAAACTTGAATCAGATAGTTTTTGTCTTTTAGCAATACAACATTTGTCAGATATGGTTTGTAAAAAAAATCATCTTTATATTTTCCACTTTTCTCTATTCCGTTAATTTCGTCAAGTTGAATAAATGTCTCTATTTTTTCGTCTTCAAAAACAAACTTATTTTCTTTGTTTGGTTTCTGTGCAGAAAACAAAAAATCGTTAAGTGAGGTTGTTAGATTTTTACTTTCGATACTGTCTTTTGGTAAGGCAATATTTGGATTTAGTCGCAATTGGTTTGTCTGTGCGTTTGCGAAAAGTGTCGTAAAAATTAGTGTCAAAGTGGAAATAAATTTCATTGTCATTTTTTGTTAAATTGTCTGTCTGTTATGTTTCGGCAAAATTGCCACTAACTATGCGGTATTGGTAGTACGTCGGCCTGTATCAACCTATTTGATCCACCACCAAAATTTTCACCAAAAAACAGCTACCGAATCAAATTCACATCCCCCTCTAACAGCAGTACCTCCCCGTCCGTGAATTCCACCTCTGCAAACCAAACGAAAACGGCTGGATTTAGCTGTCCCCCCCGGTGCGTACCGTCCCAGCCGTAGGTCGGGTCGTTGGGTTGGAAATCGAAATACTGGAACACCGTCTCCCCCCAGCGGCTGAACACCAGGAAGGACTTCACTCGCTTCACCGATTTATGGTCAGCGAAAATCATGAACACGTCGTTTGTCCCATCGCCATCAGGGGAGAAGGCGCTCGGCACATAGACTTTGCGGGTTCGGTTCACGTACACCGTCACCTCATCGCTGTCGGAGCAGCCGTTGTTGCCCGTGACGGTCACGGCGTAGGTTGTGGTGAAAAGCGGCGCAATCAGCTGATCCATGCACCCCGGGCATTCCACCGAATCAATGCCCTGCCACGCTATCATTGCCACCGAATCGAACGGCAGGCTGACGATGGCGTTCAGCACGGTTTGGTCGCCCAGTTCGATGTACTGGTCATCGCCCAAGTTCACGTCCACGGGCACGGGAGCGTTGATGCCAATGAATTCAAAGGTTTGGCATCCGTTGGCATCCGTGGCCTGTACCTCGTAACTGCCCTCGGCCAGCCCGGAAAACGTGCTTGCCGTTTGCGGAGCACCACCGTCAAGCGAGTAAGTGTAAGGTGCCGTGCCGCCAGTTGGCTGCACTGTCACGGCTCCGCTATTTTGCCCAAAACAATTCAAATCGTTCACGCTGAACGCAATTGCGAGCGGCGCCGGGTCGGTGAGCGAAACACTGCTGGTTGCCGTGCATCCGTTGGCGTCCGTCACAGTCACTAGGTAAATCCCAGCTCCGAGTGAAGTGGCAGTTGAAGCCGTTGCTGTGGAAGTGGTCCCATTTGACCAAACATATTCAAACGGCAGCTGCCCCCCTGCGGCAACGGCAATTGCACTCCCATCCATTTCCCCAAAACAACTTATGTCTTTTCCATTGTAATTCGATATGACTCCGGCAGTCAGGGTAGGTGGTAAAATCTGGTCAATCACCGCCGTTGCTGTGGCCGTCAAGCCGTTGGCTGCCGTCACGGTAACGGAGTAGGTGCCCGGCGGCAGGTTGCCGATGATTTGAGGGACGTTCACTTGTGCCGTCGTGCCGGAACCGCTCTGGGGTCCCGACCAAGCGTAGTTGAACGGTGGCTGGCCAAGCGTGACGGTCAGCGTGAGCGGCCCGACGGTGCTGCCGCACGGGATGGTGCTGCCCGAAAGCGAGGCCAGGGTGCCGCATTGGGCGGGTGGAATCAGCGTCGTGATGCTGACCACCGTGCTATCGCAGCCGAATTGGTTGGATAAAATCTGCACGACCATGCCCGTGTCGAGTGGGTTGCAACTGCTGTCCATCAGCACCGTCGTATCGCTGGGCAGCAGCGCCACGCTCGTGATGACGAGGCTGTCGCAGCCGTATTGGTTGGTCAAATTTTGAGTGAAAACGCCCGCCAATGTTGGGTCGCAGGTTGTTGAAGAGAGCGCCGTGGTATCGCCGGGCGAATAGCCAACGGTCAAAATCACGGTGCTGTCGCAGCCATTTTGGTTCGTTAAATTTTGGGTAAAAACGCCCACGTCGGCGGGGTCGCAGCTCAGTGCGCTGAGGTTCGTTGTATCACTGTCCAGCAGCGCCACGGTGGTGATTACGGTGCTGTCGCAACCTTCCGAGGTGGTGAGGTTTTGGGTGAAAACGCCCGTCGATGCTGGGTCGCAAGTCGTTGAATTGAGCAGCGTCGTGTCCGTCAAGGAGTAGTTCACGGTGCGAATCACGGTGCTGTCGCAACCGTTTTGGTTGGTCAGGTTTTGGGTAAAAACGCCAACATTGGCCGGGTTGCAGCTATTTCCGAACAGGAGCGTCGTATCGCTGTCCAGCAGCGCTACGGTGGTTATCACGGTGCTGTCGCAACCCTCCGGCGTGGTCAGGTTTTGGGTGAAAACGCCCGCCAATGCTGGGTCGCAGGTCGTTGAATTGAGGAGTGTCGTGTCCGTTAGCGAGAAGCTCACGGATAAAATCACCGTACTGTCGCAGCCGTTTTGGTTCATCAGATTTTGCACGAAAGTGCCCACGTTTGCTGGGTTGCAACTGGCATCCATCAGGTAGGTTGTGTCCAGGTCATTGACCACCAGCGTGCTGACGATGATGCTGTCGCAGCCGTGGAAAGTGCTCAGGGTATCCTTGTAAATGCCGGGCATCGTTTGCGGAGCGCCACCCAGCACCACCGACTCGCCCTCACAAATGGTCAGTGTTTGTAGCGCGAGGACATGTGGCCACACGCTCACGGTCACGCTGTTGCCGCCGCTGGTAGTGCAGGCGGGGTTGCTGTTGTCGCCCACCGAGACGAGCGAGTAGGTCGTCGTGGCGGTCGGTGTCACGGTTATCGTGTGGCCGTTCAGGATGTTGTTGAGGGTGAAATTCTGGGTGCCGTTGGAATACACCACGTCCAATGGTGGGTTGCCCGTGAGGGCAAAAGAAATGGTTGCTTGCTCTCCTTTGCAGATGTCCTGGTTGCTAGAGATGCTGGCGGTTGGCAAGGCGGTGAACACCACGGGCTGCCCAAACGACACCGAGAGGCAGCCGTCCAGGAGGTCAACACCACCATTGGCGATGCTGTCACCTGCCACTGCCGAGATATAGTAAGTGACGCCCGCCACCATCGGCGGCAGGAAGCCAAATTGCCCGGTGCTGTTGCTCTGGAAAATGGTGCCGAGGCTGTTCCCATTGCTGCTGTGCAGCACGAAAATCAGGGCATCGTTGGCGTCAAGTGTTTCGTTGTCGTCGTGCGTTGCTGTCACGGTGCTGCCCACGCAGGCACGGAGGGTTGGGCTGGCCATCGTTCCGGCATCGGTGGTGCAGACGCAGGCGTGGCTGCCGGAAATGGTGACTGGGTCGCAGTCGTTGCCGTCGTTCACCACCCAGTTGTAACTGGTTCCGGTGGGAATGGGGGCGCTGGTAAAAACATACGGCGGACTGGTGGTAAAACTGCCCGACACAGCCCCCGTGATGGTGTAGGTGGCGGTATCTCCTTCGGTCACGGTGAAGGTGACGATGTACGACGTGTTGTCGCCGTTACAACTTTTGACCAGGCCAGAAACCGTGGGCGAACCCACCACTTCTACCATCGCCGAGCCACTTCCCGTGCCGTGGCAGCCGTTGGCGTCCACCACGTCGGTGATGGTGTAAGTGCCCGCCGTTGAAGCGTCGATGGTAGTTGTTCCGGCAGGTATGGTCAGCGTCTCAGGGTTCTGATTGTCGATGACGTAAGTTATTTCGAGTGGTCCTACTCCTGTGGTGGTGATGGTAATTGGAACGGTCTGGCCGCTCCCCTCGCAGATGGTGCCCATGCCGCTGATGACGGCGGTAGGTGGGGTCAAAACTTCAATGGTAATCGTATCAGAACCGGGGCAGGCGCCACCGATGCTGAACAGGTAAAAAACGTCGTGCAGGCCCGGGCCGAGGTTGGTCGGGTTTATTTCACCGCTCCCGTTTGCGGCGCCGCTCCAAATGCCACCAGTAGGAGTGGCGGTGAGGGTTTGCACGGGCGCATCAGGACAAAACGGCCCTGCTGGCTGGATACTGACGGGCGTTCCTGGCTGTACTTGGATGATTATTTCGTCTTCGTCGGTGCAGCCGTAAAAATCGGTGTAGGTGTAATGAACGACATGCCCTCCCGGTGGCAACATGGAGGGTGTGACGAGTCCCTGAAAATCGGCGACACCAGACCACAGGCCGCCAGCTGGGTCAGCCAAAATGTAGGTTGGCGGGTCGGTGGGGCAAAACGGCCCTGCTGGAAAAATCTGGACATTTGGAGCGGGCACCACCTCGATGGAAGTCTCCGTACTATTGGAGCAGCCATTGGCATCGGTGTAGCTGTAGGTGATGATGTGCAATCCAGGGGGTAGCATCGTTGGATCCACCTGGCCAAGCGGATTGGCAGCGCCGCCCCAAGTACCTCCGGCTGGTATGCCCTGCATGGTAACTACTGGCCCGTTCGAGCACAACGGAGCGTTCAGCGCCACGATGCTAACGATTGGGTTGGGGTTAATGACGACCTGGGTGCTGGCTGACCCGGTGCACCCGTCAACGTCCGTGACGGTAACGGTGTACGTGCCTGCATTGGCTGGCATCACGTTGTCGATGGTCGGATTTGGGGACGACGAACTGAAAGACAGTGGCCCCGACCAGGAATAGCTGGTGCCGCCCGTGGCGTTGAGTTGGAGCGTTTCTCCTTCGCAAATTGGGGAGTTGCTGCTGGCCATGGCAGCGGGTGGCGTGGCAACTATCACGGTCACGTCGTCGGTACCGGAAAAGCCGCAGGAATAGTTGATGGTTACGAAATAAGTGGTGGTAGTGGTGGGGGTAGCGGTGGGGTTGGGAATGTTGGTGGCGCTCAGGCTTGGGTTTGCTTGCCAGACATAGGAAGTGCCGCCGGGGTCGGCTTGCAGTACTGTGTTTTCGCCCGGACAGATGGTCACGTCGAGCATTGGCGCCACAGCAGGCGCACCGAAGCAAACGGTGTGCGGGTTGGACAAAGAACCCGTTCCAGACGAAAAGCCATAATATGCCGAAGTGCCCACAATGGACGTGATATTGCCGGTATAGCTGATGGAAGTGCCGTCGAGAGAAGCCGAGAGCGTATTGGAACCCGGGTCCCAGTTTACGAAGAAACAATGGTAGGCGCCGTCCTCGATATTGGGGAGGCCAATTGGGCCCGCAAGGTTGTTGCCGCTCCCGTGGTTCACATCGCCTTGTGAAATAATGGCGATATGGTCACCTGCTGGGTCGCCGAACCCACCGTTTTGGTAGTCGTCCATTTCGATGCCTACGGACGCTGGCAATCCCTGATAGCCAATGCCGCCCCCACCTATGCCAAGCCCCGGTGCAGCTGCGAAAATGAAAACTATCCCGTCCGCTCCCGACGCATCTTTTGACCCAAAATTCATGGAGCAGGAAAAGCTGAAAGGCTGGGTAAGGTCAACGGTTGATGTTGAAAAAATGGCACCTGCTTGCCCACTTTGGTCCTGCGTCAGTTGACAGCAATCGCCATTGCAACTGGCGCTACCAAAGGACGTGTATTGGGCGTGCAATTGGTATGTCCCTGCAAGAAATGCAAGCAGTAGAAGGGGAGTACATTTGATGGTGTGTAGAAGTGTTTGTTGCATGTTTGTACATTAGTGTGGCGAAAGGTATCGCTTTTCGGAACAATAGTGGCCTGGCGAGTGCTTCATTGGCTAAAATTTGGCAATTTCCAAGACTCCTTCGAGGTTCACGTGAGGCTGCTTCGTCATCGTGGATGGGAATCTGTTGGAGCAAACACGATTCCTTTTTTTCTGGCCGATGGCCAACTGCGATGCCATTTTGACTGCCTTACTGCGCCCTTACCAAGCAGCCGACATTTGTTTGGAAAACTTTGAGACAGGCACTAAATAAATACTTCAAAAACTTGCAGGCCCAAATTATTGAGGGAAAACTTGAAAAACCGGGAGCGAGGCTTTGGCTTTGCAAGGACTTTTGAGGGCTTGGGTAGTTAGAGATTGACAGTGGATAGGATGGGGATTGACACATTGCAAGTTAAAAGTCATTAATACTGCTTATATTGGAGCGAATGACGTTATTGATAATAAAAATAAGAGAATATTATGAATTGGTTCAAGAATAAGGAAATCTGTACACATTGTAATAACAATGAGACAAAACGTGAATTTGAGAATCGGCCCACTTGCGCTGAATGCAAAACAAAAATCTTAATGGGAAGAGAATCTACAAGAACATGTCCCATAGATGGCTCTATATTAATTAAAGAGCATAGCAGTGAAATAATAATAGATCGCTGTCCTAAATGCAAAGGAGTTTGGTTAGATGCTGGTGAAATTGAAGCTTTAAAAGATGTTGCACAATCAGAAGGTATTGCAATTGGAATGATATTTTAGGAACAGTCAAAAATTCATCATTAGTTTATAATTTTGGTTTGATGTTATGTTGAGACGGGAAGATTTTTGGTTAAGTTTAGATAATTCTAAAAAAATGAGGTGTGCATAAAAATATGAGTATGTCCATGTCTGCCAAATACCGCCAAGATGGTCTCATTCACTTTATGGACAACAACCCAATTAGACTTTGGACAATTTTTAGCTGCCCGACAAAAAGTTCTTTGAAAAAAGACAGACTGGTTGCAATTTGATGGTATGAAAAATCAAAAAAAAGCTACCAGTTCTGCCTCGATCTTCTTCAATTGGGGTTGCGCAAC
>JAIPBL010000143.1 GCA_021739645.1 Saprospiraceae bacterium | reverse complement strand
TTCGTTTGCTACGCTCATCCAAGTAAGGTGATACTTGTACCCATTTTTGTCTCAAATCTTCTACTAATTTTGCCCTGTTTCCCATTGCGCAAATATAAACATAAATAGGAAGTTATTTTTGCGCAAACCCTTAGTGCCGCCTGCGCTGTGGCCATGCACGTATAACGTGCAATTGGAGCGAAGGCAATTCAGCTCAGTTGGTTCATAGATGGGGTCGAGCAGGTGCAAATTGGGATATTGCCGGTACATGTGCCGAAGCTCGTGGCCATATTTGCTGTGCTCCCAGTTGCCTACAATCACCAAGGGCAACTCGCCGAAACGGGAGAAAGCCTCCAGCACCAAGTGGATATTGTTCTCCGGCTCAATCCGGCAAACCTTGAAGGCATAATTTTCCCGAAGGAAATGGTATTTCTCTGCGAACTGCTCCAGAATGGGCACCTTCTTCACGTGGTCGGCTCCGTATTCAATGAGGCGGCTTTCCTGGCCGTATTCGTCCATCACATAATTTTGGATGGCGGCGTTGTCCGTAACGATCTCATCGGCAAAGCGAACGGCCACGCTTTCGCTGAACTTGAGAAAGCGCTTCACGATGCCTGCCCATTTTGCCCGGCGCCATTCAAGCCCATCAATGTTTACGACGATTTTTTTACGGCTGAAGAGTTTGACAAAAGGAAGGAAAATGCAACCTGACACCCCAAGTATGAGCATCACATCGCAGTACAGCATGGCGTGGAGAATAGAGACAATGTCATAAATGATGCTCTGCACACCATTTGCCTTGAACGGAATGTACTTTATCTGGGCGCCTTCCCAGGTTTTTACCCGCTCTTCCTTGGTGTAACTTTTTGAGCTGTTGTAAACAACCAAGTCAAACTCGTCCCGCAGGTTCAGCACCAGTTGGTGAGCCAAGGTTTCAAATCCACCGTATTTGGCTGGGACGCCAACGGTTCCAATTATTCCAATCTTTGTTCTGTGTGTGTTCATACTGTGTAGTGCTTTTTGTTTGTTCCAACTGGTATGCTTTAAAAATGCCAAAATGCAAGGCACTGATTTTCAAGTATTTATAAAAATAAATCAATGAACTTTTTTCCCAAAATTGGAAAGCATGGAATGATTTGGGAAAACTTGGCTAATCTAAGTTGGCATACGCGAGGAGGATGGAACACGGATTGGACGGATGAAAACGGATTAAATACATGGTACGAGAAAAATCCGTTTTCATCCGTCCAATCCGTTCAATCCGTGTTCCATCTTCCTCGCGTGTTTTATTCCATTTCCATCAGAAATACCCAGCAATCCCATCCAAAATCAACCCTCCCATTTTTATGCAAAAATCCCGTTTTGGGAATACAGTCCCGTGTTCTAGTTTCACAAAACATTGATTGTCAATCATTTAAAAAACTGGAATAAAATTCACAATACCGTGAGCAAAAAACAAGAACCATGAAAAAGTACATCACCATGCTTGCCTTCTTTGCCTACCTCGGTGGGATTGAGGCGCAATGGGTGACGACCGTAGCAGGAGTTCTTGAAACGCCTGGGTTCAACAATGGCCCTGCGCTCAGTGCCCGTTTCTTCAGCCCGCACGGGATTGCTGCCGATACCATGGGCAGGATTTACATCGCCGACCGCTACAACCACACCATCCGCTTGCTGGACACCAATACGGGAATGGTCAGCACACTGGCCGGGCTGGCCGGAACTACTGGCAGCACCAACGGTGTAGGCGTCGAGGCCCGCTTCAACGAACCTTGGGGACTCTGCGCCACCCCCAGCGGAACAGTCTTCGTGGCAGATACCAAAAACAATAAAATCAGGAAAATACTGCCAGACGGCACGGTGTCCACCGTGGCAGGCACTGGCAACTTCGGATCCACGAACGGCCCGGCGCTCAGTTCCACGTTTGGCAATCCGACTGGCATCGAAGTCGATGCCGCTGGCAATATTTACGTGGCTGACCATTTGACGCATATCATTCGGAAGATTACGCCGAATGGCACCGTAAGCACCTTGGCTGGCATGGCCTACATCCCCGGCGATACAAATGGCACGGGCCCAAGTGCACAGTTTTGGCGACCCTACGGGCTTACCCTCGACAACCAGGGAAACATCCTCGTGGCCGATGAATGGAACCACAAAATCCGAATGGTGACGCCCCAGGGGGTGGTAACAACCGTGGCTGGAATCGGCATAGATGACATTGTGGATGGCGCCGCAGCAGGTGCTGCTTTTAATTATCCCTGGGACATGACCGTTGATCCAGTCGGCAATATTTATGTGGCCGATGGTTACAATTATGTCATCCGAAAAATCGGCACCGATGGAATCGTCAGCAGCTTGGCTGGTAATCCGCAAACTTCGGGCGGCGTGGATGGCCAAGGTGCCAACGCCTCCTTCAGTGGCGCCACCGCCGTTGTTTGGTCAGAGCCTTCGGGTACCATTTTTGTGGGCGATGCCTACAACCACCTTATCCGACAAATCACCCTCGACGGCACACCCACTGCCACGCTATCACTATTAAACCTTACCGGCACGCTATCCGTTTGCGAGGGCGACCCGCTCTCACTTAGGGCATCTCCTGCCACCTACTCCAACTACAAGTTTTTTTTGGATGGCAACCTCGCCCAGGACGGAAGCATCGTTAATTTCACGGTGCCCGTATTGGCACCTGGAAGCCACAGCATAAATGTCCAATCAGAATTTGGAACCAATATCTTGAACTCCAATACCATCAACTTTACGGTTGTAGCGATGCCTCAACCTACTATTACAGCAGTAGGCCCGCTTAGTTTTTACGAAGGCGACTCTGTGATTCTGATAGCCAGTGGGACGGGTAGTTTTTTGTGGTCAAACGGCGAATCCACGCAAACCATAACCGCCACAACATCAGGTACTTACTTCGTGGAAGTCACTCAAAACGGGTGTACCGGAATCTCGAACGAACTCGAAGTACAGGTCACGCCCTTACCTGCCCAAGTCTTGGTAACGGTGAACGGAGGTACCACGCTCTGCCCTGGTGAAACCACCCAACTGGTGTCATCCGCCAGCGTGGGCAACCAGTGGCTAAAGGACGACTGGCCCATCCAAGACCAAACCTCGCAGCAACTGGAGGTGAGCGAAAGCGGCACGTACCGAACCCAAATGACCGACCCAAGCACTGGCATCACCGCACTTTCCAACGAAGTGGCAGTCACGGTCGCACCTGCGGTAAACTTCGACTTTTCGGCGACGCCGAGGCAAGGCGGACCCGGCCAAGTGGTGCAGTTCAACAGCACTGGCGCCGATATCCCTGCCCGTTTTCACTGGGAATTTGGGGACGGCACAGCTCCCTCGGAACTGCCAAGCCCTGCCCACACCTTTACCGAAATTGGAATTTTTAGCATAGAACTTACGGCTTCCGACTCCTACGGCTGTGAGCAAAAGATTTCAAAAAAAGACTTCATCCAAATATCGGAAACGCCTGTGACCACCATACCCGGCCTTTTTATCCCGAACGCTTTTACGCCAAACGGCGACGGCGAAAATGACAATTTCCGGGTACGTGGCTTCTTCGGCAGCGGCTTCAACATGTCCATTTTCAACCAATGGGGCGAGCTGCTCTTCCAGTCCAGCAACCCCTCCATCGGCTGGGACGGCAACCGGGACGGCCTGCCCACACACACTGGAACTTATGTTTATTTGGTGGAAATGAACACCGACAAAGGGACGGAACAGATTTCTGGGCACGTTACACTTTTGCGATAAATTTCTCATAAGCAATTGAAAATGAGCAAACTACGATATATTCTGGCCATACTCGCCCTTTCCGCTCACAGCCTCTGGGCACAGGACATCCACCTGAGCAACTACCACCCGGCGGGCATGTTGTTCAACCCGGCGATGACGGGCAACAGCGGTGCTGACGTGCAGGTTGGCCTTCAATACCGGTCACAATGGGCGGCCATTCCGAAAGCGCCGTACACCACCAAGGCAGTTACGGGCGAGGTGCGTTTTGGGCAAATGGGCTACGGCCTCCAGGTGCACCAAAATGAAGCGGGTGCCGCAAGCTTGAAATCCACGGGCATCATGCTCACCGGGGCCTACCACAAGCCATTGGCACAAGACGGAAGCCTATCGCTCGGTGTCGGGCTGGGCCGAATGCAGAAGCAGGTACTGCCTTCGCTGCTCACTTTCGACAACCAGTACAACGAGGGCTTCGGCTTTGATGCCTCCTTGCCCAGCAACGAAACTTTCGAGCGCACCACTTTCCACTTTACCGACTTTAATATTGGACTGAACTGGCAGGGCACTTGGGGAACTTCCGGCAACATGAAATCCCAACTTGGCCTTGCACTGGCGCACGTCCACCTGCCCAACGAGGGCTTTTTCGGTGAAAAAAGCGAGCTGCCCATGAAGACCGTCGTGAACGGCAGCCTCGACTTTAAACTTGGCAATGCCGTCATCCTCACGCCGCATGTTTTGCTTCAAAAGCAGGGCGTCCACCAAGAGCTGTTGGGCGGTGTCCGCATCAACGGCAGCTTTGACAAGAAATCGGAATTCAACGCCGGGCTGGCCTACCGCCTGCACGATGCCGCCATCATTCAGGTGGGTTTTGAAATTGGCAACAAGAGCTTTTGGGCCAGTTACGATTCCAATTTTTCTCCTTTGGAAAATACCACGAAAGGCAACGGCGCCTGGGAAATAGGGCTTTACCTCCGCTTTGACACCAACAAAAAGAAAAAAATGGTGGATACGGACGGCGACGGCATTTTTGACAACCGGGACAAATGCCCCAAAGTGCCCGGCGTGGCAGAACTGGAAGGCTGCCCCGAACCCAGTTTTAAGGAAAAAAAGGACAGCGACAACGATGGCGTAACGGACGACCTCGACCGCTGCCCGTTGGAGCCGGGCCTCGCCTGTTTCTACGGCTGCAATGACCAGGACCGGGACGGGACACTTGACCAGGACGACGCCTGCCCCACGGTTTTCGGCCCGCCGGAAAACAAGGGCTGCCCCACCAAAGACGGCGATGCCGACAAGGACGGCGTGCCCGACAGCGAGGATTACTGCGTCTTCCTCAAAGGGTCGCCTGCCTTCCACGGCTGCCCCGATAGCGACCAGGACGGCATCAGCGATATTGACGACGAATGCCCCTACATGAAAGGGACGAAGCGGAACAACGGCTGCCCGGATGGTGCTAGTGCTGGAGTGGGTCAGGCCGCCGTTATCGTAGAATTTGACACTGATTTGAGCATCATCTCACCCGAATTTCAGCAAGACTTGGTGAATTTTGCTTCGCAACTCACTGGCAAACAACAGGTTAAGCTGATAGTATCCGGCCACACCGATGCCGAGGGCACCGCCGCCCACAACTACGAACTTGGCCTGCGCCGTGCCAAAGCGGTGAAGGACTACCTGTGGCGGCAAGGCATTCCCATTGCCAAAATGGAGATTTACTCCTACGGCGAGGACATGCCCAAACGGGACAATAAATCCTCAGTTGGACGTGCAGAAAACCGCCGAGCGGAGGTGAATGTGGTGGATTATTGAGTGAAATCTTCGGGTTAACGTCGGCGAGGTTCAAAACCCTGTTGATTTCCCACAGAAAGAGATGGGCATGAAATGGCAAGTTGCATGTATTAGTCCATTACAAAATACAGCTTAACTTGGTCATATCTGCGCTGCCGAAGCGGACTTCGGCAGTACGTCAGAAACCCCGTTCGTACTGCCGAAG
>JAIPBL010000054.1 GCA_021739645.1 Saprospiraceae bacterium | reverse complement strand
TACAGTCCGGCGGTCGTTTTGCACCCCGCCGAACTGGGGTTCGGCGGTACAGTCCGGCGGTCGTTTTGCACCCCGCCGAACTGGGGTTCGGCGGTACAGTTCGGCGGTACAAAAACATACTATGAAAGACTTCTTTTATCGTGGAAACCTACCCCACTGGCAGCCCCCGGAAGGTACTTTTTTTATAACCTACCGCTTATACGGTTCCATACCCAAACCCGTTATCGAGGTACTCAAAGCGGAATATCAATCAGCATTGCGAAGACTGGATACGGAACATGCCATTTCTTTGGCCACCTTCAAGGGAGAGCTTACCCAAGATGTGAAAGCTACCTTGAACGCTGTGTTGGAAAAAAAGCAGTACGAGGAGCAGAAACGCAATTTCAAAAAATTCGATGACTTTCTGGACAGCCGGATACTCAACGAGCCACACTGGTTGAAAGCGGCTGATATTGCCCAGTTCGAAATGGAGAACATTCGGCATTATGCCGAAAGATACTTCGACCTGTACGCCGTATGCATCATGTCAAACCATGTGCATTTGCTCATGAAACCAAACCCTGACGCTCCTATTTTGTGGAAAGTATTGCAGGACATGAAAAAATATTCGGGTAGGAAAATCAACCAGATGCTGGGGAGGCATGGGAAGTTTTGGGAAGATGAAAGTTACGACCACTTGGTACGGGATGGCGAGTTTGACCGTATCCTGTGGTATATCTTGAACAACCCAGTCAAGGCGGGTTTGGTGGAAACATGGGAGCGCTATCCGTTCACTTTTTGTCAGCCTGGCCTTGTAGCGCCGAACCCCAGTTCGGCGTTTGGGTTGTAGCGCCGCCCAGTTCGGCGGTCATTTTGCACCCCGCCGAACTGGGGTTCGGCGTTACGTTCGGCGCTACTTGAGGGCTTTCAGCCACCCGCCCGTCATGCGCCCAACCTCGTTGATACGCTCGTTGAGGTCCTTCATTTTCAGGGAAGAATAATAGCCCTGCTCGTAGCAAAGGCGCACGTAGTAGCGCAGTGTTTCGAGCTTGATGTTCACCTGTCGTAAGTTGCCTTTTTTCTGTTCACCGGGCGGGAGGTAGTAGGCTTCGACGAGCAGTTCCATTACTTCGGAGGCGAAGTTTTGGATGCGGTCGCCGAGCAAGAATTTTTGGTCACGAGGAAAATCCTTGAGTATGGGCAAAAGGATTTTGAGCAACTCGTAGGCTTTGAGAATTACGTTTTGCATACTGTAGCGCCGAACCCCAGTTCGGCGTGTGGGTTGTTTTTCACCGCCGAACTGGGGTTCGGCGGTAAGTTGTGGCGTATCGCCGAACCCCAGTTCGGTGGCCAATGCAACAGCTTTTCCTCGCCGCCGAACTGGGGTTCGGCGGTACGTTATGAAAACATTCAACCATCTTTTTGAAAAAATAGGCAGTTGGGACAACCTGCTGCTGGCTGCAAAGAAAACCCGAAAGGGCAAGGCGTGGAAACAAGACGCCGTGAATTTCCATTTTCGCTTAGAAAATGAGCTGCTTCAATTACAACAGGAACTGCAGGCAAAAACATACCGCCCTGGCGTTTATCGAACCTTTTTCATTCACGACCCAAAACTGCGCATGATAAGTGCAGCACCCTACCGTGACCGGGTGGTACACCATGCGCTGTGCAACGTCATCGAGCCTATTTTCGAAAAAACCTTTATCCACGACAGCTACGCCAACCGCCAGGGCAAGGGCAGCCATAAAGCCATCGAGCGATACCAGGCGTTTGCGAAGCAAAACAAGTACGTGCTGAAGTGCGACATCCGCAAGTTCTTCCCCAGCGTTGACCACGAAATACTGAAGCGGGAAATCCGCCGGAAAATCTGCTGCAAGGACACGTTGTGGCTTGTTGACCTCATCATTGACAACTCCAACCCGCAAGAGGAGCACGACGTCTGGTTTCCCGGCGACGATTTCTCCGAGCCATCAAAAAGGCGGGGGGGGCTGCCCATCGGCAACCTGACCAGCCAGTTTTGGGCGAATGTTTACCTGAATGGTTTTGACCATTACATCAAGGACGAACTCGGGGTGAAAGGTTATGTCCGGTATGTGGACGACTTCGTGCTGTTTTCAAATGACAAACAGAAATTACATCAGTTAAAGGTTTTAGTAAAACATTTCTTGGCTACGCTCCGCCTGATTTACCATCCCGACAAAACGCAAGTCCATTCGACGGTGGGCGGTGTTCCATTTTTGGGCTTCCGGGTTTACCCATACCACCGGGTGGCAAAAAAACAGCACGTGAAACGCTACAAGCGAAGGCTGCGAAAGAGCATGGAGGAACGGCAGTTGCGGCAGTTGCAGCCCGACAAGCTGGAATGTAGGCTGAACAGTTGGCTGGGTCATGTGCGCTTCGGGCAAAGCCAACGATTGGAAATGCAAGTGGTGCGCTACCTTTGGGCGCATGGGGTAAACCTGCACCGCTCGCCGGGTGGTTCGTGGCGGGTCCTGGAACAACAATCCTGAGAACTGCCGGGCTGCGAACCGTAACAGAAACAATGCTTCCGACCGAAACAACAATATCGGTTTCCGGCTTGCCCGGTACTTGCGGGGAGCTTTCCTTTCGCCGGAGTCAAGGCGCTTGAAGAACGGGCGTTGCGAGTGTGCGGATAGCGTAAGTACGAGGTTTATCCTGCCCCCGGCGCTGGTCGGGGCAAATACATCGGCAAAGGGAGCGGCAAGTACCGACAAGGGAAAGCGGCTCCTTTTTCATGAAACAATCCCAATCCCTTTTCTTTCCCGAAGGATGCCAAAATCACCGCACCAAATCCCCTTTCAGCCTCAACACCTCGGTCTCTGCCACCTTGGCATTGTACCTTGCAGCGATGAGGCGGTCATAGGCATCTTCGAGGCTTTTTTGCGCCTCCCGCAATTCGAGATAGGTGCTCACGCCCTGTTTGAACCGCTCCAGTGCGATGGCCACGTTTTCCTTGGCCAGTTCGATGTTTTCTTCCTCCAAATTCAGCGCCTGCATCTGATACTCGTAGTCCCGAAAAGCATTGCGCAAGCTGGTGCTGATGGCCGTTTGCTGGTTGGCGAGGCCAATTTCCAGCCCGTTGATGGCCAGTTTGGACTGCTCAATATTGCGGTGCACGAGGCGGTTGTTGAGGATGGGAATATTGGCTGTCAGGCCGAAATTGAAACCGTTGGAACTGCTGATGAGCGGCTGGAACGGGTTTACGACGGTCTGGTTGTCAAGGCGGCTGAGGTTGTAGGCGGAGTTGAAACTGAGGGTAGGGTAGCGGCTGGCTTCGTGTTCCTTCAGGGTCAAACGGGCGATGCCGATATTCCGGCCAGCGAGCAAGAGCGAGGGGTTGGTACTGGGAATGTTCCGCTCAATTTCCGCAAAATTCAGGCTGGTATCAAACGGGATATCATCCGTCACATCGAAGGCCAGTGGCAACTGCATCCCGGCCTGTTGATTGAGCAGTTCTTTTAGCTGCGTAATCAGTGTCCTTTGCTGTAGTTGTCGGGCTTTTTGGGCATTCAGGTCCACTTTTGCTTGCAGCAATTCCGGCTTGCTGCCCAGGCCTGTGGAGAGTTTTCGCTCCGCAACTTTGACCCGCTCCTCGCTCACCGACATCTGTTCCTCAATGGCTTTCAACTGCTGCTTCTGCCGCACGATGTTGTAGTAAATATTGCGCACTTCCGCCACCGTGTTCACCACTTGCTCCTTCACCACCAGCTCGCCCGTGCGGGCAATTTCGAGCGTTTTGTCCTTTGCAACGAACATTTTCATCCCGTCAAAAAGCGTCCAGTTCAACCCAACGGAGGCGTTCAGGTTGTTGGAGGCCACGTTGTTCCGCTCCCGCACCGTGCCGTCCGAAAACTCCTGCCGCTGGTCGTTGTTGTTCCATATCGTACCGAGCGTTGCATTCAGCCGGGGTGCCAATGCCCAGTTCACGTAAGTGGCATCGAGCGCCGTTATCGCTGCCTCGTTTTTGGCCAAAAGGATGCTGTAGTTCTGCGCTAATGCAGCACCAACGACTTCTTCCAATGTCAGTATTTGTTGAGAAAAAATAGGCGAAACGCCTATGGTAAGTGCGAAAAGAATGGAAGTGAGTTTACGCATAACGAGCCATTAAATTTGCCCCAAAGCTAAGTCAAAAACCTGACCTAGGTTCATCCCCCATACCTCAAACCTCACCCCTCTTATTCATCCCCTTCCTTCTTCTTTTTCTTTTTGTGCTTCAGCACTTTCGCTTCAAAGTAGAAGATGATTTCCTCTGCAATGTTTTTCGATTGGTCGCCTACCCGTTCCAGTTTTCGAATCATTGAAAGCACCAGCAGGCAGTTGCGCACTTGGTCAGGGTAGTTTTTGATGCTCTCCTCCACCCGGTCCAGGGCTGCTTCGTCAATTTTGTCCAGGATTTTGTCCCGCTTGAAAATGGTGCGGGCGAGCCGGGTGTCTTCCTGGTCAAAAGCCTCCAGCGTATCGGCCATCATCTCGTTGGCCACGGCGTACATCTCCAGAATTTTGGTATGCTCCAGAATGTCCTTGTTGAAGTCCGTATCAGCATCCAACACGAAGTCGGCCACACTGGCGGCGATATCGCCGATGCGCTCCAGGTTGTTGCCTATTTTCAGGGCAGCCAGCACCAGCCTTAGGTCAGTAGCTACTGGTTGGAACAGTGCGAAGATGTTCTCGCAATCCTTGTCAATTTTCAGCTCATAGGAGTTGACCCGTTTTTCGTTTTCCACTACTTCCTCAGCGAGGTCACGGTCGAAATTGGTGAGGGCATCCCTGCCTTTTTCCATTTGGTTGAGTACCAGCCGCCACATGTCAATGATGTCGGCTTTGAGCATGGTGAGTTCGGAATCGAGATGTGTCATTTTATGAATGATAAAAGATGAATGGTAAAATGATGGGAGTGGAGCATTATCCAAACCTGCCAGAAATATAATTTTCCGTTTCCTGTTTAGATGGATTGGTGAAAATCTTCCTTGTCTTGCCAAATTCAATCAGGCTACCAAGGTAGAAAAAACCTGTGTAATCGCTCACACGGCCAGCTTGTTGCATGTTGTGGGTCACGATGACAATGGTGTACTGTGCTTTCAACTCGAAAATCAGGTCCTCGATTTTTCCTGTCGAGATGGGGTCAAGTGCCGAGGCAGGCTCATCCATCAGGATAATCGAAGGCTCGATGGCCAGTGCCCTTGCGATGCAAAGCCGTTGCTGCTGCCCGCCAGATAGCTCGAAGGCTGATTTTTTCAGTTTGTCCTTCACCTCATCCCAAAGTGCTGCCTGGTGCAGCGTCTTCTCTACTTGCCCTTCAATAAACGACTTGTCCGTGATGCCGTTCACCCGCAGGCCGTAGGCCACATTTTCAAAAATGCTCTTTGGAAACGGATTCGGCTTCTGAAAAACCATGCCGACATTGCGCCGCAGGGCATCAATCTTATTGGCTTTTATCTTGTAAATGTTTTCCCCATCCAGCAGCACCTTTCCGGTAATACGGGTTTCTGGAATGAGGTCGTTCATCCGGTTGAACAGCCGCAGGTAGGTGGACTTTCCACAGCCGGAAGGCCCAATCAGTGCCGTCACCGAATTCTCCGGGATGCCCAAAGAAATATCCTTCAGCGCATGAAAATCCCCGTAGTGCAGGTTGACGTCTATAGTTTCTATTTTGTTTGACATGTCTTGAATTTACGATTTACGATTTACGATTTACGATTGGCGGAACTGCTGTCCAATCGTAAATCGTAAATCGTAAATCCAAAATCATCAATTCATCTTCACTTTTTTTCCAAAATAATTGCGGAGCAAAGCCGCTAGAATATTGACGATCAATACGATAGCTACCAGCACAAAGGCCGTTCCGTAAGCTATTGGACGGCTTGCTTCAATCTGGGTGCCGCTGGTCGAAATCACATACAGGTGGTACGGCAGCGCCATGCACTGGTCCATGATGCTATTGGGTAATCTGGGTAAAAAATAGGCAGCCACGGTAAAAAGTATAGGCGCCGTCTCGCCCGATACCCGCCCAACTGCGAGAATGAGGCCAGTCAGGATATTCGGGAGGGCTATGGGCAGCACTACCTTTCGGATGGTGTAGAGTTTGGAGCCACCGAGTGCATAACTGGCTTGCCGGAAGGTGTCATCCACGGACTTGAGTGACTCCTCCGTGGTGCGGATGACGATGGGCAACGCCAACAGCCCAAGTGTCAGCGAGCCAGCGAGGATGCTCGCCCCGAAGCCCATTTGGTTCACAAATAGCGCCATGCCAAAAAGACCAAAAATGATGCTGGGTACGCCCGCCAAATTGTTCGTCATCATGTTCACAAAGCGCTTCATTGGGCCTGACACCGCATATTCATGCACATAAATTCCAGCCATAACTCCCACCGGGAACGCAAACAACATGCTGCCCCCAACCAAATACAGTGTACCGATGATGGCTGGGAAAATGCCGCCTTTCGTCATGCCATCTGTTGGCATGGCAGTCAGAAATTCCCAGCTGATTACGCCAATCCCTTGTTTGATGATGAAAAAAAGTATCAAAAACAACAGGGCCACTATGCCGTAGCTGATGCCTTTTGAAAGACCAAACATCACTGCTTGTCCTATTTTTTTTCGTCGGTCGTTGCTTTCAGGAAAGGTCATTTTTGATTGTTCTATTGTTTGATAGCTGTATTGCTGGTGTTACTTTAGGGCAACAATTCAACTGTATTATCTTCGTTTTGCAGAAACTCGCTCTACCAACAAGTTGATTATCAACGTAATAATGAACAAAATGCACCCAAGGGCAAACAGTGCCTTGAAGTGGAGGCCGCCAAATGGTGCCTCGCCCAGTTCGGCTGCGATGGTGGCTGGGATGGTTCTCACAGGCTGCAAAAGGGAATGCGGCATGATGGCCGAGTTGCCGGTGACCATGAGTGCTGCCATCGTTTCACCTATGGCTCGTCCAATGCCTAAAATGGCGGCTGCCGTGATGCCGGAGGCGGCGTAGGGCACTATCACCTTGCGGATGGTTTGCCATTTCGAGGCGCCCAGCGCAAGGCTGGCCTCTTTCATGGCTCGTGGCGTAGTGCGTAGTGCATCCTCCGAAACGGTGATGATGGTCGGCAACGCCATGATGGCCAGCACGATACTGCCCGCCAATGCTGTTTCGCCCACGGGCAAATTGAAGGCATTTTGGACAAACGGCACAATGACCACCAACCCGAAGAAGCCGTAAACTACAGACGGGATGCCGGCCAACAGTTCAATCACAGGTTTAAGGATTTTGCGCACCCTTTCGTCGGCGATTTCAGCAAGGTAAATGGAGGCTGCAAGACCCAAAGGCAATGCAATCAAAATGGCAAAAAAGGATACCAGGAGCGTGCCCAGCAGGAGGGGCATTATGCCCATACGGGCAGCTGGGCGGCTGGTGGGAAACCACTCCGTGTCGGAGATGAAAGATGAAAAAGAGACTTTGTCCACTTCGACTGCTTTGGCACTTTTGAGCAGCCCAGCGGTCTGTTTTTCGGGAAAAAAGCCAATGGCGCCCGGGAGGCTGTCCATGTAGCTGTCAATGCACTTGGGCAAGTATTCGAACTTGGGGCCGAGTTGTTCGGCGGTGAATGCTTTGCCTACTTCGTCAAGGGTGAACAGTCGAATGGGAAGGTCCTTGCCACCGACTGTTTGCCAATTATTTATTTTTTGGTCAAAAATGTCTTTGATTTGGGCGGCGTCAAGCTCCTGAACAGAGTTGGAGTTGTGCACCCAAAGCATAGAGCCTTCATCGACAGGCGAAAGGTTGAAAAATGAAATGCCTTCTTTGAAAAGGAAAATAACAATGAGCAGGACGATGAACCCAGAGGAGTAACCGCAGATTTTTATCAAACGCTCGAATACCGGCTCAGTAATTTTTCTTAGTCGCATGGAAGAGTAATTCGGGAGCTGAATTGAAGTGTTTTCAAACCCAGCAATTCCCAAGAATCGCAAAAGTCTAAAAAACGGCAATAGTCGCAAAGCTAAATTGCAAGCTTTGCGACTATTTACTCAAAATTCACAGCTAATTTACTTTACAGGAACATAGCCGCTTTCCGAAACATGCTGTTGTCCAATGTCAGACAACACATAGTCAACGAATGCTTTGACTTTGCCTTCGTTCTTCCCATCATAGAAATAATAGAGTGGCCGGGCTACAGGGTAGCTCTTGTCTTTTGCACCTTGAATGGACGGTGGGACAAAGGTTTTTCCAGCATCATAGGAAACAGAAAGTGCTTTTACGCTCGGTGTCATGTACGCCAAGCCGATGTAGCCGATGGCCCCTTTTGTTTGGCTGATGGACTGTACAATTGCACCCGTTGCAGGCATGTTCAACACGGCTGAGGCGTAGTTTTTCTTGTCCATCACGTGTTCTTTGAAAAACTCGTAAGTACCGGAAGAACTCTCACGACTGTAGGCCACGATTTGAGCGTCGTCGCCACCTACTTCTTTCCAGTTCTTGATTTCACCGGTGAAAATTTTCTCCAACTGCTCACGAGTTAGTTGGCTCACTTTGTTGTCTGGGTGAACGATAACTGAAAGTGCATCGAAGCCAATGGTCACTTCCTTGAGTTCCATGCCTTTGTCTGTGAACTTCAAACGCTCGTCAATTTTTAGGTCACGAGAAGACATGCAGATGTCTGTAGAGCCATCCAATAGGGCTGTGATGCCTGTGCCAGAACCACCGCCCACTACCGTGATGGCCGCACCAGGGTTGGTTTTCATGAACTCTTCGGCCTCTTTTTGGCTGAGTGGCAGCACCGTGTCGCTTCCTTTGACAGAGATGGAGGTAGTAGCTTCGGTACCTTCTGCGCCAGCATTTTGCGAGCCATCACCGCCACAGGAAGCGAGGAAAAGGGGGATTGCGAGAAAAAGGAATTTCAAATTTTTCATTAATAATGGATTTTATACTGTTTACTTTTTGATTGGACCAATTTCTTTTTTGCAAGGTATTGATAATCAATTATTTCTTTTGCGAATTTGGTGTTATCCGCTTAAAAGTTTACTTGTGCCTGTAGCCTTAACAGCCGCCCTTCTTGTAAGTTGTTTTGCTTGGCGTAGTCTTCGAACCGGCGGGAAGAAATGGTGTACATGGCCACAAGTTCAAACTGCCTGAACGGTTGCCACTCAACACCTATTTCGAGTTCGTCCACTTCATAGCTACGGGCATCCAGCTCATGTTTTTTACCCCCCTTGTAATGTTGGAACCTGGTAAAAGGGATAATTGTGTGGTTCCCTTTTTGAATCAAGTAGGAGAGCGTCACATAGCCGCCCGACAGGTTCTTCGATTCGATGGAATCGGTTGTGGTATTGAATTGCGGCCCTTTGCCAATATTGTACTCCGCCTGGATGCCGAACGGCTTTGGGTAAAGCACGAATGAAAGCGCTGCCCGCTGGTCTAGATAATTGCGGTCGGCTACCACCCCTGCATCCTTGCTGATTTGGTCGTTGGCCATCACCCATTTTCCGGTGTAGCCCTGAATGCCTGGCTCAATGATTTGGCCGTTGCTCAGTTCCAGCGGATAGCTGAGGCGGGAGACGATGTGTGGCTGGTTGTTCAGTTCTGGCTTGTTGGCGGTCTGGCCGTTGTAGGCTCCCAAGGCGAACACGCCGTAATCACCGCTGCCCTTTAGGCCCTCCTTCACCAAACTGGAAAGGAGCTTCCTTTTGCTTTCAGGTGCCCAGTAGAAAAAGATGCCAAGGTCACGTTCATTGGCAACTGCGCTGTTGAGGGCATCGTGGCGGTCGAGCGGTAGGCGGTTCTGGCTGGACTGCAAGTTTTCGAAGCCAAAAGGCACCTTGCTTTGCCCGATTCGGAACCGGAATTCATTTTTGTCATCGAGCCCAAGGTCGAAGTAGGCATCACGCAATTGGCCAAAATGGAGGACTGTGGAAGAGCTTGAGCTTGCAAAGTCGGGCTGAAAGTAAATATAAACCCGCTTTGAAATCTGGCCACTGAAAACTAATCGCATTCGACGAACGAAGAAACCATTTTTATCGCCCCAACTCTTGTCGCACTGGTCGCACTTGAGGTCTGGGTTTGTTTCCAACAATCGGTTGTAACGGACTTGTGCATACCCCCTGATGCCAAATGAATCGTACCATTTTTTTGTTGGCTCGGGTTTGGGTGTGTCATTTTCGGTGGGTTGCTGTGCCATGGCCTGCACTGAAATTGCCATGAGAAGGCAGGTGAGGAATCTGACCGCAACCCGTTTTGAAAACAGGTTGCCGGTAGTGGTGGTGGTGATCATGTTTGTTGTTTCTAATTAAGTTTGTTGTTTCTAATTAAGAATTTCTAAAAATCGCCGCAAAAATCAACCATGGGTTTTAAGACAAGATGTAGTTAATATTAAGTCTGTGTTAAGCTTTACAGAAACTTAACGTTGGGTTTGCATAGCCTTATCAAGGGCAAAATACTTTTGACCGTTTTCTAATTAAGAATACTCCTTTCAAGGAGTCGGGGTCGTGCTCTTTTAGCACGGTCACTTTTTTCGCCCCCCTCCCGTTTTATCTTTTTGAAAAAATGCTTGATTCACCTGCCAAAGCGTCAACTTTGCACTTGGTTTTAAGTTGGATAGCCGATAAATTTAAGAAACATGAAGGTACTGCTTATTGACGACGAAGTTTCCATCAACGGGTTCATTAACAAAGGTTTGTCAGAAAACGGCTTTGATGTTACCCAAGCTTTCGATGGTGAAATGGGCCTTCGACTTGCTCGTAACAATAGTTTCGATGTCATCATCCTTGACCTCATCTTGCCCGGCATCAATGGGCTGGAGGTTTGTCGGAAGTTACGGGAAGCGCACCAAATCCAAACGCCCATCCTCATGCTCACTGCCCTCAATACCACCGATGACGTGGTGGAGGGACTCAACTCCGGTGCCGACGATTACCTCGGCAAGCCGTTCAAATTCCAGGAACTGCTGGCAAGGGTGCGGGCACTGGGCCGGCGAAGCGGCCAAATCGGAGGCCCCACCAACCTGCTCCAAGTGGCCGATTTGACAATGGATTTGGACCAGAAAATCGTGACCCGTGCCGGGCTGGAACTTCAACTGACGCTCAAAGAATTCTTGCTGCTCGAATGCCTCATCCGCAACAAAAACAGGGTGCTAAGCCGTCTTGACCTGCTCGAAAAGGTCTGGGGCATTCATTTCGACACCGGCACCAACGTCGTGGATGTGTACATGAATTATCTTCGCAACAAAATCGACAAGCCGTTTGACCAAAAGCTCATTCAAACCGTGGTTGGCATGGGCTACGTCATCCGGGAGTGAATATTGAGATATTGGGTGATTGAGATATTAGGTTATTGAGTTATTGAAAGATGCAGAAATAAGCAAATACCCAATACCCCAATACCCCAATATCCCAATCACCAAATTTCAAGCATGAAAATTCGAGAGCGCCTCACCATTATTTATGCTTTGACTGCTTTCGCAACGATGGTGGCAGGGGGGATTTTCATTTATTGGTTTAGCGCCCGTTTTCACCACCAGGAGTTTTTCCGACGATTGGAAGAGCGGGTGGACCTCACGGAGAAGATTTTTTTGGAAAAAAACGAGACCGTGACGCAAGCCGTGCGGGAAAAATTCCTGCACACACTCGATGAGGAGCAGGAATTTGCCATTACACTGAAGCCATCAGGACTGGATTCCCTGAACCGGCTGTTTGACGAGGGGCTTGGTACAAAAATTTTGCGGAGCGGAACGGTTTTCTTCTGGCAAAACAAGCGCCAGGGCGTATGCAAACGATACAGTTTGCCAACGGGCGAGTACGTGGTGGTGGTGACCGCCTTGGATGTTTTTGGGCAAACGAAACTGGACTATTTGATAAAAATATTAATCGCCGGTGCGATTTTGGGCAGCCTCTTGCTCACCATCATCGGCTACTGGGCCGCTGGGAAGGCACTGCTCCCACTCGAACACAAAATCCACAAGGCCAGCAGTATCAGCGCCAATCGGCTCGACCTGCGGCTGGAGGTCAAAAACCCCAACGACGAACTCGGAGAACTGGCCCGCGCCTTCAATTCCATGCTCGACCGCCTGCAAGCTGCTTTCGAGTCCCAGCGGCGCTTCATCAGCAATGCCAGCCATGAGCTGCGCAACCCCATGACCGCTATCATTGGCGAGGCCGAGGTGCTGCTGGCAAGGGACAGAACCCCCGCCGAATACCGAGCCGCCGTTCAAATCATCCAAACGCAGGCCGAACGGCTGGAGCGGCTCACCAACGACCTGCTCTCCCTCGCCACTTCCGACTCCATGATTCAGCTTCCGGTGCCAGCGCCTGTTGCGCTCGACAGCCTTTTGCTGGAGATTCTGGAAAAGTATCCTGCCGACCGCTTGATGCTCGACATGGCCGCCGCCGATGCCCCTCCCATGGTGGTCGCAAGCCTCACTTTGCTGACTTCCGCCATCAACAACGTGCTGGACAATGCCTTTAAGTTCAGTGATGACAAGCCTGTCACCGTCAGTTTGCAAATGAGCCAGAATGGGTGCCTGATAAAAATTTCGGACTTGGGCATCGGGATTCCTGCCGATGAGATGGCGCATATTTACCAACCGCTTTTCCGTGCTACCAATGCCCGGCGCTTTCGGGGCACGGGGTTCGGGTTGCCTTTGGCTAAAAAAATCATTGAACTTCACGGTGGACAATTGGAAGTTCATTCCGAGGAAGGCAAAGGGACAACCGTCTCCATTTTTCTCCAAAAAGCGCCTTCCGAGTGATTGCTTCAACGTTGGCGAGGTTCTCCCAAAGGGATGCCTTCGGCAAAACCTCCCCGACGTTAATCCCAGAATCTTCCCTGTTTTCATTTCTAATCTGCTTTTAATCTCCCTCTTATTCTCTTCTAATCCATTGCCCTCAATTTTGTGCCATCAAAACTAATGATGGGATTGCCCCTCGTCCAAACTGGAAAAGGCGCAAGGCCCCGGCTCAAAAATTAAATGATAAGATGGATAAGAACAACCAATTGGATTTGCCTAAGCTGGGCTTTTTTAGCAACCTGAAAAACGACTTTCCAGCCAGTATTGTCGTGTTTCTGGTAGCCACGCCATTGTGTCTAGGCATTGCACTGGCATCAGGTGCACCGCTTTTTTCCGGCATCATCGCAGGCATCATCGGCGGTATCGTGGTAGGCATGGCGAGTGGGTCGCCGCTTGGGGTATCCGGCCCGGCGGCTGGTTTGGCGGTCATTGTACTTACTGCCATTTCGGCGCTGGGGTCTTTCGAGGCCTTCTTGCTGGCAGTGGTGCTGGCAGGTGTTTTTCAAATGGCACTCGGATTCCTTCGGGCGGGTGTCATCGGGTATTATTTTCCGTCGTCGGTCATCAAAGGAATGTTGTCAGGCATTGGTATCATCATCATTTTGAAGCAGATTCCACATGCGTTCGGATACGACGAAGTACCAGAAGGCAGTTTTGAATTTTCCCAAACGGACTCTCAAAACACTTTCTCAGAGTTTAGCAACATGCTGAGCTACATTCAGCCGGGTGCGGTCATCGTCACCCTCTTCGCCCTGGCCATTTTAATTTTGTGGGATAGGCCTTTTATGAAAAAAATCAAGCTCACGCAATGGGTGCAAGGCCCACTGGTGGCTGTGGCGAGTGGTATTTTCTTGAACATTATTATTAGTGCTGTTGCTCCGCAATTTGCCATCAAAGCAACGCATCTTGTACAACTGCCCGTGGTGGAAAGCTGGGGCGGCTTCCTCGGTCTGTTCACCCTGCCCGATTTTACCCAACTCGGAAACATGGCCGTTTACACCACCGCCATCACCATCGCCGTGGTGGCCAGCCTAGAAACATTGCTCTGCGTGGAGGCCACAGACAAACTCGACCCCTACAGGCGGGTGACCCCGACGGACCGGGAGCTGAAGGCGCAGGGTTTGGGCAATATTCTTTCTGGCCTGATAGGAGGCCTGCCCATCACGCAGGTGATTGTGCGCAGCTCCGCAAACATCCAGTCTGGTGGCAAGACGAAGGCATCGGCAGTGCTGCACGGGGTGTTGCTTTTGTTGGCTGCACTGGCCATTCCTTTTATGCTGAACCTGATTCCATTGGCTTGCTTGGCCGCCATCCTTTTCGTGGTGGGGTACAAATTGGCAAAGCCTGCGATGTTCGCCAGCATGTACCGTCAGGGTTGGTACCAATTCGTACCATTCATTGTCACGGTGCTGGGCATCGTGTTCACCGACCTGCTCATCGGCATTGGCATGGGCATGGGCGTGGCCGTTTTCTTCATCCTGCTCAACAATTACCGCAATCCGTACTTCATCGCCGACGAGCCGCACAAGCCTGGCGACCTGATTCAAATCAAACTGTCGGAAGACGTATCGTTCCTCAACCGGGCGAGCATCATGCGCACACTGGATGAGATCCCGCCGAACATGAAGGTGGAAATTGATGCCAGCCGCTCTTCCAGTATTGACTACGATGTTTACGAACTGATAAAAGATTACGAAGAAAAAGCCCGGATGAACGGCGTTGACCTGACGCTGAAAGGCTTTTCGACCTTGAAACAGGACAATGACTCCATCCGAAGAATCAAGCGGGTGATCCGCAGGGAACGGCGCTTGGGCAAGGAGCTTGAACTGGCCGAAGAACAAAGCAACTAACCTTCATTTTCAACACTTCATCGCCTTCGGCAATGGATGCGTCCATTGCCGAAGGCACTAAAAAAAATCAGACCATGCGTACGCACAACCAAACATCTCAGCAAAGTTTGACGCCCACAGAGGCGCTTGAATTTCTTAAAGCGGGCAACCAGCGATTCGTTGGCAACCTCAGCTACAACCGCAACCTGCTCCAACAGGTGAACGAGACTTCGGATGGGCAATTCCCCTTCGCCGTTGTTTTGAGCTGCATCGACAGCCGTACCTCGGCGGAGCTGATTTTTGACCAGGGCTTGGGCGACATCTTCAGCGTCAGGATTGCTGGCAACGTGCTCAACGACGACATTCTTGGGAGTATGGAATTTGCCTGCAATGTGGCCGGCTCGAAACTGGTCGTGGTACTTGGTCATAGCAAATGCGGGGCAGTAAAAGGCGCTTGTGCCCATGTGGAAATGGGACATTTAACGGGGCTGTTGGATAAAATACAGCCATCGGTCAATAATATTTCGATGCGGCAAGCCAAGCTGGACGAAGCGGCCTTCGTGGAGGAAGTCGCCAGCGAAAACGTTCGGCTGCAAATGGAGGCGGTGCTTGAGCGCAGTTCCATATTGCGGGGGCTTTACGAAGAAGGAAAAATAGGCGTCGTCGGCGCCATGTACAGCGTGGAAACGGGCGAGGTGGCGATTTTGTCAGAACTGTTCAACCAACCGGTTGTCGCTGCTGAAATGGAAATGTTGGCCTAAGGTAGGTAGTCAAGTGATTTATGACAAGTTGATGGAAGTTCAGTTACGACAAGTTGCTGCCCAACTTGGCAATGCCTGCGCTGCCGAAGTGGACTTCGGCAGTACGGTCGGCACCGGTACCTGCTGGCCGTACCACCGATCCCGATAACTATCGGGAACTTCGGTGCTTTTCTGTTTGCCAGCTTGGAGACGTCAAACTTCCTAGCTTCGCCATATAAAAATCAAGGCATTGCACTTTGAAGAATATCCAACTTGTCAGATTTGACTTGACTATCTACTAGGTACAATCTTCGAAAATTTACCAACCGCTGATTCCTAGAATACCCGGAAATAGCTCATTAGAAAGTTTTGATATTAGCAATGAAGCAGGGGTTGTGTAAAAAGCCCCGTAGGGGGTGAATCTTTGTAGAACTGACGAATGTAATTTCGTCTACCGTTCCGTAGGAACGGCATTTGTTCTGCCAGGATGCCGTTCCTACGGAACGGTTCGGAACATTCTTTGGCAATGCTACAAAGATGTAGTCCCGATGGGACTTTTTACACAACCCCCTGCCTTTTTTTACGGGAGTTCAGGTTTTATGCTTTCAAAACATGGCGCTCAACCCTAGCCCCAGCCAGTTGCCTCGATGGATAGCGCCCACGCCGCCTTGGCTGAAATAGGCGTTTACTTGCGAGCCATCGCCCGCTACGCCGGGGTCTCCATTGCGCCAAGTGTAGTGCAATGCCAATTTGAGGTTTCTGCCGTCCAGGTACCAGTTTACACCCAAGTCATAAGTTGTTTCCTCGCCTGCCGACAGCTTGAGCAATGCAGCGTCAGCCTGTTCGGTGGCTGACATTCCCCCCTTGAATTTCATCAACATAAAAGTTGGCTCTAGCACATATTTTCCTGCCGAAAAGTTCATTCCAAGCCGGATATGCCCGGTGGCGGATGAGGCATTGAAACTTCCCAGGCTGTCAGTTCCTTCCCGTTTGAGCCACATCCATTCTCCATCCAAATTAAGCGCACCCCAGTTCAGCAACAGGCCAGGGCCGTATGCTGTCGAGGATTGGAATTTTTCAGTTTCGCCCTGTCTCGCAGCATTGAAGTCCAATGAGACACCTTTTCTTTTGTTGAAAAAATTGATGTTATAGCCGATGCCATACTTGTTAAATTCGGGGTCACCCAGCGAGAGTGAGGCACGGCCAGCAAAAAGCGGAGCAGCTTTTTTACCAACTGAACCACCTGCTAACGAGGCCGTTACAGGGTTGAACATGCCAAGGTTATAGTTCAGCGAGACTTTTTCTTTGGTGAAAATGCCGCCAAGATTCAGTCCTGCCGCCCTGCCATACCCGGTGCCTACGAGGTGGCTGCGCAAGTAATTCTGCGACATGGACTTCTCGAAGGAGTTTGTCGCCCAAGCCCCAGTGATGCTCTCCCGCTGCACCTGTGGCCTGAACCATCCCCCCACCAAATTGAATGCTTCCCCCTTGCCGATTTTCCACTGTAAAAAGGCATCCACCACGCTGAGGGAGGGGTCGGCCTTGTTGGTGCCACCGACGCCGCTGCTGAGGATGTCTCGCCCCGTTTGGTCGTACCCAAGTGCGACACTGTACTTGAGCCCGGCATAAGGTTCGCCAGCAATAACGACCCGTGCCCGCCTGAGCGAAAGGTTGAAGCGGTCATCAGCGGCTTCATATTTTCCACTGCTCGCATCGTAAACCTCCATCCCCATGGAGTAAATGCCCCAAAGTTGGGTGAACGCCTTAACCTCTGGCAAGTAATTGCTCTTTTTTGTTAACCAACGGGGTGGCTGCTGGGGTGCGGCTTCGCTGGATTGGGCGGTCAAACTGGAGGCGACTACGGCTAAACAAAGCATGGTTAGCCCGATTTGTATGTTTTTTTTCATTGTGGGCGCAAATAAAGGGTGATTTCCCGAGACCCAACATGATGTTTGTCACAATTGGTTGACGCTAAAAATGCGACAGCGTTTATCAAAATTGACATTCGCTTGGTATTTGAGCAAACAGCCCTTTCTTTGCCCACAAAATGGACTTCCTACAACAATTTCACCTCACTGGCTTTGAATGGGCGTTGGTTGCGCTCACCGCATTGGCCCTCGGCCTGTCCAAAACAGGGCTTGGGGGGGTGGGCACCTTGTTCATACCCGTCATGGCCCATATTTTCGGAGGGAAGGCATCTGCGGGCATCGTGCTGCCCATGCTCGTCATGGCGGACGTGTTTGCTGTGGCCTATTACCGTCGCCATGCCGACTGGTCGGTGCTGATGAAATTGCTGCCGTGGGCGTTCGTGGGCATCGTCATCGGTACGGTCACAAGCCAACACATTGACGACGGGGCATTCAAGCAGATAATGGGCATCATCATCGTGCTCAGTGTGGTCATCATGGTTTGGCAGGAGACCCGGACGGAGCACCTCATTCCCAGCCACTGGGCTTTCTCTGCGCTGATGGGACTTGCGGCTGGCTATACTACTATGGTGGGGAACTTGGCGGGTGCGGTCACGGCGCTCTACTTGTTGTCCATGCGTTTGCCAAAAAATATTTTCATCGGCACAGGTGCCTGGTTTTACCTCGCCATCAATTGTTTCAAAGTGCCTTTCCACATTTTTTCCTGGGAAACGATCAGTTGGGAGAGCTTTAAACTTGACTTGGTAATGTTTCCGTTTATTGCGGTTGGGGCATTGTTGGGCATCGTCATCACCAAACGCCTGAGCGAAAGGGTGTACCGAAAGTTCATCATCGGTATGACTTTGGCTACGGTGGTGCTGTTGTTTCTTTGATGGAAAAATTGTTTTATTGTTGGATTGTTATTATTGTTGTCGCAGTGCCGGAAACAATTCAACAATACAGCAATTTCAACAATCAAACTATCTTTGCCCAGTATCATAAAATTTTTTTCCTATGAAAATCAATAAGTTATTCCTTGGTGTGGCTATCGCCACAATGCTTACGACCAGCTGCGTTTCTACCCAAAAATATAAAGACATGCAGACGGCCCGTGACCATTTCAAGGCCGAATACGAGAACCTTCGGGTGTCGAGTAAAGAAAACGAGGAGCTAAAAAACCAGCTCCGCATGTCAGAGAGCCAGTTGATGAAGGCCAAATTCAACCTTGAACAAAAGCAGACGGAAATTGGCATCATGAAAAATTACAACGAGGAACTTTCCGTCCGGTATGAGAAGGCCGCCAAGGAGAACTCTGCGCTTTTATCGGAATACTCGCTGGACAAAATGGCCTACGAAGAAGCCGTGTCAAAAAGCCTTGACGAACTGCGCCGCAAGCAAAACCAGCTCGATGGATTGGAAGGCGCCATTGGTGATCAGAACACCAACCTCGAAAACATGAAGGTGGACCTGATGACCCGTGAGCAGCGGGTGGCCGAACTGGAGCGATTGGTAGCTGAAAAACAGGCCCAAATGGACAACCTCCGCACCAGCCTCAACAGTGCGCTCCGTGGGTTCAATGCCTCGGACCTCAGCGCCGAGGAGCGCAACGGAAGAATATATGTGTCCATGAGCCAGAACCTGCTTTTCAAAGCTGGTTCCGACAAGGTGGACCCAAAAGGGGTGGATGCTCTCGCCAAACTTGCCAAAGCACTCAACGACAACCCCAACATCGAAATCATCGTCGAAGGCCACACGGATAATGCAGGTGGCGTGGATTACAACTGGGACCTCAGCGTCAGCCGGGCTACCAGCGTCGTGAAAATTCTGGCACTTTATGGCGTGTTGCCTCACCGCATGGTGGCCTCTGGCCGTGGAATGCACCACCCCGTAGTGCCCAATGATAACGCTGAAAACAAGGCTAAAAACCGCCGCACGGAAATCATCCTTGCGCCGAATTTGGACAAGATTTTAGAACTCACAAAATGAGGATTTGAGGATTTGAGGATTCGACTTGGGGACTCTCAAATCCTCAAATCCTCGCATTCTCAAATCCTCAGCATGCAGAACACTCACCACCGCATCCAACCCTACATCCACCGCACCCCGGTGCTGACTTGCCAGACTCTTGACCAAATGGCGGGGGCTTCGCTTTTTTTCAAGTGCGAAAACTTTCAAAAAATGGGCGCCTTCAAAATGCGGGGTGCTGCCAATGCCATCCTGCAACTGTCCGACGAGGCCCAACAGCGGGGCGTAGCGACCCATTCTTCTGGCAATTTTGCGCAAGCAATAGCACTTACCGCACAAATGTTGGGTATCCCGGCTTTTATTGTCATGCCTTCCAATTCGCCGGAGGTAAAAAAGGCAGCAGTTCGTGGCTATGGCGGTGAAATCATTGAGTGCGAACCGACACTGGCTGCCCGTGAAGCGACTTTGGCGCAGGTGGTCGAGCGAACCGGGGCTACGTTCATCCACCCATTTAACGATGACAATGTAATAATGGGGCAAGGCACGGCAGCGCTGGAACTACTGCAAGAAGTGGAAAACCTGGATATGGTCATTTCACCCGTGGGTGGGGGAGGGTTACTGGCTGGAACGGCGTTGGCAGTGAGCCATTTTTCACCCAAAACAAAAGTATGGGCGGGCGAACCTGCCGGAGCCGACGATGCTTGGCAGTCCAAACAGGCGGGGCACATCATCCCTCAAACCAACCCGCAGACTATCGCCGATGGGCTTCGCACATCACTCGGCGACAAGACCTGGCCCATCATCCGTGACCACGTGGAGCGAATTGTTTTGGTGGAAGAAACCGAAATATTTGACGCCCTCCGCCTGCTGATGGAGCGGATGAAAATTGTGGTGGAGCCGAGCGGAGCAGTGGCTTTGGCAGCCGTTTTAAAGGAAAAAATAGCACTCAAAGGCAAGCGGGTGGGCATCATCCTCTCCGGTGGAAACGTGGATTTGAAAGCCTTGGCAGGATTTTTTGGTTAGTCAGTGTCCCGACAACATGGTATTTTTTCGGTTAAAATTAGCGGTGGAAACGTCCGTATTGGATTTAGAGGCGTTTTCCATAAAAAACTAACATGCGATTATTTCAATTCATACTCCTCGCTTCCTTGCTCAGTTTATTTGCGTGCAAAAAAAGCGAAGACCTCCCAACGCCTGATACCGTCATGGTCAAGTTCGAAAATAAGACTGGTTCGGACATTACTGGGCTTTCCGTCAGCCGAGCAGAGATTGGCGATTTGAAAAAGGGTGAAAAAAGCGACTATTTCCCTTACGAGGCATTTGGCCAGCAGTTCGGCTTTGCACTGGTGGAGGCCGTTGGTACGATTGGCGGGAAGAAATATTTCACGGGTGCGGCCTGTCAGGGCATTTGCGGCACCTCCTCGGCGCCCAATGGAACTTGGCTGGAGCCGGACTATTACAAAGTCGGCATTTACATCGCCCAAAACGAACCCAATGCGATGGAATTCAAGCTGTTAGACTAACCACCTTTCGTAAATCCCAAATCGTAAATCGTAAATCCCGTCATGTCGCAAATCCACACAGACACCACCAGCCTCAACAAGTTCATCAGCGACACGGGCTTCTGTTCCCGGCGGGAAGCCGACAAACTCATCAAAGATGGGCGGGTGACCATTAACGGTGAGGTGGCCATTTTGGGAAATCGGGTAGGGGAGAACGACACCGTGCTCATCAACGGCAAGCCCTTGGACGGTAAGGAAGCACCCATCTACCTCGCCTTCCACAAGCCCGTTGGCATCACCTGCACGACGGAAACACATATCAAAGGCAATATCATCAGCTTCATCAATCACCCAAAGCGGATTTTCCCCATTGGTCGCTTGGACAAACCCTCGGAGGGCCTCATTTTCCTCACCAACGACGGCGACATTGTCAACAAAATACTACGGGCTGGCAACAACCACGAGAAGGAATATTGGGTAAAAGTGGACAAGCCCATCACCGATGATTTTATCCGAAAAATGGCCAGCGGCGTACCGATTTTGGACACGGTGACTAAGAAATGTTATGTCGAAAAAACGGACAAGTTCGGCTTTCGAATCATCCTAACCCAGGGACTGAACCGCCAGATTCGGCGCATGTGTGAGTACTTCGGCTACGAGGTGACCAAGCTGAAACGCACCCGCATCATGAACGTGAGATTGGACAACATCCCCGTCGGGAAATGGCGCTACTTGACCGAGGCGGAGATTACGGCCATCGAGCGGATGGTAGCGGATTCGAGCAAGACGATGGAGGCGTCAATTCCCTCCAATAATGATGGGGATTTTGAATAGCATGGTTTTCTAATTTTTCTCCATATTATACATCATCTTCCCATTTACCATTGTCATCACCACCTTCGTCTTCAAAATCTCCTCGTCCGAGCAATTAACCAAGTCATTGCTAAAAACCACGATGTCCGCCACTTTGCCGGGCGTCAGCGTTCCCTTCCATTCATCCTCAAAAGCGGCGTAGGCATTGGACAAGGTGTAACTGCGGATGGCCTGTTCCCTTGTCATTTTTTGCTCCGGGAAAAGTTCAAGCCCCTTGTCCGAGGCTTGGTGCCGCTTGCGGGTCACGCTGGCGTAAAAGCACTCGATGGGCGAGACATCTTCAACGGGCACGTCCGTTCCATTGCCGACGACGGCTCCGGCTTTGAGCAGGCTCTGCCACGGGTAGGCCCCCGTCCTTGCCCGTTCTTCCCCCAATCTTTTTACCACAAACGGTGCATCGCTGGTGCAATGAATACCCTGCATGGCGGCAATGACGCCGAGTTTTGCGAAGCGAGGAATATCCGCTGGGTCAATATGTTGCGCATGTTCGCTGCGCCAGCGAAGGTCGTTAAGGGACTTGCCGCCTGACTTTGTGATTTCCTCCATCACGTTCAACAGTTCCCGGTTGGCCCGGTCGCCGATGGTGTGCACACAGAGCTGCATTTTTTTATCAAAGGCCAGTTTCGCAATGGCCTTCACCTCTTCGATGGTCGTGGTATTTTGCCCTTCAAAACCGGGCTTGTCGTTGTACGGTGCGAGCAGCCAGGCGCCGTAGCTGCCGAGCGCTCCGTCTATTTCAGTTTTAATGGCCCGGCAGGTAAAGAACCTGTTGCCAGCATCAAGGATAGGGAACCCATCAAGGTGGCCCGTCAATTCTTCCGAGGAGTGGCGAACCATGGCCCATAGGCGAAGGCGTAACTTGCCTTCCTCGGCCATTTTTTTGTAGCGTTCGATTTCGTCAAAATGGGAGCCTGCATCCTGAAAACTGGTAACGCCGTGTTTTAGGCATTCCGCTTGGGCAAGCTCGATGCCGTTCTGCCAGCGTTCCAGTTGCGCCTCCGGCGGAAGGGTAGCGAGGTACTCCTGGTGCACTTTCGCAATGGAGGCCATCGCCCGCTCCTCGAAAACACCGATGGCCTCGCCCGATGGGTCACGAACGATGTGGCCGCCTGCCGGGTCAGGTGATTCCTTTGAAATACCTGCGGCATCCATGGCGACCTTATTGGCGATGAGTGCGTGGCCGCTTGCATGGCGCAGCACCACGGGGTTGTTGGGCGAGACCTCGCTCAAGTGGTCGTGATAGGGGTAGCCCTGCACATGCTGTTCCAGGGCCTCGTTCCATTTTTCCTGGTGCCAGCCCCGGCCAACTATCCACTCGCCGGGTTTGGCTTTTTTGGCGGCTTCGCCAACAGCTGCCACGATTTCTTCCCAATTCTTTGACTTCAAAAAATTAAGGTCAATGAGGCTGTAGCCCATGCCACTGAAATGACCGTGCCCTTCAATGAAGCCTGGCATGGCAAACTGGCCGCCCAGGTCTATCACTTCGGTTTTTTCTCCATTGAGTTCTGCCATGTCCTCGTTGGCGCCAATTCTGAGGATGAGGCCATCCTTGATGGCAATGGCCTGTGCGGTTGGATTCGCCTCGTCAACGGTGTAAACATTGCCGTTTAGCAGGATGGTGTCGGCTTCTTGTTTGCTGTTTTGGCAGGAGAAAAGTGCGACGAAAACGAGCAGGAATAGTGGCTTGTTCATCATAAGATTTGGTTGAAATTGTTGTTTTTTATGTGCCAAAGTACAGCGAACTTAGTGGATAGCAAGGACAAATTTTAAAATTGCGTAGTGTCTTTTTGAAACCAAATCAAAACAGGCGAGTATTAGGGGGTGGTTTGTAAAAATTCCAATCTGCAAAGCCGATGCAACCATTGAGTATTTGCGGCTGATTCCCCAACAGTTTCAAACAAAATTATTTTTGGAAAAAGTTGAAAAAGAATGGGTTAAAAGTCCTACATTTGCGCTCGCTTTTCGAGAACCCTCCTTTTTGGTGGGAGTAAATTGGTCAAATTCGTCTGGAACAATGCGTTTTTTTACCTTTTGAAGCAATGAAAAGCATAGTAAATACAAAGCATTTATGCCAACCATCAATCAATTAATCCGTAAAGGAAGAAAGAAAGTTGTGGTCGCCAGCAAGTCACGTGCATTGGGCTCATGCCCTCAGCGTCGTGGTGTTTGCACAAGGGTTTACACGACCACACCGAAGAAGCCGAACTCAGCGCTTCGTAAAGTTGCCAAGGTACGTCTGACGAATCAGATTGAAATCATTGCCTATATCCCAGGTGAAGGTCACAACCTTCAGGAGCACTCCATCGTGCTCGTCCGTGGCGGTAGGGTGAAGGACCTTCCAGGTGTACGTTACACCATTGTTCGTGGTGCACTTGACACCGCCGGTGTAAACAATCGGAAGAAGAGCCGGAGCCAATATGGCACCAAGCGGCCGAAACCGGGCCAAGCGGCAGCACCGACCAAAGGCAAGAAGTAGCGCTTGCAGTTCGACGATTGACAGTTTGCGGTGGTAGGTAGCTTTTACATGAAGAACCTATCGACTTTACAAGGGGTCATTGTTGGATTTAGAAGAAAAAAGATTTCCTAAATTATAATAGTTTACTCAAAATGAGGAAGCATAAACCGAAACCAAGATTATTGTTGCCGGATCCTCGGTACAGCGATACAGTGGTTACGCAATTCGTAAACAACATGATGATGTCGGGCAAGAAGTCCACGGCATTCATGCTATTTTATAATGCGATGGACTTGGTGGCCGATCGCTTAAAGCAGGACGAACACCAGATTTTCAAAAAAGCACTAAATAATGCCATGCCACAAGTGGAGGTAAAGGCACGCCGTGTTGGTGGTGCTACTTTCCAGATTCCACAGGAAATCCGTGCTAAGCGCAAGGTTTCCATCGGCATGAAGTGGTTAATACGTTTTGCTCGTGAGCGCAGCGGTAAAGGTTTCGCCGAAAAACTTGCAGCAGAGATAATAGCAGCAAGCAAGGGCGAGGGCGCTGCCGTTAAACGTAAGGAAGACATGCACCGCATGGCTGAAGCCAACCGTGCATTTGCTCACTTCCGCACTTAATATTTGCAACCCATTGAATAGCTTGGGCGTATATATTATCCTGTGAAAAGCTGAACCACCGAAACAATCGGTTATCGATGTTTGGTGGGAATTTTTGCAAATAGTTTACGCCTTCATTTTTGTAAACCCCTAACAGGGATTAAGTCATGAGAGATCTCAAATTTACCCGAAACATCGGGATTGCAGCGCATATTGATGCCGGTAAAACAACTACTACCGAGCGAGTATTATATTACACCGGCATGACCCACAAAATTGGTGAGGTTCACGACGGTGCAGCTACCATGGATTGGATGGAGCAGGAGCAAGAGCGTGGTATCACTATCACCTCAGCTGCTACCAAGACGGAATGGAAGTGGGGTGGAAATACTTACACCGTTAATATTATTGACACACCCGGTCACGTGGACTTTACCGTTGAGGTGGAGCGTTCATTGCGTGTACTTGATGGTGCTGTTGCACTTTTTTGCGCAGTATCAGGTGTTGAGCCACAGTCTGAGACGGTTTGGCGTCAAATGGACCGCTACAAAGTGCCACGTATTGGCTTTGTGAACAAAATGGACCGCAGTGGTGCCGATTTCTTCAACGTCGTTAATGACGTGAAGACTAAGCTCGGCGCACGTGCCGTGCCACTTCAGGTGCCAATTGGAGCTGAAGAGACTTTCAAAGGTGTGGTTGACCTTATCTCCAATGAGGCTCGGGTTTGGAACGAAGAAGACCAAGGAATGACCTACGAAATCATTCCGATACCAGCAGACTTGGTAGAGACAGTCGCAGAATACCGCTTGAAAATGTTGGAAGCTGCTGCTGAGTATGATGACAATTTGATGGAGAAATATTTTGAAGATCCGAACTCCATCACGATTGATGAAATCCGTGCGGCACTCCGTAAGGCTATCATTGATATGAGCATCACGCCGATACTCTGTGGTTCAGCCTTTAAGAACAAAGGTGTTCAGGCGATGCTTGACGCTGTTTGTACTTACCTGCCTTCCCCTGCTGACGTTGATGCCATTATTGGTATTAACCCAAATACGGAGCAGGAAGAGAGCCGCAAGCCAGTATCTTCTGAGCCTTTCTCAGCACTGGCATTCAAAATCGCAACAGACCCTTACGTAGGTCGTCTTTGCTTTATTCGTGTGTACTCTGGTGCTTTGAACGCTGGTGATTCGGTACTCAATACCCGTTCTGATAAAAAAGAGCGTATCTCAAGGTTGTACCAAATGCACGCAAACAAGCAAAACCCGATTGACAAGGTTGAAGCTGGTGATATTGCAGCGGCTGTTGGGTTCAAGGATCTTCGCACAGGCGACACGCTTTGTGATGAGAAGCACCCCATAGTTCTGGAAAGCATGAAATTTCCAGACCCAGTTATTGGTGTGGCAGTTGAGCCTAAGTCCCAAAAGGACATGGACAAACTTGGCCTTGCTCTGAATAAACTTGCAGAGGAAGACCCGACCTTCAAGGTAAAGTTTGACCAGGACACCAACCAAACTATTATCAGTGGAATGGGTGAACTCCACTTGGAAATCATCGTTGACCGTCTCCGCAGGGAGTTCAAGGTTGAATGTAACCAAGGACAGCCACAGGTTAACTACAAAGAGTGCCTGACAAAGAGTGTGAAGCACAGGGAGCGCTTGAAAAAGCAATCTGGTGGTTCTGGTCTCTTTGCTGACATGGAATTTGAACTTGGGCCTGCAGATGAGGAATTTTTGGAATCAGAAGATTTCAAGAGTGGCAAGACGAGGCTGCAATTTGAATGGGGCATCGTTGGTGGAGCCATCGACAAGAACTACCAGAAGCCAATCCGTGATGGATTCAATGCCATGATGGACAATGGCATCTTGGCTGGTTACAATATTGAAAGCATGAAGGTGAGGGTTAGTGACGGCTCCATGCACGCTGTGGACTCGAAACCAATCGCATTTGAACTTTGTGCAAAAGAAGGCTTCAGAGAGGCAGCACCTAAGTGCCAACCAGTTATTCAGGAGCCTATCATGAAGTTGGAGGTTGTAACACCTGACGAGTACACAGGGCCAGTAATTGGTGACTTGAACCGTCGTCGTGGCCTGCCGAAAGGCCAAGAGCCACGCACAGGTGGAGCCATCGCCATACAAGCTGAAGTGCCGCTTTCAGAGATGTTTGGCTACGTAACACAGTTGCGTACCATCACCTCTGGACGTGCAAGTTCAACGATGGAATTCTCGCATTACCAAGATGCACCAAAAAATATTGCACAAGATGTAATAGAAAAAGCAAAAGGCTTGGTAAAAGCATAAATGTTCTTATCTTTGCCCGCTCTTAGGAAAAAGCCCTTAGAGCGGGCAAATTTTTCCTAAAGTGTTTTTCAATTTTTAACAAGGCATGAATCAAAAAATTAGAATCAAACTCCGTTCCTACGACCACAATTTGGTGGACAAATCAACGGAGAAGATAGTGAAAACGGTTCGCTCAAGCGGCGCTGTTGTAACTGGTCCGATTCCGCTGCCCACGAAGAAAGAGATTTTTACCGTCCTGCGCTCGCCGCACGTCAACAAGAAATCTCGCGAACAGTTTCAGCTACGCACTCACAAACGACTGATAGAGATTTATACTCCTACCCAGAAGACAGTCGATGCGTTATCCAAACTGGAACTTCCGAGTGGAGTGGATATTCAGGTAAAGTTGACGTAATTCCGCCAATCAATAAGCGAAGGCAACCTCGTGTTGCCAAGTTAACATCTTCAGCTAATTTTATTCCTACTGCTTTGCGGCGCTAGGTATGCTTTGCTGAAAATATTTGTCAATAACTTGTTTTCTGAGCGTAGTGAGTTGGTTCTCAATGGATTAACTCAATACATCAGTAAGCAAATCATAAAAACTTCTGCCCGATGAATGGCATAATCGGAAAGAAAATAGGCATGACCAGCATTTTCGATGCAGCTGGTAAAAACATCGCCTGTACAGTCATAGAAGCAGGACCATGTGTGGTCACGCAAGTAAAGTCCGATGACAGCGACGGTTACACGGCTCTGCAGTTGGGCTTTGGTGAGGCCAAGGTCAAAAACACGACGAAACCTTTAATGGGTCACTTCGACAAAGCGAAGACAGCTCCAAAGCAAAAGGTGGTTGAGTTCCGTGACTTCGACGCTGTATCCAAGTCGCTTGGTGATGTGGTACGTGTGGAGGAGCTTTTTAACGAGGGCGATTCAGTAAACGCTTCTGGCGTAACGAAGGGCAAAGGCTTTCAGGGCGTTGTTCGTCGTCACGGGTTCAGTGGTGTTGGCGACGCTACACACGGTCAGCACAACAGGCTCCGTGCACCAGGCTCTATCGGTGCATCGTCGTTCCCTTCGAGGGTTTTCAAGGGCATGAGGATGGCAGGTCACATGGGTACTGACAACGTGAAGGTCAAAAACCTGAAGGTTGTGAAGGTGTTCGCTGAGAAAAACCTCATCCTTGTAAAAGGTGCAATTCCAGGCCACAACGGTTCATTCGTTGTCCTTGAAAAGAAACAACAATAATCGGCCTGCGAAGGTTATTTTCTAAAAGTAATTAATGACTTCATAGTTATGAAACTCGAAGTTTTCAATATCAAAGGCGAAAAAACTGGCAAAACAGTAGAACTGCCAGATTCGGTTTTCGGCGCACAGCCGAATGAACATGCCGTATGGCTCGCCGTAAAGGCCTATTTGGCCAACCAGCGTCAAGGTACGCACAAGTCAAAAGAGCGTAGCGAAATGTCTGGTTCTACTCGCAAATTGCACAAGCAAAAAGGCACTGGTGGTGCTCGAAAGGGTGACATTAATAGCCCACTGTTGAGAGGTGGTGGTCGGGTTTTTGGACCAAGGCCACGTGATTACAGCCAAAAGCTTAACAAGAAAGTAAAGCGCTTGGCACGTTTGTCAGCACTTTCTTCGAAGGCAAGCAACGGTCAAATCATTGTACTCGAAGATTTCTCCTTCGATGCACCGAAGACCTCGGCTTACCTCTCCGTGCTAAAATCATTAAACTTGGATGGCAAAAAATCCTTGTTGGTGACGAACGACTATGAAAAGAACGTGTACTTGTCGAGCCGCAACATCCAAAAAGCAGCCGTTTCAAGAGCACAAGACTTGAACACCTACGAAATCCTTCACAGCAATACCCTGATTTTGTCGGAAGGTTCAATTGGAAAAATTGTCGAAAGCCTTTGATTTGATAGCGCTGGAGCAATTCAGTTGGTATCAATCAACATAGAATCTAAAAGAAATGGCAAAGCGAATTTTAATTAAGCCCATCATCACAGAAAAAGCGGACATCCTTTCTGAAAAGCAGGGACAATATTCCTTCGTGGTGAACAAGGATGCCAATAAAATTGAAATCAAGAAAGCGGTAGCCGACCTCTACAACGTAGAAGTTGATTCCGTGAACACTTTGATTATGCCGTCCAAAACCAAAAACCGCAACTCACGCCGTGGAGCAATCCGTGGTAGGGTGGCCAGCTTCAAGAAAGCTGTGGTTACTTTGGCAGAAGGCGAAACAATCAATTTCTTCGGTGATATATAAAAAGTGATGCACTTAGGGTGGTTGGCTTTGGAGAAAAGCACGGCGACACAAGTAATTTACCAACAGATTTAGAAAATGGCACTGAAAAAATACAATCCGATCACGCCAGGTACTCGATTTAAAGTCGGCGTTTCAAAAGCGGACATCACGACAGATACGCCCGAGCGCAGCCTCATGGCTCCTATGAGCAAGAAGGGCGGTCGCAACCGGACCGGCAAGATGACCATGCGCCAGATAGGTGGTGGACACAAGCGCCGCTACCGTATCATCGACTTCAAGCGCGACAAAGATGGCGTTCCCGGAACGGTAAAAACCATCGAGTACGATCCAAACCGTTCGGCGTACATCGCTTTGATTTCGTATGCTGATGGGGAGAAGCGTTACATCCTCGCTCCGCACGGAATGAAAGTTGGCGACCAAATCATGTCTGGTTCAAAAGCTGCACCGAACACAGGAAACTGTCTTTTCTTGAAAGATATTCCACTTGGTACACAGATTCACGCAGTTGAGCTGACCCCAGGAAGGGGCGCAGCACTGGTAAGGTCTGCTGGAACTTCCGCAACGATGATGGGTCGTGAAGACCGCTATGCTGTAGTCAAATTGCCTTCTGGTGAAACCCGCAGGATTCTCATTACTTGCAGGGCTACAATGGGTACTTGCTCAAACCCTGACCACGGTCTCATTACCTTGGGAAAAGCAGGAGCAAAACGTTGGGCAGGCAGGCGTCCAAGAGTACGTGGTGTAGCGATGAACCCAGTCGATCACCCAATGGGTGGCGGCGAGGGCCGTGCATCAGGTGGACACCCACGCTCACGCACAGGTAAATTCGCTAAGGGTGCTAAAACTCGTAACAAGAATAAGCACTCTAGCCAATTGATTATTTCAAGAAGAAAAACAACTAACTAAATAGAGTAGGGTGCGAAAGGAAAGTCAAACTTCGTAAGTACCAATACTTTAAAAATATAGAGAAATGCCTCGTTCTATTAAAAAAGGACCTTACGTTCATCACAAACTGATGAAAAAAGTAGATGCGGCAAAGGGCGCAACTCGCAAGCAAGTCATCAAAACTTGGTCTCGTGCTTCGATGATAATCCCTGACATGGTAGGTGAGACAATTGCTGTACACAATGGCAAGAACTTCATTCCAGTGTTTGTTACCGAACCTATGGTAGGGCACAAGCTGGGTGAATTCTCACCAACCCGCAACTTCCGTGGCCACGCTGGTCACCGTAAGGGTTAATGAACGGAATGGTTGAGACTATCGCCATTAATTTTTGAGACTGATAACAGTACAATTAATAGAAAATGGAAGCAGTAGCCAAAATAAAGAATTGCCCAATGTCTCCCCGCAAAATGCGGTTGGTAGTCAACAATATTCGGGGTAAAAAAGTAGGTGATGCATTGAGCATCCTTCGGTACACGAAAAACGAAGCAGGCACTTGGCTGGAAAAATTGTTGCTTTCAGCAATTGCCAACTGGGAATACAAACTGGACGGTGCCGAAAGTGCAGACGATTACAACCTTATCGTCAAAACGGTTTTCGTGGACGAAGCTGCAATGCTGAAGCGTTTCCGCCCGGCCACACATGGCCGTGCCGCAAGGATTCACAAGCGCCGCAACCACGTTACACTGATAGTGGAAAACAAAGTTCCATTGGAGCGTGACCTCGCCCCAGTAGAAGAGGCAGAAGGTTAAATTGAAACTCAGAATCATTAATATCTTAGTATAATGGGTCAAAAGACTAATCCGATTGGAAATCGCTTAGGCATCATCAGAGGTTGGGACTCCAACTGGTACGCCGACAAGGACTACGCTGAGAAAGTAGTAGAAGATGAGAAAATCCGCATCTACCTCAAAGCTCGTATAGCTAAAGGCGGTATCGCACGAGTGATTATCGAGCGTGCACTCAAGCGCATTACGGTTACTATTCACACCTCACGCCCAGGTATTGTAATCGGAAAAGGTGGCCAGGAAGTAGATAAGATTCGGGAAGAACTTCGCAAGTTGACGGGCAAAGAAGTCCAAATCAACATTGTTGAAATCCGCAAGCCCGAGTTGGATGCCTCTATCGTGGGTGAATCCATTGCGAAGCAAATCGAAGCACGTATCAACTACCGTCGTGCCATCAAGATGGCCATACAGTCAACTATCCGTGCAGGTGCCGAAGGCATCAAAGTCCGTATCTCAGGCCGTTTGGCTGGTTCGGAGATGGCACGTACTGAAGAGTATAAAGATGGACGTACGCCACTTCACACATTCCGCACCGATATTGACTATTTCCTGAGCGAAGCTCAAACAGTATATGGAAAAATTGGCATCAAGGTTTGGATTTGCAAAGGCGAGGTTTACGGCAAGCGTGACCTTTCACCAAATGCTGGAATGCAAAAGAAAGAACGAGTAGGTGGAGAAGGTGGTGACCGCCGAGACGGACGCCGAGATGGACGCCGAGATGGTGGAGGTCGTCGTGGTGAGGGCGGTGGCGGAAGAAGAGGAGAAGGTGGCGGTGGTGGCCGCAGGAGATGATTTTTTGATTAAAATGTAAGCACAGATTCAAATAATTCGATGTACTTTTGCAGCCGATTTTTCCGAAGGGTAGCAAAACACAATAAATCGAGACATTTTAACCCGGCACGATAGCCAAAAGCCGGATTATCAAAACGAAGAAAGATGTTACAGCCTAAACGCACGAAATATCGCAAACAGCAGAAACCAGTTCGAAGGAGCAAGGATGTAAGGGGGAGCGTCGTTTCTTTCGGTATCTATGGTCTGAAAGCTATTACTGGTGGAAGGCTAACAAGCCGTCAGATAGAATCAGCTCGTATCGCCATGACCCGCTACATGAAAAGGGAGGGTCAGGTTTGGATTCGAATCTTCCCTGACAAGCCGATTACCCGCAAGCCGCAAGAGGTTAGGATGGGAAAAGGTAAAGGCTCTTTGGATCACTACGTGGCTATGGTAGCACCAGGCCGCATTATGTTCGAGGTGGATGGTGTAAGCTTGGAGATTGCTCAAGAAGCACTCCGGTTGGCTGCCCAGAAGCTACCTGTTTTGACCAAATTGACCATCCGACCTGACATGGTGAAATTCTGATGAATTGATACACAACTTAATTATCATTTCATCAATAAATATTATCTAAGAAAATGGCAACCAAGAAATATCTGGAACTTCAGGAACTCGTCGATGCCGATTTGATTGAAGAATTGGAAGGCTCTGAAGCAGCCTACGAAAAGGCAAGGTTTGACCACTCTGTAAAAGGGTTGGACAATCCGCTTGAACTCAGGGAAATGCGCAGAGACATCGCCAGAATCCAAACGGAAGTTCGCAAGCGGGAGCTTGCTCAAATGACACCTGATGAACTCGGAAAGCGTTCAAAAATCAGGGAGAGAAGGAGAAGAAAGTAGTAGATGATAGTTGATGGTGTTCAGTAATAACTGCCAACTTTCAACTACAAACCATATAATAATGGAAACCAGAAAAATAAGAAAATCAAGGGTTGGGGTTGTTGTCAGCAACAAAATGACAAAGAGCATCAGCGTAAAGGTTGAACGCCGCATCCAACACCCGCTTTATGGCAAGTCCGTGAAGATGTCGAAGAAGTTCATGGCTCACGATGAAAGCAATGATTGCAACATCGGAGACATCGTTCGCATCTCAGAGACTCGGCCACTTAGCAAGAACAAGCGCTGGCGTTTGATTGAAATACTTGAAAGAGCGAAATAACCAGTCGTTGGCTTTAGCGCCGTCGCCAATTTGATTTTGGCGGGCATAAAACAACAACTAACTAAAAATAGGCAGATATGATTCAGCAGGAATCGAGGCTCAAAGTAGCGGATAACAGTGGTGCAAAGGAAGTGCTTTGCATTCGGGTACTTGGCGGTTCGCACCGTCGCTATGCTTCGGTAGGCGATAAGATAGTAGTTGCTGTAAAGGACACGTCACCTGGTGGTGTGAAGAAAGGTACAGTATCTAAAGCAGTTGTCGTGCGTACCAAAAAAGAGGTTCGCCGCAAGGATGGTTCATATATCCGTTTTGACGACAATGCTTGCGTATTGTTGAACAACCAAGATGAGCCGAGAGGCTCTCGTATCTTTGGGCCAGTAGCTCGTGAGCTGCGCGAAAAGGACTATATGCGAATCGTTTCGCTAGCCCCTGAAGTACTCTAAATATAATTTTTGAAATTGAGACAACCTTAAACAGGTTGCATCAGATAAGTCGCTGATTATCATGGCAAAAAAAGAAAAACAAAAGAGGTTTGCACCTAAACTCCACGTTAAGAAAGGTGATAAGGTGAAAGTCATTGCCGGCAACTACAAGGGCGAAACAGGCGAAGTTCTTGAAGTATTTCCTGACAAGAACCGTGCGATAGTTGACAATGTCAACATGAAGAAAAAGCACCGCAAACCAACTCAGGACACACCGGGCGGTATCGTTGATATTGCAGCTCCAATCCACCTATCTAACCTGATGTTGGTTGACCCTAAATCTGGGGAAGCAACTCGGATAGGCAGGAAGCTGGTGGATGGCAAATTGGTTCGCTATGCCAAGAAGTCTGGCGAATTGTTTAATTAATATTCTGACTAATTTTTCAAGCAATGAAATACGTTTCAAGGTTAAAGACAAAATACGATAAGGTTGTAGTACCTGCATTGAAAGAACAATTCCAGTACGGGAACCATATGGAAGTTCCGAAATTGGTGAAAATTTGTCTGAACCAAGGTGTGGGTCAAGCTACCCAGGACAAGAAACTGGTGGACGTGGCAATTGAGGAAATGACCCAAATTGCTGGTCAGAAAGCGGTGCCAGTCAAAGCCAAGAAGTCGGTATCTAACTTTAAGCTTCGTGAAGGAATGCCAATTGGTGTTCGGACAACCCTGCGCGGAGAGCGCATGTGGGAGTTCATGGATCGCTTGATTTCTGTATCTCTTCCTCGTGTTCGTGACTTCAGGGGCATCAATGACAAGAGCTTTGATGGCCGTGGCAACTATTCAATGGGCGTTACGGAGCATATCATCTTTCCAGAGATTGACTTGGACAAAGTGACCAAGATCACTGGTATGGATATCACTTTTGTGACTACTGCAAAAACGGACAATGAAGCCTATACGCTCTTGAAGCAACTTGGTCTTCCGTTCAAAAGCAAAAACGTACCACAACAGTAATAAATTCGAATTTTCAAATTGCTTATTAAGCAAACAATAAAAAAATGGCAAGGAAATCATTAATCGCACGAGAAGTTAAACGAGCCAAAATGGTCGCTAAATATGCCGATATTCGCAAGAAACTTAAAGAAGCAGGCGACTACGATGCACTTGACAAGCTGCCTCGCAACGCACTTCCTGTTCGCTTGCACAATCGTTGCAAATTGACAGGCCGCCCAAAAGGTTACATGCGCAAGTTTGGACTTTGCCGTGTAAAGTTTCGTGAAATGGCCTTGGATGGTAAAATCCCAGGAATAACCAAAGCAAGCTGGTAAATTTAGGCTTGATTTCAATCCAAAACTTAGGTTGAAATTGAATCAAAAGCTTCGAATAGCAAACAAAATAAAATGATAGTAACGGATCCAATAGCAGATTTCCTGACCCGCATTCGCAATGCACAGCAGGCAGGCCATAAAGTGGTGGAGATACCTTCTTCCAACGAGAAGAAGGCACTTACTGAAATCCTTTACAACAACGGCTATATCTTGAAGTACAAATTTGATGATGAGTCTGGCATCAATGGCTCCATCAAGATTGCACTTAAGTATGATATCGTTTCGAAAAAACCGATCATCCGCAAGCTTGAAAGGTTTAGCCGCCCAGGATTGCGTCAGTACCGCAAGGCAACTGATATACCAAAAGTAATTAATGGTTTGGGTATTGCTATCGTGTCAACCTCAAAAGGTATCATGACCGATAAGCAGGCCAGACACGAGAATGTTGGTGGTGAAGTCCTTTGCTTCGTTTATTGATTTTTTACTAATTAAATTAGAAGATAATGTCCCGGATAGGAAAAATGCCGATAACCTTACCAAAAGGCGTTGAAGTAAAAATCAGCGACAAAAACGTGGTATCCGTTAAAGGTCCCAAAGGACAACTTGTACAACAGGTTGATCCAGATATCAAGGTGTCATTGGAAGATGGTGTGCTTTCAGTTAATCGCCCCACCGACCAGAAGCGTCATCGTTCATTGCACGGACTTTACCGTTCACTCATCAACAATATGGTTGAGGGTGTATCGAACGGATATGCAAAAGACCTTGAGGTGGTAGGTGTAGGTTATCGTGCTGCGAATACAGGCCAATTGTTGGAGTTGTCACTGGGTTATTCACACCCAGTTATGTTTGCCATTCCTGATGAAGTGGAAGTAATTACTTCACAAGAAAAGGGAAAAAACCCAATGATACGATTGGAAAGTGCCGACAAGGAACTTATCGGCCAAATAGCCGCCAAGATACGTTCCTTCCGCAAACCAGAGCCTTACAAAGGAAAAGGTATCAGGTTTCTTGGTGAGATACTTCGGCGCAAAGCTGGCAAAGCAGCAGCCAAAAAATAATGGATCGGTTACTCGTATATGGGTACGATTTCTTCTCAAAGTATTCGAGTTAGATAAAATGTCTTGGGTTTGGACTTCGTGCGCCTTTCACTAAGACGAAAACAATATCAAGAAATGAAATTCAAGAAAGAACAACGCAGGCGGAAAATTCACCTGCGCATTCGCAAAGCCGTCGTTGGCACATCAGAGCGCCCACGTTTGAGCGTCTTTCGCAGCAACCTCGCTATATATTGCCAATTGATAGATGATCGTGCTGGTACCACCCTTTTGGCCGCTTCTACAATGGACAAGAACATTGGTAAGGCGACTAAGGTGGAACAAGCCAACGAGGTAGGCAAGTTGATTGCGAAAAAAGCCCTTGATGCTAAGATTGAAAATGTCGTATTTGACCGCAGTGGTTATTTGTACCATGGAAGAATCAAAGCATTGGCAGAAGGCGCTCGTGAAAGCGGCTTGAAATTCTAATCATTGTGAAAAATCTCTTTAAGCAAGAGTCAAAATAATTTTTCAATGGCAAATAGCAACGTTCAGAAAGGAAGAACCGTAGAAAAGGAAAGTGAAATCAAGGAAAAGCTCGTGAGCTTGAACCGGGTTGCGAAAGTAACCAAAGGTGGCCGGACATTCAGCTTTGCAGCGATAGTGGTAGTTGGTGATGGCAACGGCTCGATAGGTCAAGGGCTTGGCAAAGCTCGGGACGTATCTGAGGCAATAACTAAAGCAGCCGCTGATGCCAAAAAGAACATGATTAAAGTTCCTGTTTACAAAGGAACTATACCTCATGAGCAGAAAGGTAAGTACGGTGCAGGCCGAGTATTGATACGCCCAGCAGCCGATGGTACTGGCGTAATTGCCGGAGGCTCTATGCGGGCAGTCCTTGAAATCGCTGGGGTGCATAACGTACTGGCAAAGTCCATGGGTTCTTCTAACCCACACAACGTTGTCAAAGCAACGATAGATGCACTTTCGAAACTGCGCAGTTCAATTGATATTTCTAAGCAGCGCAGCCTGAGTTTGGATAAAGTATTTAACGGTTAAAACAATCCAGCTTGTTTTTTCAAATTTGAAATAGCAACCTACAACCGGAAATCTAATTAAAATGGGTAAGGTTAAAATAACGCAAGTTAAAAGCATAATTGACCGTCCGAAGCGCCAAAAGTTGACGATTCAGGCACTGGGTATTCGCAAGATGCACCAGACAGTTGTGCACGAAGCAACTCCCCAGATAATGGGTATGATTGCTAAAGTTCAGCACTTGATAGTAGTGGAGAACGCTTAATCAATAAACAACTATCGTTCATTTTCAATTGACTTGATAAAATGGAACTTCATAATCTAAAACCGGCGAAAGGCGCTACTCACAAAGAAAAGCGCATTGGTAGGGGTCAGGGATCTGGCAAAGGTGGAACAGCCGGAAAAGGCCATAACGGTGCAAAAGCACGTACTGGCCACAATGAAAAGAGGGGCTTCGAGGGTGGTCAGACGCCTTTACAGCGTCGTGTGCCAAAGCGTGGATTTAAGAACCCCAACCGGATTGAATTCACTGCAATGAACTTGGATCGCATTCAGGAAATTGTTGAGAAATACAAAATGACTGATATTACGCTGGAGGCATTGCAAGCCAATGGCATCATCGGTAAGAATGAAAAGGTTAAGATTTTGGGAAGAGGTGAACTGAGCAGCTCCGTTAAAGTAACGGCACACGCCGTATCTGCTACTGCTAAACAAGCTATTGAGGAAAAAGGCGGAAGCGTTAATCTGGTTTGAAGGATGAAGCTTGCCGCACGGAAAGCGGGAGGAGGCCTTTCAGTGTGAAGTTTCGAGTGTCAAACATCAAATCCAACACACAAGTTGGGTGGTATAAGAAATTCCGATGAAAAAACTTATTACGACTATCCAGAACATCTGGAAAATCAAGGAACTAAGAGATCGTATTGGCTTGACTTTGCTGATGCTTTTTGTTTTTCGTCTTTGCTCTTTCGTTGTTCTTCCAGGTGTAAACCCTGAGGCACTCTCTAGGGCTGGCCAAACTGGTTCCCAGGACATCCTTGGTGTTATCAACATGTTTACTGGAGGAGCATTTGAAAATGCTTCGTTGATGGCATTGGGCATCATGCCATACATCACTGCCTCTATCATTGTACAGCTTTTGGGCTTTGCAATGCCATATTTCCAGCGCCTGCAGCAAAAAGAAGGTGAAAGCGGGCGCAAGAAGCTTAACCAGATTACTCGAATGTTGACTGTCGCTATCACTTTGGTTCAAGGCGGTGGCTATCTTACCTATATCAACTCCATGAATGCTGTTGATGCTTCAATGCCTCCGGGGTTGTTCTGGATTTCAAGTACAATTATCCTTTCTGCCGGAACGATGTTCGCCATGTGGATTGGTGAAAAAATCACAGACAAGGGCTTAGGCAATGGTGCTTCTATATTAATCATGATTGGTATCATTTCAGGCATTCCACAAGCATTTGCTAGTGAAATTGGTACACAGATTGGCCAAAATGCTTGGTTCAAACTGATATTCGAATTTGGTCTTTTATTCGCAGTTGTTATGGCAATTGTGCTCATTATTCAAGGCGTTCGCAAAGTTCCGATTCAATTTGCGAAGCACATGGTTCAAAGGGGCAACACAACAATGCCTGCTGCAGGTGCGAGAGATTATATTCCAATTAAAGTGAATGCAGCAGGTGTAATGCCTATCATCTTTGCACAAGCCTTGATGTTCGTACCTGCCACTGTAGCTCAATTCGCTAGTGGAGGTGGTCAAACTGGGCCTGCTACTGGTTTGCTTGGGCAATTGACTAACCCATACTCGGTGGCTTCTTCGGTTTTCGTATTCCTACTAGTTGTTGGGTTCACCTACATCTATACAGCATTGATAGTAAACCCTACCCAATATGCGGAGTACCTGAAACGTCAGAATGCCTTTATTCCAGGTATTAAACCAGGAAAACCGACGGCTGATTTTATTGATGCCATTACTACAAGAATTACGCTTCCAGGTTCTATTTTCCTCGGATTGATAGCTATCCTGCCAGCCTTTGCTGGAATTTTTACCGACAATATGGCATTTGCATCGTTTTTCGGCGGAACTTCTATCCTCATTGGTGTTGCGGTGGTCCTCGACACGCTCCAGCAAGTAGAAAGCCACCTGCTTATGCGCCGCTATGATGGTTTGGTGAAATCTGGCAAAATCCAAGGCAGGACAAGGTTGCAGGGTATTGGATCAAACATGTAACAAAGGTGGTAGGGTTGATAACGAACATTATCACCAACCGTTTGGAAAAGATAAATTGAATACTTCAATCGTGCTATTAGGCAAATTGCGGTTAAAACTTTTGGTTAAGCCCATCTGCCCAGTAGCACGTTTTTTATAAAGCCATTGAGATGACAATGAGAAGCTTGCTCAATCAGCCGAAATCGAATTTGATATTCTATAAAACAGATGAAGAAATTGAGCTGATTCGTGAAGCTTGTTTATTGGTTTGCAAAGTGTTGACCCATGTGGGCGCCAATCTCAAGGCAGGCATGAAAGGAAGCAAACTAGACCGTGAGGCAGAAGAGCTTATACGTGATAACGGTGCAACCCCGGCGTTCAAAGGATATGTCAGTTCAGGTGCTGATGTTGCGTTCCCATCGACACTGTGTATCTCCGTAAATGAAGCAGTAGTACACGGTATCCCTTCTGAAGAAGAGGAATTCAAAGACGGCGATATCGTGTCTGTGGATTGTGGAACGTTCTTGAATGGCTACTATGGAGATGCAGCATACACATTCGCATTGGGCAATGTTGATGAAGCTACCATGGAGTTACTGCGCATAACCAAAACCTCTTTATACAAGGGGATTGAGCAAGCAGTTCATGGAAAGCGGATTGGCGACATCGGTTACGCCATACAGAGTTACACCGAGCGTGCATTTGAATACTCGGTTGTTCGAGAGTTGGTTGGCCACGGAGTAGGCAAATCACTTCACGAAGACCCAGAGGTACCCAACTACGGAAAACGTGGTAGCGGCGTTTTAATGAAAGAAGGTTTGGTAATCGCCATTGAACCCATGATAAATATGGGTAAAAAGGAAGTGATGCAGGGTAAAGACGGATGGACAATCATGTCGTCTGACAGAAAGCCATCTGCACACTACGAGCATACAATTGCCGTGCGAAAACAAAAAGCCGATATTCTTTCCAACCACGACCCTATAGAAGCTGCAATTGCCATGAACCCTGAATTAAAAACAGTTGAAGCAAAGGAAAATATTGGTATGGTGACGGCCTAAATCAGGCAGATTAAATGATGAAGTTGGACAAGTGGATTTTTTTTCAAACCACAGTGAAACTTCGATTGATATTCGTATCTTTGCGCTCCGAATTTTGAAAGCATGGCAAAACAAGACTTAATTAAACAAGACGGGACTATTGATGAGGCACTGTCAAATGCCATGTTCAGGGTACGTCTTGAAAACAACCATATTATTACGGCTACCATTTCGGGCAAAATGCGGATGAACTACATCCGAATACTGCCAGGTGACCGGGTTGCAGTGGAGATGTCTCCGTATGACCTTACTAGAGGAAGAATAATCTATCGCTACAAGTAAAACGGCAGCGTATTTTTAATACATTGAAAATCAAAGCGTTATGAAAGTCAGGGCTTCTGTCAAAAAGCGTTCAGTGGATTGCAAGATTGTGAGGAGGAAGGGTAAAATCTATGTTATTAACAAGAAAACCCCAAAGTTCAAACAGCGCCAAGGGTAATCCACCCAGCTTTGAGTGAATGTTATTTACTGAAATTCGTAAATCATTAGAATATGGCACGTATTGCAGGTGTTGACTTGCCGAGGAACAAACGGGGTGTAATTGGACTCACCTACATCTTTGGTATCGGTTCCTCCAGGGCAAAGGAAATCTTAGAGAATGCAGGAATTGACGAAAACATAAAGGTCACCGATTGGTCGGATGACGATGTTCGGACTATTACCCAGCTTATCCAAAAGGATTATAGGGTAGAGGGTGAACTCCGTTCCGAAGTTCAGATGAGCATCAAGCGTTTGATGGATGTGGCTTGCTACCGTGGCCTTCGTCACAGAAAGGGGCTTCCGCTTCGTGGACAGCGCACTAAGACCAATGCTCGTACCCGTAAAGGCAAGCGTAAGACGGTTGCAAACAAGAAACTGGCTAAGAAGTAATTGCCTCAGCTGTGTTCTATACTGCGTGACAATACAAAGTGCAGCATAGCTAGGTTATAAATTTATAAAGATGGCAAAGGTTAGATCCAAGGTCAAAGCAAAAAGGAAAGTAAAAGTTGAGCCAGAAGGCTTTGCTTATATCCAAGCAACGTTTAACAACATCATCGTCTCGTTAACCAACAGGAAAGGTGATGTAATCAGCTGGGGATCAGCCGGTAAGGCTGGCTTTAGGGGCTCTAAAAAGAACACCCCTTATGCCGCCCAAATGGCAGCTGGTGATGCAGCAAAAGTTGCATTTGATGCAGGTTTGCGTACGGTTGAGGTTTATGTTAAGGGCCCAGGCTCAGGTAGGGAAGCCGCCATCAGGGCGCTAGACCAATCTGGCGTCAAGGTTTCACGCATTTTAGACCTTACACCAGTTCCTCACAATGGATGCAGGCCACCCAAACGCAGAAGGGTATAATCCAATTGCGTTTGCAATTTGAGACTGTTTTAATTGAATAAAGAAAACATTCATAATGGCAAGGTATAACGGACCTAAACAGAAGAAAGCCCGAGCATTTGGCGAGGCGATTTATGGCTTCAGCAAGGCTTTTGAAAAGAAAAAATATGCCCCTGGAATGCATGGCCAGACGCGCAAGCGCAAGCAGCGCTCTGATTACGGCGTTCAGCTGATGGAGAAGCAGAAGGCAAAGTACACCTACGGCGTTTTAGAGCGTCAGTTCCGCAACATGTTTGAAGTGGCAAGCCACAAGCACGGTGTAACTGGTACGGTACTCCTACAGTTGTTGGAGTCTCGACTTGACAACACTGTTTTCCGACTTGGCATTGCACCTACTCGTCGTGCGGCACGTCAATTGGTTTCCCACCGCCATATCGTTGTGAACGGAGTCTTGACTAACGTCCCGTCTTATCACCTCCGCCCTGGCGACGTGGTGGAAGTACGTGGGCAATCTAAGAGTCTTGACTTAGTTCGTGAACAAATTGGCAAGAAGACTGATGTGAAAAAATTTGGATGGCTTGAATTCAACCCGGACAGCATGAAGGGTACATTCTTGTCTTACCCAGAACGGGAACAAATTCCAGAGAAGTTGAACGAGCAACTCATCGTAGAGCTTTACTCCAAGTAATACTTCAATGGTTTGGCAGGCACCTTTTGGGTTGCCTGCCAAACCTGTTTTATTCAGCGCATTCTTTTTGCGCACGAATGGCTGAAAATATTCAGCAGCAGGTGTTGAAAATTTGAACAGACGGCCTATATCCTTCATCCTATCAAAGATTTCTTCATTATATGAGCATCTTAAATTTCCAAAAGCCTGACAAAATCATGATGCAAAAAGCAAATGATTTTGAGGGCATCTTTGAATTCAGGCCGCTGGAGCCTGGCTTTGGCCAAACTATTGGCAACTCACTCAGAAGAATTCTGCTTTCCTCCTTGGAGGGCTTCGCTATTTCCGCTGTGCGCATTGCAGGCGTTGACCACGAATTCGCTACCATCAAAGGTGTAGTCGAGGACGTTTTGGACATTATACTGAACCTCAAGCAGGTTCGGCTAAAGCAATTGATTCAAGGTGAAGACCTTGGTTCAGAAAAAATATACCTGACAATCAGTGGCAAAGAGGAGTTTCGTGCCGGTGATTTGGAAGAGCATACTAATGTTTTCAAGGTGATGAACCCTGATATGCTCATTTGTCGGATGGAACCTTTCGTTAACCTGGAGATGGAGTTTACCATCACAAAAGGACGTGGCTACGTGCCAGCAGGTGAAAACCTTCCGAAGGATTCACCAATCGGTGTAATTCCATTGGATGCTATTTACACGCCAATTAAAAACGTTGCTTACAAAATCGAAAATACCCGTGTAGGCCAGCGTACTGACTACGAGCAATTGACAATGGAAGTGAAAACCGACGGCACCATCCACCCGGAAGATGCCATCAAAGAAGCTTCCCGTATCATGATTCATCACCTAATGCTCATCACGGATGAGTACATCAGCATTCCAGACGATTCTAGCCGCCGTGATGATGTGGTGGACGAGCACGTGCTGCACATGCGCAAGTTGCTCAAGACCAGCCTCGAAGATCTCGACCTTTCTGTTCGCGCCTATAACTGCCTCAAGGCAGCCAAAATCAACACATTGGCCGAGTTGGTACGCTACGACACACATGAGCTGCTGAAGTTTAGGAACTTTGGTAAAAAATCGCTCGTGGAAATCGAGGAACTGTTGCAAGACAAAAGTTTGACCTTCGGTATGGACTTGTCGAAGTACAAACTTGATGAAGAATAATTCGATTGCGGATTTGGGATTTCCGATTGCGGAATTCACAAGATGTAGTCACAATTGCAGTTACCGTTGATGTTGTTTTTTGAGTGTTAGTGTCGGAAGTTATCAATTCTAATAATTTCCAATTTCTAATTCCCCAATTTCCATTCATCCGGTGTTGCGAAGATCACCAATTCATTAAAAACTTTAAGCCATGAGACACGGCAACAAGAACAAGAAGCTTGGTCGGACAATGGAGCATCGTGCAGCCATGTTCGCTA
>JAIPBL010000053.1 GCA_021739645.1 Saprospiraceae bacterium | reverse complement strand
CATTGCGCCATGAAAGGAAATTGCCGGATGGCATCGATATAAGCACGAAGGGAGGTGTTCATGATTAGTTGAATCTTCACGAATATCCTCTTTTCGTCGCTTTTATTGTATAGCCGAGCGGCTTAACTTAATGGGAATGAACAACGCACTCCCGCCAACCGCCGCCAAGCCCAACGCTCAAAGCCAACGCAGGCGGCGGTGTGCGTGAGTGCCACCGGTCATCTAAAAAATCCCATAAACACAGCGTAACCCAACCCACTACCACCCCACCCTCTTCTCCAACTCCCCCCGTTTCAACGTTATCAAATGCCCAATCGGCTGGCCTCACCCAACCCGCTGCTTTTCCTTTTCGGGGAGATGAACCACTGCCATGGTGTCGATAGCCATCAAAAAAATGGCAGCTCATATCGGGTTTGAGTGAAAAGTATCGCCAAAGTCCGCTTTGGCGTTCTGGTAATAGAAGTACCCATAGCTGCGTCGGCAGCCCAAGGTCCGCAGGTGTCTGCTCCCAAAAAACATGGGCAAAATAGCTACATAATTATAGGGCTTGATAACAACAAAATTATGCCTTTGCATCGGTTGTCTCATTTTTTGTCACAGCACTACTTTTGACGGACCGCCAGTTCCTCAAAGCCTTAAATGATATTTTTAAGCACTAACCTCACACCCCAATATGAAACAGCGCATCCCCCATCCCCACCACCGGGTTGTTGTTGTGGCCAATGATGTACCCCGCCTTTTTTGCCACCACCGGAATCTCGTCCATGCCGTAGGGGTCGTTCACCACGGCCAGTCGCTCGCCGGGTTTTATCGTATCACCTGATTTTTTCAGGGCATGAAAAATGCCGGAACGGTCGGTGCGCATCCAGTTCATTTTGGTGAGTTGAATACTGGGGGTAGTTGGGGGCGGGACTTCTGGCAGCATGTCTTCAGCGTACAGCAACCGACGGATACCTGCCAGCCCGTGCTCGATGGCCAGCGGGTCGAAGCGGAGGTTTTCGCCACCCTCGTACACCAGTATGGGCTTGCCAGCATCGAGCGCCGTTTTGCGCAGCGACTTGGCGATGGGTTTGTAGGAAATAGAGAAGGGTGCTGCGAAGGCATCAGCCAACTCCCGGCTGCGGGCATGGCCCGTGGAGTACCGGATTTGCGGGTAGTTGTAGTTGTTGTTGCCGCCCGTGTGGAAGTCCACGCCAAAGTCGATGACGGGCAGGATGTGTTTGGTGAAAATATGCGCCACCCGTGCGGCCATCGAGCCATTGGCGGAGCCGGGGAAACTGCGGTTCACGTCCTTGCCGTCCGGTACTTCCCGACTGAAATTGTTGAAGCCGTACACGTTCAAAAGTGGAATGACCACGACGCTGCCCCGTTGCAGCCCCTCGAACCAACGCTGCGCCAGCGTTCGCCGCACGATTTCCACGCTGTTGATTTCATCGCCGTGAACCCCAGCCATGATGAGCACCGCTGGCCCCGGCGCTGTGCTTCGGAAGACGTGGACGTTGAGGTAAATCTTCGTATCGGAAGGCAGGCGGCCAACGCTGAGGCGGAGGACGGCGTTCTGGCCGGGTTCGATGGTGTTGTTTTGGATAATCATGATTGAGATTTTGGTTTATTGCTGTTTCCGCTTGCTTACAAAACGCTCCACGCCGCGTTCCAAATTTTCAATTATCGCTCCCGCAATATCTACCTTGGTTGTAGTCTCAATACCTTCCAAACCAGGCGAGGCGTTTACTTCTATTACCAGCGGGCCACGCTTGGAGCGCAAGATGTCCACGCCAGCCACATCGAGGTTCATCAGGCGGGCAGATTCCAATACGATTTTTTCTTCGATGGATGTCAATTCTACTATACTGGCCGAGGCGCCCAAGTGCATATTGGAACGAAATTCTCCAACTTGCGCTTTTCGCAACATAGCGGCCACCACTTGATTTCCAACAACAAAGGCCCTGATGTCGCTGCCTGCTGATTCTTCAATGAATTCCTGAATGATAACGGGTTTCCCAAGTTTTTCAAAAGCTTCCATCATCGACACGGCGGAATTGCGACTTTCTGCCAGCATAACGCCGGCACCATGGGTGCTTTCCAGCGTTTTCACCACAAATGGCGGCCCTTGCAAAAAGTCCATTAAACGGGGCATGGCCTCGGTCATTCCAGCGATGAAAGTTCGGGGGACGGCTATGCCATTGGCGCTCAGTATTTGCAGGCATTTGAGTTTGTCCCGTGCCATTTTAAGTGCCTCAGAGCGGGTGGCGGTATAAACGCCCATTAGCTCGAACTGCCGGATGACCGCTGCCCCATAGTCGGTCACCGATGCGCCGATTCGGGGGATGAGTGCATCCATGCCGATGAGCTTACTTCCCTCGTACATCACCTGTGGTTGGCCTTGTTCGATGATTAGGCTGCACTGCCCGTGGTCAACCACCCGGACATAATGCCCACGTTTACGTGCTGCTCGAAATAAACTTTGGGTTGAGTAAAGGCCAGGACCTCTTGAAAGAAGGGCGATATTGAGCATTTACGATTTACGATTTAGTTATTTACGATTGGGGTTATCGTATCTGGCAAAGGTGATTGAATGAACTTATTGACCAAGGACTGATTTTACGGCCACAAAGTATTTGAAAAAAACGAAAACTAAACGTTTCAGCAGCTCCCCAATCGTAAATTGCTAAATCGTAAATCGTAAATCGAGTTATCTTTCGCCAAAATAGAATCGAATGACCATAGCAAAACCCGACTTTCAACTCAACGACCCCAAGATTATCAACGGCTGGGCCATGTTCGATTGGGCCAATTCTGCCTTTGCGCTCACCATTGCAGTTGCCATTTTCCCAGCCTATTTTGAGGGAATCACGGCACACGAAGTCAGCCCGTTTGGCGTTGCCATGTTAAACACCACGTTGTTTTCGCTGACCGTGGCTGTGGCGTACTTGGTCATCGCTGCCATTTCGCCCATCTTGTCTGGCATTGCCGATAGCAGTGGTCGTCGCATGGCTTTCATGCGGTTTTTTACCACGGTTGGCTCATTGGCTTGTATGTCACTGTTTTTTTTCGATGGGGAAAACATTGGTTCTGGTCCAATGCTGATGCTTGGTGTACTTGGTTTTTTGATTGGAACGGCTGGCTTTGCAGGTTCCATCGTTTTTTACAATTCCTATCTTCCTGATATTGTAACCGAAGAACACTACAACCGGGTGAGCGCAAAAGGCTTTATGCTCGGCTATGTCGGTAGTGTTATTTTATTGATTGTCAACCTCGTAGTTATCACTTTCCCACATTGGTTTGGACTCCCAGAAGCGGGGACACTCGCCGTGCGCATCTCATTCCTCACGGTTGGATTGTGGTGGCTGGGCTTTGCGCAGTATGCATTTGCCCGCCTTCCAAAGGACGGCGACAAACCCTTCGACCTCAAGATTTTGTCAAAGGGCTATCAGGAATTCAACAAAGTTTGGCGGCAGGCCAAACAGTTGCCGGACCTTAAACGCTTCTTGATTTCTTTCTTTTTTTACAGTGCTGGGGTGCAGACGGTGCTTGCGCTCGCCTCGCTTTTTGCCAGCGTGGAAATGGAAATGGAATCCAATGAACTTATCGTCGTCATCTTGTTGCTCCAAGTGCTCGCACTCGTGGGAGCTTGGTTTTTCGCCAAAGTCTCCGACCACATCGGCAACAAATCCGGCTTGATGGTCATGCTCATTTTGTGGACGGTGGTCTGCGTGGGCGGCTATTTTGTGGACGGCAAAATGCAGTTTTACATCATGGCTGCTGCCGTGGGGCTGGTCATGGGCGGGGTGCAGTCGCAATCCCGTGCCACCTATTCCAAGCTGCTGCCGGAGGGCGTGAAAGATACCACTTCTTACTTTAGTTTTTACGATGTGCTTGAAAAAGGGGCTACTGCCCTCGGTTCGTTCAGCTTCGCCTTCACCGGTCAGCTTTCGGGCGGGATGCGGGTCAGCGTGATGGCACTGGCGGTGTTCTTTTTGATAGGTTTGTTGGTTTTGATAAAAGTGAAAATACCGCATACAAGGGCGGAAGTAACAGTGTGATTATGTACAAAACACTAGACACCACTACCTGGAAACGCCGCGAGGTTTTCCATTTCTTCCGCAAGTTCGACGACCCGTTTTTCAACATCACTGCCAACGTGGATGTGGCCCTGCTTTTTGATTTTTGCAAAAAAAACAAGTTGTCGTTTTCGCTTGCCAGTTTGCACTGCTCCACCTTGGCCGCCAATGCCGTTGAGGAATTTCGGATGCGCCTCGTGGGCGGTGAGGTGCGCACCTACGACATCGTTCACCCCAGCCTCACCGTCCTCCACGACGACGAAACTTTCAGCTTTTGCTACCTTGACATGCAGCCTGACCTTCGCCGTTTTGTGGCAGATGGCCGTGGAAAAATTGAAGAACAACTCCGCACCCGACACCTCGAACCCGGCGACGACGAACATGACAAACTGCATTATTCCATCATGCCTTGGGTGTCGTTCACAGGGATAAAGCACGCTCGCCGTTTTGGTCGGGAGGACAGTGTGCCCAAAATTGTTTTTGGTAAAATTTTAGAAGAAAACGGCGGAAAGAAAATGCCCGTTTCCGTGGAAGCCAACCATGCGCTGATGGACGGGCTGCATGTGGGAAAGTATTTCCAGTTCTTTCAGGAACAGCTTGAATTTGTTGACTTGTGAACTCGGCTTCCACCAACTCAAAACTCAAAACTCGCAACTCATAATTTTTTATGGATGTGCTGCCACCCAAACTTCACCGTCTTCAAAAATTTCTTTTTTCCAAATGGGGACGGTTTCCTTCAAAGTGTCAATGCAATAACGGCAGGCGTCAAAAGCAGCCGCTCGATGTGGGGCACTCACGGCGATAACGACAGCAGCTTCGCCAATTTGGAGGATGCCGGAACGGTGGTGCAGTGCTATTTTTTTTGCCCCAAATTTTGCTTTTGCCTGCTCCGCAATTTTTTGCATCTCGGCGATGGCCATGGGTTCGTAGGCTTCAAATTCGAGGCGGAGCACGGGTTTGCCTTTGGTGGCGTTGCGGACCGTTCCGATAAAAACATCAATGCCGCCTGCATCGTCCGATGAAACGAAGTTGATGCAGGCATTTACATCCAGCAGTGTCTCGGTCAGTTTGATTTCTAGCATGGTTCAATGTAACACGGACTGCCAGTCCGTGCTTTTCTGTTTTAAAAAAGCAGTTGCTTGGTGTTGGAGCCTGGTCACGGACTGGCAGTCCGTGTTACCCACCACTGACGGGCGGTATCAGCGCCACCTCGTCGTTTTCCCCTAAGACCAATTCCTCGGAAGCATACTCGTTGTTCACGGCGAGGCGCACTGTGGCCAATTCCGCTAATCTTGGAAAACGCTGTACGAGCGATTTGCGCAGTTCACCAACGGAAACAGCTTGGGGCAGTTCCCACTCCAAGAACCGTTGTCCGGTGATGTCTTTTGCAATTCCGAAGGAAAGAATAGTGATTTTCATCAGCGTCGAATTTTTTTACCAGCATTTTACACCATGCACTCAAAGGTTTTTAAGCAAAAGCTGAATACCGATGTAGAAAATGAGCAGTGCCGTCGCTCGGCGAACCCAGATGGCGGGCAGTTTTACGGCGCCTAACCGGGAGCCCAATTGGCCGCCCAAAAATACGGCAATCATCAGTGGGATAGAAAATTTCCAGTCAATTTGAAAGTCTGGTTTGGCCATTTGCCCCAAAATGCCCGAAATGGAATTGACGAGGATGAACAAACTGGCTGTGGCAGCGATGGTTTTGGCCTCTGCCCAACGGGTCAGGTACAGCACGGGGGCCAGAAAAATGCCGCCACCAATGCCTACCATGCCCGACAAGAACCCAATGCCACTACCAACGGAGAGGTTGAAAAGCTGGCTGCTCGTGTTTTTATCGGCTTGGTTTTCGGGTTTTGGTCTGGACTTGGGGCGCCACCAAGTGAGCAGTGCGGCAAGCAACAGGGTGCTGCTCAAGAGTATGAAAAATGTTCGTTCTTGGATTGGTAAATAGCCACCGAGGAAGGCCACGGGGACACTGGCTAGTGTGAGTGGGAGTGCTTTTCGCAAGTCCAGAAAACCGTTTTTATGAAAAATGTAGGTGCCGAAACTGACCACAACAATGTTGCAGAGCAACGCCGAAGAGCGCATGAGCAAGAAATTGACGCCAAATATTGCAAGCACGGCGATATAGCTGGAGCCGCCACCAAATCCAACGGAAGCGTACAGGGCTGCAATAAAGAAAAATATCAAGTAGATTTCCCAGTTCATGGCTGCAAGTTAGGGGAAGGAAGGAATAACCAACTACCCTCTTGAGTCATTTTTTTAACCGCTTGCATGGTAGCTATGAAAGTACCATTTGTTTTTAATTATGTGAATTAGAAAACCGTAGTTGGCAAGTTATTTGGTTTTGTGGGTACCGGTTAAACAAACATTTGGCAGCATCTCCAAGCGAATTTGCTTACCCGCCTTGCCAAAGTTTCAATTTCTCCAGTAATTTGCTCTTCTCTAAAAACTAAGTCAATGCACAAGCAATTGAATTTGCTCTTGGACGACTCCCTTCGGTTTTACCAAGGGAGACAACTAAAAAAAGCTTTGAATACAGCCCAGATTGCGCTTGAATTTGGGCAAAACGGGTCCATAGAGGACACAGACCTTTCCTTTGCCTACCTGTTGCTTGCAAGTATTTACAATACCAACGGTAAATACCAGAACGAACCTTCTTTCTTTACTAAAGCAAATTATTACCTCGAAGCGGCAAAATCTTGTAATCAGCTAAAGCCATCACCTGAAACCACTGCTGAACTATTAATTGTTGAAGCAAGAATTCACCTCAACAATAAAAATCATGAACTTTCGAAAAAATATTTTGAAGAAGCGAAACGCCTAACGAAACAACAAAAACAATATACCCAGCTGGTCAAATCCTATATTGGTCTTGGCCATCTCGCCCTCGCCCTGAATGACCTAAACGGTAGTTTGGAAATGGCTACTAAGATTCAGGGCTGGCTGCACGAATTAAGGAACGATGCGCTAGAGCAAGTAAAAGCCGAGATGTTCCAGTTGTTTTCACAGGCATATATCCTGAAACAAGACTATTCAAAGTCATTGGAGATGAGCCAAGAGCTGCTTCAACTCAGTCGGAAGTTGGGTGATGCGGAAAAGGAAGTAGTGGCACTGAGAAACATTGCCGTCGTTTGTGGCGTGAAGTCCAATTACAAAATTGGGATGCAGTATTTCCTGGAGGCCCTCGACAAATGCGAGGCAATTGGCTACAGGGACATGATTGTGCAGATTCAAATCAACATCGGCACGTTGTACGCCCATCTTTATAATTACGAAGAAGCAATTCGGCGCTATGAAAACGTGATCAAAAAGCATTTCGATATTATCGACGCCAAGACTCAAGCTGTAGTTTACAACAACCTCGGCAATATTTACCTGACCTCCGAGCAGCCAGAAACGGCAATTGGTTATTTTGAAAAAGCCAACCAACTGTCCAAAGAAAACGAATTCGATGACTTAATGGCCTATTCGCTGGCGCAGTTGAGCCGAACGAAAATCGCACTGAGCCGCTTCGAAGAGGCGGCAACGGATGCTGCAATTGCACAGCAAATGTTCGATGACCTGGGGTTGGTCAATGGCAAACAAATCAACCTGCTGAACCTGGGTCGAATTGCATTTGAGGAAAAAAGGCTCTCAGATGCCTACACCATGGCTATTCAAGCCATCGAATTGGCTCAACAAATCAAGGATGACACCGCAGAAATCAAAGCCAATAAGTTGTTGGCGATGATTTATAAATGCAAGGGGGAATTTGAAAAAGCGTTTGAGTACCAGGAGCGTTACACCAAAATACAGGAGGAATTCGCCAAGGTGCAGCGCAGTCGGCATCACCTGGACATGGAAATCCGTCATGCTATTCGGGAAAAGCAAAAGGAAATTGAGCTACTGGTAAAGGAAAACGAATACCAGTCCAAATTGATTGAAAAAAGCAAGCAGATTGCCCGCCAAAACGAGGAATTGTTGCGGGTGAACGATGACCTCCGACAGTTCGCATACATCGCCAGCCACGACCTAAAGGAACCCCTGCGAATGATTGGGTCATTCACGCAGGTGATTGAAAAATTGGCAAAACCCCATGTCACCGGAGAAGACCTTGATTATTTTCGCTACGTCAACGAAGGTGTCAATAGAATGAACAACCTGTTGGATGGTCTTTTGCGGTACTCTACTGTCAGTCAGGTTCAAGAAGAGCTAACGGATGTGTCTCTTAATGAGGTATTTACTTTGAGCATGGCCAATCTGAAGATTCGCATTGTCGAAACCAGCGCAATTATTGAACGGGGCCAATTGCCTGTACTGAAAGGCACCCAACAGCTTTATGTACAGCTCTTCCAGAATTTGATGAGCAATGCGATAAAATTCGTGAAACCCGGCACAATACCGCATATCCGAGTGGCGGCAGAAGAGACTGCTGAGGCACACATAGTGAATGTAACTGATAATGGAATCGGGATATCAAAGGCAAACCAGGCCAAGATATTTGAAATCTTTAAGCGCCTTCACCACCAAAGCGAGTACGAAGGCACTGGCATCGGACTTGCTATTTGCCAAAAAATTGCCAAGCGGCTTGGTGGAATCATCACCGTGAAATCGGAGCCAGGAGAGGGCGCAACTTTTTCGCTCGTTTTGCCCAAATAAAAAGCAATTGGTAATGCTTACCTTGATTTGTATTTTTGCTGAAAACGCCTGTACAACATCTCCTGTTTGTTGTCTAAATCAATATCCCGGCCTTGGATAAAAGCCCTTTCCACCTTGCTGGTTCGCATATCCAGTGCATCGCCTTCGCTAATGAACAGCGTTGCATCTTTCCCCACTTCAATCGTTCCTACTGTTTTCCCAATGCCCAAAATCTCGGCAGTGCTGCTCGTGAGCGCCCGCACGGCATCTTCGTAAGCCAGTCCAAAGCCAACAGCTTGTCCGGCTTGGTAGGCCAAGTTGCGCTGTTTCCAAAAGCCGTCATGTGCGAAGCACCAGCGAAGCCCAGCAGCTTGGAGCATGGCCGGTGTTTTAAAAGGCTGGTCAATATCGTCGTCCTCCCGGCTGGGAAGTTGCTGCGTGGTGGCAAAGATGACGGGCACATCATGCTCCTTCAAAAATCCCGTCACCATCCAAGCGTCCTTGCCGCCCACGATGGTGGGTTTTAGCTGCAGTCGCTCCGCAAACAGGACGGACTCTTGCATCCCCGTCGCCGAATTGGTGTGAATGAACAGTTTTTTTGAACCATCAAAAAGACCCTGCATCGCCTCGAAGCGAAGGTTTGGTTCCGTGGGTGTCTGGTTTTCGCCATAGGCTTTGGCTTGCTGGAAGAAGTCGTCCAACTCTCTCAGGTCGTTGGCAAAGTTTTCATTCTTCTCAATGCGGCCCTCCCGCCAGTTAAAACGGGAAGCACTTGGCCAGGACAAGTGCATGGCAAAATCAGTGGAATAGGCAGCATCCTCCCAGTTCCACGCATCGAGTTGAACGATGCTCGATTGGCCGGGGATTCGTCCGCCCGAAGGCGTGATTTCAGCCATCAATACTCCCATCGACCGAACGGTCGGTGTCACTTCCGAGTCCGTATTGTAGGCGATGATGGAGCGAATGTTAGGGTTCAATGACCCAATTTCCCGTGAATCAGTGGTAGCTCGCACTGCTTCTATTTCTTGCAACCCCAACTCAGAATCCGGGGCTATGAAGCCCGGATAGAGGTGCTTGCCGCCTGCGTCAATGATTTGATGACCAGGGAAACCCTGACCGACGGCCATGTTTCCCACAAAAGTTATTTTGCCGTGGTCGAAAGCAATGTAGCTATTCTCGATGACCTGTCCGTTGCCGAGGTGAGCCGTGGCATTGGTGATGAGGATGGGCTGCGTTTGAGCGGGAGCAGGCACGGGCACGTTTTGTGCGGTAGTTTCCAAATTGAAAATGGCGGCGAAAATTGCCAGTAAAAGGCTGGATTTGAATTTCATCAACTGTTTTTTTTGAAAGACGATAAGCAAAGGTAAAAAAGCTGTCCAAAGCCAAACGGTGGGGCGAATTTTTATTCCATTTTGAAAACAACATAGTTTTCATCTTCGAAAGCGATTTTCAGAATTGGCCACTGCGCTTTATCCAGTTGTTTTTTGTCGGCAAAAAACAGTTTGCAGCCTAGCTTCGCAATGTCGGCGAGGTGGCTGGAATCGCCAATTTCCGTAGCATCGACCAACCAGCCCTTTCGGTGGGCGAAGTACATTTCTTGCGGGTTGGTATCTGGTGAGTAAAACGCCACGAGGTCGTTGCGTTGGCTGAGCGAATCGGCGATGGATTCGAGTTGCAGTTTGGGAAGTTCGCTATTTTTCACTCGGAACGCATCCTGTTGGTTGGCGACACCCTCCACCACCACGGCCAGCAGCAGCAGGTTGCACAACCACGGCTTCCGTATTTGCGCAAGCGAAAAGCCCACCATCACGGCCATCACTGGCACGAAGGGAATAATGTAGTAATTGTGGTGGTAAAAACTGGCCCCCGACTTGAAAATGTACCCAATAAACACCACCGACAGCAGCCCGAACAGCCCTAACAGCCGCCATTCTTTTCGCCAGACTGCCCACCCAAGACCAACCAGGTAAAGCCCGAAGCCAACGTAACTTTTCAGTGCGCTGCGGTAAAACCGCTCGAAAACCTTTGGCAAACCATGCAGAATTTCCTGCATCCCCACACGCACCATTCGCATCGGGTATTGCTCGAAACCATAGGTTTGTATCACCTGCGGTAACCATTGGAAGTACCACCAACCACAGCAGGCAAGCAGTATGATGCCCACTGCCGCCAATCCAATTTTTCTTTTCGGCAAAACGGTTTGGTCAAAAAACGGAAAGGCCAGCGCCGCCAACAGAAACCCCGAAGGCAGTTTGCTCAACGCCCCCAAAGTTCCGAGCAACCCAAAAAGCACGAGCCGCCAACCTCCGCCACGGTACAGCCATTCCAGTCCGAACCACAGCCCCATCAGCACCAGCGACACACTGAACGTGTCCGGCATGATGATGCGGCTGTGCCCAAACCAAATGGAACTGAGCAGAATAACGGTGGCAGGGTAGGCGATTTTTGATGGACGATTTACGATTGACGATTGGGGGGCGTCGAGGTATTTTTTTACCAACAAATAGAAAAACCAAATGCCGAAACTGGACACCACGAGGCTAATGAGCCGCCCGTACCAGTGTTGCCAGCCGAACGCATCGGCGGCGAGGTAAATCAGGTAATTGAACAGCGGGAACTCCTTGGCGGTGATGCCTGTGAGGTCGCCAGCCATGTCCACCCGGCTGTACAGCGGGTTGTTGTCCACCTCCAGAAAGTTCCGGGCGTACATGTTTGTGGTGACTTGACGCCAATTGTGGTTGACCTCCAGCGGCGGGTTGGTGATGCCGTAAAGCCGCATGAGGAAGAAAGCCAGGATGAGCCAGCGGGCGTCGGTGAGGTATTTTGTGAAACGATTCAAACAGGTCAAATTGAGTCAAAAAAAATAGGCTTTAAATTCGAGTACTACTGTTCGACAGAAAATAACGACGGTTTTTTCTTTCATGCTGAGCGGGGTGTTCGTTGGCAACCTGCGGCGCCAAATGCCGTTGAGCAGGTCGGCAAAACTACATACCTTCGCCCGACTATTCATCATTAATTTCTCAGCATGAAACTTCGCAACCTACCTTTTCTCTTCACCTTAATCTTTGTCTTTCAACAAATTACATCCATTGCGCAGCAAAAATGGCAACCCGTACAAGGTGGTCTGACCACGCCCTGGACGGAAAAGGTGAACCCAGAAAACCCATTTCCCAATTACCCACGCCCCACCATGACCCGCCCTGACTGGGTCAACTTGAACGGGCTTTGGAACCTGAGTTTGTTGGATGATAAAACTGGGGTAACCGAAAAGCAGGGGCAAATTTTGGTGCCATACCCTGTCGAGTCGGCGCTTTCGGGCTGCGGCTGGCGGGTAGAGCCAACCCATGTGATGATTTATACCCGAAAATTCTTCATGCCGAGCCGCTGGAACGGAAAGCGGGTGCTGCTACATTTCGGAGCGGTGGACTGGCAGGCTTCCGTTTTTGTGAACGGTAAAAAAGTGGGAGACCACAAAGGGGGCTACGACCCTTTTTTCTTTGACATCACCGATGCCGTAAAACTTGGGGAAGAGGCCGTCATCTCTGTCCACACCATTGACCCGACCAACGCTGGCGGGCAAGCCGTGGGAAAGCAGACCCTGACGCCGGGCGGCATTTACTACACGCCGACAAGCGGCATTTGGCAAACGGTTTGGATGGAGCCAGTGCCAACCTCTTATATCCGCTCCTATCGGGTGGAGCCAGATGCAGACAAGAATCGTGCAGTGGTTCGGGTAGAAACTGAGGGCTATTTGGCTGGGCAAAAAGTGACCGCCAGTGTCCTCCAAAATGGCCGCCCGGTGTCCACTGCCAGTGGCAAGGCAGGTGCGCCGCTCTTGATTTTCGTAAAAGATGGCCATCTCTGGACCCTCGAAGACCCCTTCCTCTACGACCTTGAAATCACGATTGAAGGCAGCAACGGCAAAGATGTGGACATGGTGAGGGGTTATTTTGGGCTGCGCAAAACCAGTGTAGGCCCCGACGAAAATGGCGTTACCCGCTTGATGCTCAACAACAAGCCTATCTTCCAACTTGGCCCCCTCGACCAGGGATTTTGGCCAGATGGCCTCTACACCGCACCCAACGAAGAGGCCATGAAATACGATATTGAAACACTTAAATCATTGGGTTTCAACATGATACGAAAACACGTGAAGGTGGAGCCAGCGCGTTGGTACTACCTCTGCGACCAGTTGGGCATCCTCGTCTGGCAGGACATGCCGAACGCAAATCCCAGAAACGAGGAAGACCGAACGCAGTTCAAATGGGAAATGAAGGCGATGGTGGACAACCTTTTCAACCATCCAAGCATCGTGATGTGGGTGCCGTTCAACGAGGGTTGGGGACAGCACGAGACAGCTTTTTATGTGGAGAGATTGCGGGAATGGGACCCGACCCGTCTTGTCAACAACGCCAGCGGCTGGACTGATGCCGGAGTTGGCGATGTCCTCGACATCCACGATTACCCAGGCCCTTCTTCGCCGAAAGTAGTGGATGGCCGCGCTGCTGTGTTGGGCGAGTTTGGCGGCCTTGGCCTCAACATTCCTGGCCACCAATGGGCTGACAAAGGCTGGGGCTACCAGCAAATCGAGACGCCGGAGGCGCTGCTAGTGCGGTACGAGGAATTGTATCGGGAGCTGCTTCCGTTGGTGGATTCTGAGGGGTTGGCCGCTGCTGTTTATACTCAAGTCAGCGATGTGGAAACCGAAAGCAATGGCCTGATGACCTATGACCGCAAAGTGCTGAAAATGGATCCGGAAATGCTAAGGCTTGCACATCGTGGACAAATGCCGCCGAAGCCGACCACCAACGTCAATATTTTTATCAAAAACACCAACGTCTCCTTTGAGACCGTAAAGCCAAATGCCGTCATTGAGTATGCTATTGAAACAGATAAGGCGCCATTGAAATGGCAGCGTTTCACCGCTCCAATTGCCATAAAAAACACGACTTCCATCGTCACCCGAGCTGCCTGGCCTGATAGCCTGAAAAGCCACGAGCAGCGGTATGTTTTCACCAAGACCAAGGCCATGAAGCCAAAAGGGAAAACAGGCAAAAAAGCTGGATTGGCGGTAAAATTTTACGAAGGAAGTTGGGACAAACTGCCCGATTTTTCAAAATTGGCCCCAGCTAAAGAGCTGGTTTTCAATGAAATAGGCTTGAAGCAGGTAGAAGCCAAGGAAGACTTTGGGTTACTGTTGGAGGGCTGGATGGAAGCACCGATTACTGGCGTTTACACCCTTCACATGCCTACCGATGATGGTTCTCGGCTCTTCCTCGACGGGCAACTTTTGATCGACAACGACGGCATTCATGGCATGAAAGACAAGCCTGCCAGTGTGGCACTGAAAGCTGGAAAACACCCACTACGGGTGGAGTTTTTTCAGAAAAAAGGTGGCGTAGGACTGGAGTTTTGGCTCGAAGATGAGTTTGGGAAGAAGGTGGAAGCGAAGCTAGGGCATTAGTGGATTTACGACTGGCGAGTTACGAGAAATCGTAAATCGTCAGTCGTAAATCGTAAATGTTAAAACGGTAAATCCTCGTTCAAAACCGCTGGCTCATCGCTGGCGGTAGGGAAGTCGTAATCGGCATTCGGCGGCGGTGGAGCAGCTTCGGCGGCGGCGGCCTTCTCGATGCGCCAGGCATTGAGGTTGGTAAAATACTTTCCCTGCCATTCCCGGCCTCGCAGGTCAAAATGTACTTTGATTTGCTCGCCCTCACCGTGGGCGTCAATGGCGCCGCAGCGATCTTGGGTCAGTTGGAATTTGATGTACTGCGGATAATTGCCATCGGGGATTTCCAGCACGAATTCACGGGCCTGAAAGGATTGTGATTTGTTCTCGGTGTCGTATTTGCGGAGGAGCTTCCCCTCAATTTCAAAGCTGGGCATGGTTGGAATAAGTGTTTGATTAACAGTGAATTAAAGCCGAATTTGGGCTAAAAAAACGAAAGACGGAAATATCCGTCTTTCATTTCGCCATCAAAATTAGTGAAACTCTGGCGATTGGAACTAAGGCCGGTGGCGGTTTTTTAAAAAAAGGTGACAGCTTCGCCGGTGGTTAATTTATAGATATCGGTGGCGCTGCTGCACAGCACGGCCTTGTTGCCCCGCATAGCGATGGGGGCTCTCAGGAGGGAAGGGTTATGCATGATTACATTGAGCCAGTCTTCTTCGTTGAATTTTCGTCCACGAATGTTAGCTTGGTAGTAGGGATGGGATTTGTCCATCAAGTCTTTGGGCCGCAAATTGAGTGCGCTGATGATCTGCTGCCAACTGGTACCTGTTGATGGTGCCTGCTCGAAAGCAAATGTGCGGATGTAGGGCGCAAGACTTTGGGCATGGGCTATCGTCTTGCGGTCGTTACTGGATTCTGGATTGTAATAAATCAGAATTTCCCTGCGATGTGTCTTCATGCTGCTGCTATTTTTGAGATGAGAGAATTTGGAACGGGGCTAATATACGTTTTATATCAACGATTGTCAAATTATTTGATGATAAATATTGAGTATTTTTATTTTTGCCAAATTTGATGTGCATAATTGACTAAAAGGCCTTTGTTTAATTTCGCATTTAAAATCTAAGGTTAAAACCAAGCCTCCTTCCTCCGCTTTTTCTCATATTTGCGGCCTGAAATTTTTGTAATTTTATGATAAGTCTTACCAAGCATTCCCTCCAAAAACTCGAAGTTCTCTTCCAGGAACTTGGCTATGTTATCCGCTATGAAAAGGGCAATTTTAACTCCGGTTATTGCATCGTCGAAGACCGCAATATTGTGATAATCAACAAGTTCTTCGAAACCGATGCCCGTATCAACACCTTGCTCGACATTTTACAGAACGTGGATTTTGATGCTGGTGTATTGAGCGAAAAGTCGGCAAAATTTTACCAGCGAATTTTGCAGCACAGTACCATTGAGGAAGAACAGGCGGAGGAGCAACCTTAAGATTTCTCAATGTTTTGAGCTTGCGCCCCTATTTTTACATCCAAATCTTGTCCATGCAACTACTCATCAAAAACGCCACATTGGTACTTCCCGATTCCAAACACGACGGAACGGTGGCGGATATATCCATTGTTGAAGGCAAAATCCAGGAAGTTGGTAAAGGACTGACACTAGCAGGAGCCACGGTTTTCGATGCGAATGGCGCATGTGTTTCGCCGGGCTGGCTCGACATTGGCACCCTCGTGGGGGATCCCGGTTTTGAACATCGGGAGGACTTTGCTTCCGTGGAAAAAGCAGCAAAAGCAGGGGGCTACACCGCCATCGCTTGTTTGCCGAACACCGCTCCGGCCATTCATTCCAAGTCAGAGGTACAATACGTTCGCAGCCGTTCTGAAGCCAGTCTCGTTGATTTTTTGCCCATCGGCGCCGTGTCGCACGACTGTGGCGGCAAGGACATCACCGAAATGTACGACATGCAGGCGGCAGGGGCAGTGGCTTTTTCCGACGGCAAAAAATCGGTGCAGGACAGTGGCCTCATGCTTCGGGCTTTGCAGTACGTGAAGCCTTTCGGTGGAGCGGTGCTCAATCACCCACACGACCGCACGATGGCCCCCAGCGGCCAACTCCACGAAGGGGTTATGAGTACCTCGCTCGGCATGAAAGGTATCCCGGCACTGGCAGAGGAGCTGATGTTACGCCGGGACATTTACCTTGCTGAATACACAGGTTCCCATCTCCATGCCCTAAACATCTCCACGGCTGGCTCGGTGGAAATGGTGCGGGATGCCAAAGCCCGGGGGCTACAAGTGACCGCCTCCGTTGCCGCCATGAACCTCGTTTGCGATGACCATCTGCTCAGTGAGTTTGACCCTAATTTCAAGGTAATGCCGCCCATCCGGGAACTGGCGGACATGGAGGCGCTGCGGGCGGGCCTAGCAGACGGCACGATTGACTGCATCACTTCCAACCACACCCCGCTCGATCCGGAGACTAAAAACCTGGAGTTCCCGTTCGCTGATTTTGGCGCAATTGGGTTGGAGACCGCCTTTGGACTAAGCTGGATGCACCTGTCCGATTCATTGACCGTCAGTCAGTTGGTGGAAAGACTTGCTATTTTGCCTCGAAGTGTTTTGGGCCTGCCTGTGGCAAAATTAGGGCCTGGTATTGCTGCTAACCTGACCATTTTTGACCCAAGCATAGAATGGTCTTTTTCAAAAAAAGACATTTTTTCCAAATCGAAAAACACGCCATTCGTGGGCTGGCGGTTGAAGGGGAAGGTGTTGGGCGTGGTGAACAAGGGGCGGTTTTGGCTGGCTGAAGGCTAAGTTTTCAGGTTTTGTTTATCAAGATGTGGCTGTATTTAATCGAAAAAGCGACTTAATCTGAAATCGCTTGGCTATCTTTCCGCCATTCTTTCACCTTCAATACAGAACAAAATGACAGACTTTAACGAAGCAAACCGAACTGTTGACCCTTCTTCCGTTTCCGTTTGGCCTATTGCCATGCGCTATGGTGGCCTTGTTGCCCTTGCACTAATTGTACTTGGGTTGGTGATGTACCTCGCTGGTATGAGCGACCCGGCCAATCCTAGCACAGCATCACAGGTCATCAATTGTTTGAACTACATCGTCATCATGGCCACGGTGGTTTTTGCCATAAAAGCTCACCGTGACAATGACCTCGGCGGGTACATTACTTTGGGCAGAAGCATGGGTGTTGGCACTGCCACTGCGCTTATCATCGGCGCTATTACTGCGGTTTGGACAATCGTTTTTATGACCATGATATTCCCTGATATGGCAGATGCAATCAAGGATGCTGCCATGGAAAAAGCACAGCCTGGTCAGGAAGAAATGACCGAAAAAATGGTGGGCATTTTCTCCAACCCATTTATGGTCGCAATTATGGTTGTGGTTGGGACTGTAATCATTGGATTCATAACCTCCTTGGTTGCAGGCGCCATCATGAAAAAAGACCCAGCCCCCAACGTTTAACGAAAACAACTTCTATGAAACAAACCGCAGTAAAATACGGTATAATTACAGGTACAGCCATCGTGCTGTACCTGTTTATTTTTCATCAAATCAACCGGGAACTGGCACTGAACCCATTGGTCTATTGGAGTCCAATTTTAGTGGTAGTGGTTGGGATGACCTTGGTCGTGAAGCGGGAACGGGAGCAAAATGGCGGTAAAATTGCGCAGCGGGAGGCACTAAAACACGCATTCCTGACCTACGTGATTGCCTACCTTTTCTTTACGATTTTCATTTTTGCCCTGTTCAATTTCATTGACCCCGGACTGGTGGATCTGCAAAAAAAAGCCATGCTCGACGCTGGCCGGAAAATTGAGGGACTGGACTTTACGATGACCTATGGCAAGGTTTTGTTCCAATACGCATACATGCTCATCCCTGGCTTTTTCCTGTCGTACATGGTGGCCAGTTTTATGAAAAAATAGACCAGTTGACCTTCCGTCATTGAGCAGTTGGCAGTCAAGAATGCGAATAACGGGTTGAAATGTGCCTTTAGGCACAAAATGTCGGTAGAAATGGGTTGAAATGTCAGATTAGCGTGCCGTAGGTACGCCACAAGCCCACGAAAAGTAACGTACCTACGGCACGCAAATCGTCGGTTCAACATTTCTACTACCAACATTTCGTGCCTAACGGCATTTTTTACACTAGTTGAACCCGTTATCCGCATCAAGAACTGTTGCCTAGACTCTTCTGACTGCCAACTGCCAACTGTCGAACTAATGGACTTAAGCATAGTTGTACCACTTTTCAACGAAGACGAAAGCCTGCCAGCATTGGAGGCTTGGATTCGCCGTGTGATGGAAGCCAACCGTTTTACCTACGAAATCATCATGGTGGACGACGGTTCAAAAGACCGTTCTTGGCAAGTGATTGAAGATTTGGCGAAGAAAAATCCAAATATGCGTGGCATCAAATTCCGGCGCAATTACGGCAAGTCTGCTGCGCTTTTCGTGGGTTTTGAGGCAGCACAGGGCGATGTCGTTATAACGATGGATGCCGACTTGCAGGACAGCCCCGACGAAATCCCCGGTCTCCGCAGCATGATTGTTGATGACGGTTTTGACCTAGTTTCTGGTTGGAAAAAGAAGCGGTACGACCCCATCATGAAGACCATCCCCAGCAAGTTTTTCAACGGGGTCACCCGCTGGATAAGCCACATCCCGCTCCACGATTTCAACTGCGGCTTGAAAGCCTACCGCCTCGACGTGGTGAAAAGCATCGAAATTTATGGTGAAATGCACCGCTACACGCCGCTACTGGCCAAATGGTCGGGCTTTGGGAAAATTGGCGAAAAAGTGGTGGAGCACCGTGCCCGCCAGTTTGGGGTCTCGAAGTTTGGCCTCGACCGCTTCGTGAACGGTTTCCTCGACCTCCTCAGCATCACCTTCATCGGTAAGTTCGGCAAGCGCCCGATGCACTTTTTTGGCACTTGGGGGGTGCTGTTTTTTCTAAGCGGCTTGGGAATACTACTTTGGTTGAGTATCGAAAAACTGTTCAACCAAGAATATGGCATCGCCGACCGGCCCTTGTTTTATTTTGGAATCCTGACGCTCATCGTGGGTACCCAACTCTTCGTGACTGGATTCTTGGCGGAGCTGTTGGTACGTAATTCATCCACCCGTAACCAGTACGTGATTGAGGAAACCGTGCACTGATTTTTAACCCAAAAGTCAGTGTCCCAACAGCAGTTTCTTATGTAAAACACTTTCGTTTTCTTGGCATGGTCGAAGACCAACTGCGACGTTTCGCCAGCGGCCTTTTTTGACGTCGCAGGTGGTCTTCGGCCATGCCAAAAGCGACTTAAATGAGTGCATTCTTACATGAGAAATTGCTGACGACCCAATAGCCAAATCCTGTTTGCGAAGCTTATTGTGCCACCATGAACGTTGGGTTGGAAGGGCTTTTTCAATACGAAAAAAAACTGTTGACCGTCGCCAAAGCAGCATCTTCAAAGTCGCCGCTGTAAATGACCACAACAATCAAGTTCGTGGCGCTGCTTGGGTCGAGCAAAGCCATCACGATGGCGTTCGCCCCATCTTTTGAACCTCTGGCGTAGTAGCCCGTAAAATTCTGAACGTTCACAGCATCGCCATCCGTCACGAGGTCATAGTCCATCTCTTTCACCATGACATCCACTAAGTCCACAAGGTCATCAGTAGTGATATTTTCGTCCTGAATGGGAGAAATGGTCAAGTAAACATTGTCGTTTCCCGCCGAAAACTCCTCTCCTGTGTTGGTGTCAACGACGAAGCCACGTGGTACTTTGAAGCCAACGCGATGTGTTTCCCAAACCATGTCAACCTGTGCAGTAAGTTGGGCAGAAAGGAAAAAGAGGCCAATGAAGGCAGCAGAAAAAATGTGAATCGATTTCATTTAAATGTATTGGATTGGTGAACCGGTTTCGAAGTATTGGAGTGTCCTTAATTTGCCAATCATTTTCAACCGGATGCTAACAGAGTGCATAGTTAGGTAAAATGCACATGCAAAACAATACCAAAATAGACTAATACTAAAACTGGATGCTGGCTGGAATTCTTGTCAAAAATATTTAGCTTTCCGCTCCCTTATTTCAACATCAAAACTTGAGCAACATGTCAACTTCCCGCCGCAATTTCATCCGCCAATCAACCACCGCAATTGCAGCTACCACCCTTTCAGCCGCAATTCCCACTGAAACTTTCGCAGCCTCCGGCAAAAAACGGGTAGCCCCCAGCGATAAGCTCCGCTTCGGCGTCATCGGCTGCAAGGGCATGGGCTGGTCCGACATGAACGCCCACCTGAAAATGCCGGAAGTGGACTGCGTCGCCCTTGCCGATGTGGACCAAAGTGTGCTTGATGAACGGGCCAAAAACGTGGAGGACCAGCGTGGCACCAAGCCAAAAATCTTCAAGGATTATCGTAAAATGCTGGAAATGAAGGACTTGGATGCCGTCATCATCGGCACGCCCGACCATTGGCACTGCCTCGCCTTCGTGGACAGCATCTCTTCTGGCAGGCATGTTTATGTTGAAAAACCAATCTCCGCCCGCATCGAAGAATGCAACGTGATGCTCCGTGCGGCCAAGCGATACAATAAACAAATGGTGCAAGTCGGCCAGTGGCAACGTAGCGGTACCCATTACGCCCAAGCGCACGAATACCTCAAATCCGGCAAGCTCGGCAATATCCGCCTCGTGAAAGTCTGGGCTTACCAGGGCTGGATGAACCCCGTGCCCGTGCTGCCCGACAGTGCCCCGCCCGTTGGCGTGGACTACGAAATGTGGCTCGGCCCAGCACCAAAACGACCATTTAACGCCAATCGTTTTCACTTCAACTTCCGCTGGTTTTGGGACTATGCTGGCGGCCTGATGACCGACTGGGGCGTTCACGAAATAGACATCGCCCTGTTTTTTATGGGAGCATCTGCACCCAAGTCCATCATGGCCAGCGGCGGAAAGCTCGCCTATCCCGACGATGCCTCCGAGACTCCGGACACGCTACAAGCCGTGTTCGAGTACGACAATTTCAACATGCTTTGGGAACACGCCACCGGCATTGACAACGGAAACTATGGCGAAACGGAGGGCATCGCCTTCATCGGCAACAACGGCACGATGATGGTGAACCGGGGCGGTTGGCGAATTATCCCAGAGACCAAGCGCAACGAAGTTGGGCTGCGGGTGAACAAAATAGAGGCTCTGCCAAACCAAGCCAAAGGCAGCACTGACTACCTGCAACTCCACGCCCAGAACTTCGTCGAGGCTATCCAAAAAAACGATGCTTCCATCCTGAAATGTGGCATCGAAACTGGGGCAGTGGCTGCCATCAACGCCGCCATGGGCAACGTTGCTTTCCGCACCGGACGCAAGCTGTATTGGGACGCTGGGAACGGCAATTTCAAGAATGACGCCGGGGCAAATGAATACCTCAAAGCGAATTACAACAATGGGTGGAAGTTGCCGAATTATTGACAACCTAACCCCAACCCACTATTACATCAACATGAAACCAGAAACAGCTAACTTATTGAAAATCAAAGCGTTATTGACGGAAATCAATGAACTCGACAAACTCATTGCCATGCACCAAAGGGCAGCTGATAAGCTGATGGCCAAGCAATACGAAGCCCGTAAGCGGAAATTTTTTGACGAGTTGGTCACTTTGATGCTTTCAGTTTACCCCACTTCAGAGATGCCGCCAGCATTTTATATTGAAAAATTGATGCAACGGTTTTATCCAAAAGCACTGGAAAAGCCGATCACTCCAAACGCATTGGAAACTGCACTGAATCCACTTTTTGCTTGAACCAAATGCTTGACAACCTCCTCACCATCAACAATTTACGGGTCAGTTTCCCTTCGGAAATCGGCAAAGTGGATGCCCTTCGGGGTATTTCTTTTTCGTTGAAAAAAGGCGAAACGCTTGGTATCGTTGGTGAGAGCGGCTCTGGCAAATCCATGACGGCACTGGCCATCATGGGGCTTTTGCCCGCTGCGGCAAATTTGGAGGCGGGCGAGATTTTATTCGAGGGAAAAGATGGCAGGATTTTAAACCCAGCCAGCGTTATTGGAAGTGAAATCGCCATGATTTTCCAAGAGCCGATGACCTCCCTCAACCCCGTTTTCCGCTGTGGCGACCAAGTGGCGGAGGCCATTTTGCTCCATCAAAAAACAACCAAGGGCATTGCGAAGCAACAAACCCTTCAGCTTTTTGAAAAAGTAAAACTGCCCGACCCCGAACGCATTTGGCGCAGCTACCCGCACCAGCTCAGCGGTGGCCAGCGGCAGCGGGTCATGATTGCGATGACGCTATCCTGCAACCCCTCACTGCTCATCGCCGATGAACCTACCAGCGCCCTCGACGTGACGGTACAACGCTCTATCCTCGACCTTTTCAACGAGTTGAAAAACGAGTGGGGCGGCTCCACCATTTTCATTTCCCACGACCTCGGCGTGGTGGCAGAAGTGGCTGATAATGTGCTGGTTATGCAAAAAGGGGAGATAGTTGAGCATGGTTCGGTCGCCCAAATTTTTCAAAACCCAAAGCATCCCTACACCCAGCTCTTACTTGAAAATTTCAAAAAAAGAACCTCCTTGTCCACTGCCCACCGTCAACCGTCAACCGTCAACCATTTGCCGATTCTCTCCATTTCCAAGCTCAGAACTTGGTTTCCTTCCAGGCGCAACTTTTTTGGCAAACCAATCGAGCACGTCAAGGCCGTGGACAATGTCAGTTTTGAAGTATTTGATGGGGAAACGCTTGGGCTGGTGGGCGAGTCGGGAAGTGGCAAAACGACGCTGGGCAGGAGCATCTTGAAGCTGATAAATCCAAGTTCCGGCGAGGTGATTTTTTCGAGCAAAAACATTTTACAACAAACTGAAAATGAGTGGTTTAGCACCCGAAAAGACATTCAGGTGATTTTCCAGGATCCCTACTCCTCGCTTAACCCACGGCAACCCATCGGCACGGCCATCACCGAACCGATGCAGGTTCATGGCCTTTTTTCAAACGAAAAACAGCGGCGGGAAAAGGCAGTGGAACTGCTGGAAACAGTAGGCCTGGAAGCCAGTCATTTTTGGCGCTTCCCCAGTGAATTTTCTGGTGGACAGCGGCAGCGCATCTGCATCGCACGGGCACTGGCATTGCAGCCGAAAATCATCATTTGCGATGAAGCCATTTCCTCCCTGGACGTCACCGTACAAGCGCAAGTGCTTGATTTACTGCAAGTTCTGCAAAAAAAGCATCGGCTAACCTACATTTTCATCTCCCACGACCTGAGCGTTGTGCGGCTAATCAGCGACAGAATCGCCGTAATGAAGGATGGTAAAATCGTGGAAATCGGGCCAACGGACGAAGTGTTTTCAAACCCTAAGTCAGATTACACCCGGGAGTTGCTCGAAGCAATCCCCCACGTGGATTGGAAAAATTAATTCTCAAAAAACCACGCCCCTGACTGCAAACTGCCAACTGTCTAACTGCCAACTTTCAATATTGCCGTTTTTTCCCCAAAATACTGCACGAACTTCTGCATGTCCACCGCCAGTTCCCGGTTTTGGGTGGCCTTAAAATAGGTGTCCGCCATACCCCGAAGCGTTTGGAAGAAAAAACGGTCCATTTCGTTCACCTGCATGTCGCTGGCCCAGAGGTCAATCTTCATGGTATCCATTGTTTCCCGCTCAAAAAGCGAAAGCAACATACCTTTGCATTCAACAGGTTTATCGCCGTCGGTACGGTCGTCAGCGTCCCAATTAATGCTGGTTGGTACGTTCTTTTCGTCGAGGTGGACGGTGATTCTGATTTGGGAAGTCTTGCTATTACTCATTGAAAATCAATATTTTAGGATAATAATTGTTGGTCGATTTCCGCTGCCAACCCCTGCAGCCAATGTGACGGATAAACGTGTTCGCCAGGTTTCAAACCCTGTGCCGCACTGACCATCGCCTTAGCCACCACATCTGCTTCGATGGGGCGATACTTGGTCAGCAGCCCACCGGTCAGCCGGTCGAAGACCCGTCCAATTTTACCGGCAATCTGCTCGCCGAATCGGTTCTCGTTTCGTTCGCCGAGCAGCACCGAAGGCTGGAAAATATGCAGCGACCAGAAATTCAGTTTGCGCACAGCGACCTCCAATTCCCCTTTCACTTTACTGTAAAAAAAACGAGACGCTGGGTCAGCTCCCACCGAAGACACCAGTAAATACTGGCCTACACCGTTGATGCTGCCCATCTGGGCGGCTTCGAAGGCATAAGTAAAATCCACTTTGATGAAAGCCGCTTTGCTACCCGCTTTGGCCATCGTCGTGCCGAGACAACAGAATAGGTCGTCGCCTTTTACTAGGTGCTTGAAAGTCTCTGGCTTATCGAAGTTCACAACATGCTGCACGAGTTTTGGGTGTTCCAAATTCAGTGGCTTCCGCACAAAAACCAACACCTTGGAATAGGCCGGGTGCAGCAGCAAAAACTGCGTTACATTGCCGCCAATCAAGCCGGATGCGCCAAAAACGAGGGCTATTTTGTTGTCTTTTGAAATTTCCATTTTGGTGATTGGTGATTGGTGACTCGTGATTGGAGAGGCCCAATGACTACTCACTATTTATTTTTATCCGCTAACCAATTCCTGAATTTTTCTGCCCTCGCTTCCCAAGTCAGAGAGCGGGAAGTTTCCGAGGCATTGGCGGCCAGTTTTTCCTTCATTTTCTCATCCAAAAACAGTGCACGAATGGCCTCGGCATTTTGAGCAGCATCGTCGGGGTTCACCAAAATGCCATTTTCTTCGTGCCGAATCAACTCCCGCATATCCGCCAAGTTCGGGGCGACGATGGGACGGCCAGCAGCAAGGTACGGGAACAGCTTGAACGGCAGCACCGTGCGCCCAAACTTCTCCATCGGCGCCGCAACGGGTGGGATAATGAGTGCATCGGCAGCGTATAAATAGGGCGACACTTCGTTGATGGGCAGGCGCTCCACCAGCATCACGTTTTTCACATTTTTCGCTTTGCAATAGGCGGTTAAACGAATTATATCTTCCGGTTTACTACCCACCAATAAAAAGGTAATATCGGGCAAATATGCGGCGATATCCACGAGGCTTTCGATGCATTTGTTCTTTTGCATATTGCCTGCATAAACGACATATTTAGCGTTTATATCGAGGTTTAGTTTTTGACGGGCTTCTATTTTTGACAATATTGGCAGCATATCTGAACTGTCCACGCCATTGTGCAACACCAATAATTTTTCCTCCGGAAAACCTGCCCGGAGCATGGATTCGGCAGCCACGTTGCTGTGCAACACCATGCCTATAAACTTATCACTTTTTGATTTCCGACCTGCCCATCTCATGAGTTTCGGGCTTTCATCACCGAGCCGCCGATAGGTTTCAAACATTGTTTTTTTACCCAAAAAAAAGGCAATCAACACGGCGAATTTATTCCGGGAATAAATCAGGTCGTACCGTTTTAAAAAGACAGCATAAATGGTGGCAAACAGCGAGTGAAAGAACTTTTCCAATTTCAAGCTGCTCGTCGGTACCGTCTTTAACACCCTGATTTTCAATTCATTGGAGACGTTGTAATACTCGGCAATGGCTTCCGCTTGGTCATATTTTCGGTTGAAAAAACTTTGAGCATTGCCGGGAATAATCAGTTCCACATCCATGCCGATATGATGCAGTCCATTCAGGTTTTTAACGACCTGCTGCGTGTTCGTGTTGTGGTGCGGGAACCGCTCACTGGCAATCATGGCGATGGTCGGCAACGGCTTTTTCATACGCTATTTCCTTTTGCCTTTGATGCGGAAAAATGCGCCTGCACGGAAAATACAAAAACCATGAACGCCATAATGGCAATATATACCAATGCCCATTGCATTTTACCGAATATGCCCAATATGAAAAATATCAGGGCAAATAAATCACGTTTGCCAAAGGCAGCCGCCACTTGGAATATTTTATCAAAAGTGCTGTTCCCATCTTGAAAGCCATATTTCACATTTAACAGCGTTCCACCCGATTTAAACCTCAATAAATAAAAGTACAAACTGCCCAATGCTGACACCGCAAATACCACGGATAATATGCCCGCATATATCACATATTGCGGAGCGCCGTGCAAATATAGCCCGGTGATGATACCACCGAGCGCCGCCAAATACGAAGTGTTGTCCACCACGGTATCCAGCCATTGCCCAAAGGGCGACGATTTGAATTTGAGGCGGGCCAACTCCCCATCAACGCCGTCCAGTACCGATGTGAAATGGAACAGCGCCCCACCTATCAGGTAGTTCCAATAGCCGGATGTACCACCTTCTGCCCCTTTCGCTAAAAACCAAGCAGTTGATAGGCCGATGAGGCCGGTGACGATGGTGAACTGGTTCGGTGTGATGCTCGTGTGCGCCAGTACCCGGCTAAATAAGGTAGAAATTGGGCGGTTCAGGTTGCGGGAAACCCAGCCGTCGGTTGGCTTGGTCAAGCTGCGGATAAGTTCCTTTTCGACAGCGTTTTTCTCGATGGCACTGCGGACAGTGCTACAGACAAGCCCTTGAAAATCAACCTTTTCCGTCGCTAATACATGCTGGTGGGTGAGTGCTGTCATTTGGTCAAAATTTGGCCATCGTTCCTTAACGACAGCCTTCATTGCTTTGGTTGGGTACCAAACAATTTCACCAGATTTGCCAATCAAAATGCTATCTGACTGACTGCTTTTTTCAAGCAATTGTTGGACAAATTTGGGGTCAATGACCAGCGGCTCGGTCAGAACCAACACTCCTGTATCCTGTAGCCCTTCCAATTTCTTTTTGAAATCATCGGAGAACTGGATTTCTATCTTCCAATCTGTTGTTTCACCCAAGAAGTTTTGCACCGCTTTGGGCAAAAATACCCGGCCTACCCCACCCCGCTCCAGTGCGTGCAGGCTACGTTCCAGCAAAGTCAGGCCATAAATTTTGGTCTGGCTGGCCGCTGGGTCGGGTACGAAAAGAAAGGCTGTTACCTTGTTTTCCATGAATAAAATTTAAACAAGTCCCTCATGCGGGCCAATGAACGCCAACACGCCAGCGACAATCACAAACAGCCAGCAGATGATGAAAACGATGACAAAAGGCTTCCGTTTTTCTTCCCATTCAGGAAACTTCACGGGCATTCCCTGGAACTTCCCACGAGGTCGGCTCGGAAAAAAGAAGGTTTTGTAAGTCTCGATGCTGGCCACGGTGAAGCCGAGGCTGCAAAGTGCTATCGCTACGAAATTGTCGGTCAAATTGGCGGCCAACCAGCCCCATGAATAAGCTACGGCAGGACTGCGGAAGAACTTGAACCACTCAAAACCCTCGATAGGCGCATCTTTCCATGCACCGCCGAAGGCAGAAATCCAACCGCCGACGCTCAAAATAATCAAGATAATATATGGGTTCCAATCCAAATTGCCGGCCTGGTGCAAGCGCCAAAGTGAAACCAATCCCCAACTCACCAGCACGATGGCGCCAACGTAGAAAAAGGCGGCGATGTAACGGTCACGCTTGCTTTCCACGATGCGACCGAGGACGTGGAGTTGCATCGGGATGAAGAATTTGGTCTGGTCGGAAGTGCGGAGGAAGGTCTTCCAAATCTCGACGATAGCCCGTTCAGCCGTGTAAACACTGCCCCAAAGCAGGTACACGCCAGCCGCCGTGGTGAGGTCAAGGCCGATGAGATCCCAGAGGAAAAAAGCCAGCAAAACAGCCACGATGGTGCTCCGAAAATACCGTTGCCAAGTGAAGCCTTCGTAGGGCGTGTCTTTGTACATGCCCCAAGTGGAGGTGTGCAATCCGGCGGTGAGACCGGTCAGAAAAACCAAGAGAAATTCCATAGTCAGTTTGTCAGTTTTGTTTGGTTTCAGGTTTTTAGTTTTTGGTTTCAGGGAGGAACTAGGAAATTAGCAGGCACTCCCTGAAACCAGAAACTTGAAACCAGAAACCGAAAATGTCCGCAAATGTAGCCAAGTCGCTTGTAAATCAAGCATTAGCCGTGCGATAAGCTTCTTCAATCATGGCCACGTCCCTTTTTGCTAGCGCAAAATTGAAAGCGGGTTCCTCCCCATTTCGAAGCGCCGCAAAAAAGTCCCGGAACATGGCGTTGGTGCCGATGATGTCCGAAAATCCGGGGAAAATCAGTCGCCATTTTTTGCCCCGAACGAAGATAAACAACCCGTTGGCTTCAAAAGTTATCGAACCAGCCGAGCCGTAAATCCGGCAGAGTCGCAGGCCCTTCAGCAGCGTGTTCACCTCCCAGGAATAGAGCAGCGTACCGATGGGGCCGTCCTTGAATTTCACCACCAATTGCATGCTGCGCTCCAGTGAGTTGGCATTTTTTATTTTGGGTAAAAAGCCCGTAACTGCTTGAACGTCAAGCCCTAAGTTGGCCATGAAATTGACCCAGTGGATGCCGCCCTCGAACAGCGCACCGCCGCCAGTGATGGCTTTGTCATCCCGCCAATCACCCGTTTTTTGCGTTTTGGTAGCGTTGAAAAACAGGAATTTCAGGTCGCCGATGAGGTCGGCGGCCAGCGTTTCACAGAGTTTGCGGAGCAATGGCTTGTAAAAATAATTCTCAGCGACCATGACCTGCACGCCCGTTTTTTGCCGCTCGGCATCCACCAAATCAAAGTCGCTTGACTTGAAAAACGGCGGCTTTTCGAGAATGACATGCTTGCCTGCCCGCACGGCTGCCAGCGCCAATTCGAGGTGGTCGGCGGGAGGTGTGGCGATGAAAATCACGTCGATTTCAGGAGAGGCAATGGCCGCTTGGTACGAACCAAAATGCCCGTGGCCATTGAATTTTTGGGCAAACTCCTTCGCCTTCTCCTCACTGCGGCTGGCATAAAAACACTGCACGTCGCTGAATTTTTTCAGGCGCTTGCTGTGCTTGGCCGTGATGTTCCCGCAGCCGAGGAAGGCTAGGCGGATGGGCTGGGTGGGTGGTATTTTTTTGAAAGTCATTTTTATATGTATCGCCGAAGTCCACTTCGGCGCTTTTATGTTCCAAGAACGCAGCGACTTAGTGCCTGCCAATTTGTAAAGACTGCGCTGCCAAAGTGGACTTTGGCAGTACGGCAGCAAGCAACCCTTTTCAGCCCACTAAAATCCGCTCCCCCACCCGCAGCGCATTCGCCGCAATGGTCAGGCTCGGGTTCACTGCAGCCGAAGTCGGCATCACGCTGCCGTCCGTCACGTAGAGGTTTTTCACGCCTCGGAATTCGCAGTTTTCGTCCAGCGCCGAAGTGGCAGGGTCGCTGCCCATCCGCACTGTGCCGACAGCGTGGGAAAAGGTTCGGATTTGGTGAATGTAGTGGGCAACGGCACCAGCGCCGTACATGATTTTTTTGCCTGCCTGCGTCAAAATTTTCAGCGCCGCCTCGTCACGTTGAGAGTATTGGTGGAAAATGATGGGCTGCGGCAGGCCGAATGCATCCTTCACCAACGGATTGATTGTCAGCGAGTTGGAAAACTGCGGTTGGTCTTCGACGATGGCAAGCAGACCCGTCAGCAGCCGCACGCCTTGGCTCAACAGCACACCGAATGGCCCCGGCACTTCATTCTGCACGAGGCCCATCGGCGGGGTTGGCATTTGTTGAAGGCTGCCAAGTTTTCCGAAGTTGGGTGCCAGTTTTTCGTTGCCAAAATAGTAGTCGAGGATGGCCAATTGCTTATGGAACCGCCCCTCCTTATCCGCCACGCCGGGGAAAATACCGAAGATGATGGCGTTCACGTGCCGCATTAGGTAGCGGCCAATGACAGCTCCACCGGGGTTTAGTTTTTCCAAACCGGAAGCCAAAAGCAGGTGCGCCGAACCGAGTGCCCCGGCAGCCAGCACCACATATTTTGCTTTGAAAACATGGTGCTCGCCTGTCGTTTTTGACACGGCCTCCACGCTTTTGATTTGACCGTTTTCTTCCACCAACCGGGTGACGACCATGTTCGGCATTAGCTCCATGCCCTTCGAAATCAGGTCGGGAATGACGAGGGTGGAAAGGTCGTTTTTGGCACTGATTGCGCAAGCAAACGTGTCGCAAGTCGTGCAGGAAATGCAGGTTTTGCGGCTTTTGTCTTCGTAATTAATGGCCAGCGGAAGCTGGAAAGGGTGCAGCCCCAGCTTCTCGGCGCTCGATTTTACCCGCTTCGAAATATCCGCCAGCGGCGCAGGCCCTTGCGGGAACGGGCCGCTCCGGTGCGGCTCGGTTGGGTCTATACCCGCCTCGCCAGAAATCTGCAAAATCTGCTCGGCTTCCGTGTAAAATGGCTCCAATTCATGGTAGCTGATGGGCCAACCCGCTGCATCATTGCCCTCGATTGCCTTGTTTTTTTCAAAATCGGCTTCCCGAAAACGAAAGGACACACCGCCGTAAAACGCCGACGGCCCACCGACGGCGGTGTAAAGCCCCATCACTTTTTTGTTGCCGCCAGCGGCAATGCTCAATGGTGTGGATTTGTCGTTGTGGACGGAAAGGTCGAGGGAGCCACGAAGCCCCCAGTTTTCGGGGCCACGCTGCACCCAGTCGCCCCGTTCCAGCATCAGGACTTTCATACCTGCTTGGACGAGTTTGCGGGCGGTCATTGCGCCGCCGAAGCCGCTTCCGATGATGATTGCGTCGTATTGCATAGTGAGGGTTGGAGGATTTTAAACACGGAGGCACAGAGACACAGAGGTTCACACAGTTATTTATTCTCGAAATCAAACTCGTGTAATCTCCGTGCCTTTGTGCCTCCGTATTAAAATACCTCTATTTTCAAGCCGCAAAAGTGGGCTTTTATTCCGTCGCCCTTGGCAAAATCAGGCGGTTTTTACCAAAAAATGTGTTTGCAGCGATAGCACAAAAACCAGCCCGGCCATGACGGCGAAGTAAACCAGCGCCCACGGCAACAACCCCGCAACGGCCAGCAACAAGAAAAAGAAAATATAGAAATCCCGTTTGCCCAGAAAACTCAAATTTTGGAGCAATCTGGCACCACGGCTTTCGTGGTCATAAAAGCTGTAGTTAATTCTAAAATTGCCGCCAAAGCCCGTGCGCACCACGTAAAACGACAAGCTGATGATGCTCAAAACACCTGCAAATACAGCGATGTAACCTGCAATTGGCAGGAAAAATGGTTCGTAACCTGCACGCTCCACGCCGAGCGCCAAACTGAGCAAAACCGCCACGCCGGACGTGAAATCAAAGAGCGTATCGAGCCATTGCCCGAACTTCGAGTGTTTCATTTTCAGGCGGGCAAGTTCGCCGTCCACACCATCGAGGATGGAGGCGAGTTGGTAAATGCCTGCACCAATTAGCCAATTCCAATACCCACCTTGATACATGAAATAGATGGGCAAGAAAGCCAAAATTCCAGTAAAGCCAGTGACAATATTGGGGGTGATTGGGGTATATGCCAGCACCCGGCTGATGGGCTTCGAAAACCTGCGGTTGATGTTGCGGGAAACCCAGCCATCGGCGGGTTTGGTGAGGTTGCGCATCAGGCGGGCTTTCACCTCCCGTAGCTCCGTTTTGCTGAGGACGGGGTGGCAACTGCGATGGCCAATCGGCAGTTCAACCACAGGTATTTTGAAGTTATCAGGTTGAAAATCAATGGCTTGAAGGAGGGTGATTTCGCCGGACGCTGCAGAGATGGTGCGATTAGCCGTGGCCATTTTCTGGATATCCTCCAAAACGGAGATGTCAACGACCATCGGCTGTTGAAAAACGAAAATGGATGTGGGATTTTGCGCAAGCAACAACTGCTTTGCAGCCTCCATTTCTGAAGGATGGAAAAAACAAAGGTCAAAGCCGTTCACGTTTTTGGCCAAATGTTTTTGCAATTTCCCAGCCTCTGAAGTGAGCAGACATACAGTGCGGACGCCAGTTTTTTGCAACGCAATGAGCGTCCGTTCGATGGGCGTGTAGCCCAGCACGTTGTATAAGCCAGCCACTGGTACAAGTACCAGTGCCGAGCATTGAGCGTTCTCCATTCTTGTGATTTTGTGGAAACTTGTCCCTTGCTTTAGCTAAACCTTCGAGGTGTTTTTCCGTAGAAAAAAATGAATTTGAATTTGTTTGTCACTTTGGGGTTAATGAACAAAACGCCATTTTCGCTGCACGATTCAAAATTCTAAACCTGCTAAACCATCTAAACTTTCTAAACTCAATCCAACAATGTCTGATACAACTTCAAACCTCCTCGGCATAGGTTCGAGGGTAAAGCACCCGGCCTATGGCGACGGGGCCATCATCCGCCTCCACGCAGCGGCCTACGAGTGCTGCTTCACGCTCTACGGCATCAAGATGGTCGGCAAGGAATACGACAAATGGACGGTGGTGGAAGCCATTCCCGCCGAAGCTGGGGTCTCGTTTAGCGAAGCCGAAAAATCCTTGATGAAAGTCCTCAAGCACTGGTCGGACATCAGCGAGGTGGTGGAACTCGGCGACCGCTGGGACGGCGGCACGATGATTCTCAAACCTGGCGACGACAGCCTGAAACCGAAAGAGGTGCCCATCGAGCAGTTTTTTCACAAAATCGTGATGGTGCGTGACCGCATCCGGGTCATGGAGCAGAAAATCAACGCCAGCAAACTAACCGACGAGGAGAAGGTGGACTTGCAGCAGTACATCACCCGCATTTATGGCAGCTTGACCACTTTCAACGTGCTGTTCAAGTACAAGGAGCAGCAGTTTGTGGGGGATAAAGGGAAGGAGTGAGTAGGCAGTGACCCCAGATAAGCGGTAACTTGAAGTTACCTCTTAACTTACCTGCCCTTGCGCCGAGTAAGGGGTTGTGTAAAAAGTCCATTAGCCAGTTTATGTGGCTTGCCCGGACATTTTGCCCACCCCTTTGATTTTGTTGTTATCTTTTTCCGGCAGGGAAGCGCCATGGGGCTTCCCAATCGGATTTTTTCTAAAAAACGGCATGAAAACGGCTTTTTGACGCCCTTTTGCTTGCCCGTTGGGCATAGTACGCCGCCCAACACCCCGATCTTTCGCAGTAAACCTTTCGCAGGTTGTGCCCGATTTTCGACAACGTACCGCAAGTGGCGTGGGAGTTCTACATCGGCGGCTACCAGGCCGCCCAAAAGTGGCTCAAAGACCGGAAGGGCCGCACCTTGGATTTCGAGGACATACTGCATTATCAGAAAATCATCGTGGCATTGGCGGAGACGGAGAGGGTGATGCGGGAGGTGGATGCGGTGTGCCACTGACCGAGTGACCTTATACCGGATAGCTATCGGTAAATGTCGTCAACTTAAGGATTTCAAGCTTGGAGGATAGCACGCAGATTGAACTGATTAAACAGATTCACACAGATAAAATCAGTGCAAATCAGTTTAATCTGCGTTCTATCAATTCCGCTAAGTTGACGACATTTGACGCTGCGTCACCCGGTCAGTGGCACAAAATCACCCCCACCAAATTCCGCCAAATTCCTATCATTGCAGCCGCACAAAGCCAAGCCATTTTCCAACAAAATAATATTTGATACATGAAAAAACTGCTGCAAATCCTCTTGTTGCTCACCGCAAACATGGTGCTGGCGCAAAACGCACCGCTCAACCTCATTCCACAACCCGTTGAAATACAGCAACTTACCGGGGCTTATATGGTCACAAAAACCACCACCATCGGCTACAGCGGGCCGGATGCAAAACCCGTGGCGGAGATGCTGGCGCAAAAACTGAACGCACCAACGGGCTACTCGCTCGTTGCGAAGCAGGCAAAAACCGCCAACGTGATGTTCAGTTTGAACGCCGAACCCAACGACCGCCTCGGCAAGGAAGGCTACACGCTGGAAGCCACAACGAAGGGCGTCACCATCACGGCCAACCAACCTGCTGGGCTTTTTTACGGGATGCAGACGCTGTTGCAACTTTTACCGAAGGAAGTGGAAAGCACCAAATTGGCGCCAACAATACGGACCACTGGCTGGAGCGTCCCCGCCGTCCGCATCACCGACTACCCCCGCTTCGGCTGGCGGGGCATCATGCTCGACGTGAGCCGCCATTTTTTCACCAAAGATGAAGTCAAGCAGTACATTGATGAAATGGTGCGCTACAAATACAACACCTTCCACTGGCACCTGACGGACGACAACGGATGGCGCATCGAGATAAAAAGCTTGCCGAAGCTCACCGAAGTGGGTGCTTGGCGGGTGGAACGGGCTGGCCACTTCGGCGACCGTGCCGATGTGCGGGCAGACGAGAAGGCGACCGTCGGTGGTTTTTATACCCAAGACGACATCCGGGAAATAGTGAAATATGCCGCCGAACGGAACGTGGCCATCGTGCCGGAGATTGACGTGCCGGGGCACAGCATGGCGGCCCTCGCTGCTTATCCTGAACTGAGCTGCACCCAGGCGAAAGTGTACGTGGACCCCGGTACCAACTTCGCAGATTGGTACGGCAACGGCACTTTCAAGATGAAGGTCGAAAACACGCTGAACCCCTCCGACGAAAAGGTTTACGAGTTCATGGACAAGGTGCTGACCGAGGTGGCGCAGTTGTTCCCGAACCCGTATATCCACGTCGGCGGCGACGAATGTTACAAGGGCTACTGGAAGGAAGACCCCGGCTGTCAGGCGCTGATGAAAAAACTGGGCACGCACCATGTCGAGGATTTGCAGGGCTATTTCATGGGGCGTTTGGAGAAAATGCTGGCCGCCAAGGGCAAAAAACTGCTCGGCTGGGACGAGATTCTGGAGGGCGGCATCTCCCCCGGCGCCACGGTGATGAGCTGGCGGGGCATCGCTGGCGGCATCGAAGCAGCGAAGCTCGGCCATGAAGTGGTGATGACGCCGACTACTTTCGCCTACCTCGACTACACACAGGGCGACCCGACCATTGACCCGCCGATATATGCCCGCCTCCGCTGCCAGAAAAGCTACAGCTTCGAGCCGGTGCCGGACGGGGTGGACGCCAAGTACATCCTCGGCGGGCAGGGCAACCTCTGGACGGAGCAGACGCCGACCTATCGCTACCTGCAATACATGACCTACCCTCGGGCCTGGGCGCTGTCCGAAGTGTATTGGTCACAGAAAAAGGACAAGAACTGGGACAGTTTTGCGAAGCGGATGGAGGCGCATTTCCAGCGCTCGGACGTGGCGGGAAGGAACTACTCGAAGTCGGTATATGACCCCATCGTGACTGCCAAAAAAGACGGCGACAAGCTGGTGCTGGTCATGGCGTCAGAGATGCCCGGCCTCGACCTTTTTTACTCGATTGACGATACCATGCCGGACGACCATTCGACCAAATACAGTGCGCCCGTCATGCTGCCCGAAGGGCCGATTACGCTGCGGGTGCAGGCTTATCGGAATGGGCAGCCGATTGGGCATTTGATTACGTTGAAACGGGGGGAGTTGGAAAAGCGGGTGGGATGGTAGTAGTGGTGAGTGTCATTTTTTGTAAAAAGTAGGTGAATCAATTTTGGAGAAATGTTGTGGAAAAGGGGAAGATTGCAAGGGCTTGGTTGAGGTGGAAAAAGACTGCTCCGATGGGCTTGTTTTGGTGAGAGGAAATACATTAGCTTTATGGCATGAAAAGTAAGCTCAGAAAATACCAAAAAATACTGCTCGAACTGCTCAACGAGCACAAAACAGGCTACCAGGAATACGTTTGGGGAAACCTCGAAGACATCCTGTTGGTGGATAAGGAGCAAGGGCATTACCAACTACTGACACAAGGCTAGCAAAAAGGCAGGCATATCAACGACATCCTGATGCACTTCCACCTCAAGCCAGATGGCAAAATTTGGGTGGAAACAAATAACACAGAGATACAAGTGGCTAAGGAATTGGAGAAAAAAGGAGTGCCTAAAACGGACATCGTGCTGGGATTTCATCCTGAGTCGGTAAGGCATTTGACGGATTATGCAGTGGTGTGAACCACAAATAAATGAAAATGGTAGCTATACAAAATCCAATTCTGAAAAAGCAGTTCGAGCTGTATTCAAAACTTGGTTCTGACGAGGAGAAAACTGGTTTCTGGGTAGCTTTCAATCAAGATTTTGAAAGCCAGAATGAGGCTGAACAGGATGCCATGCGGGAAGCTTGGGTGGCCAATGTCACCAATATCGAAAACCGGATGAAGGCTATTGTTAAGCAGTTGGACAAGTTTGCTTCTGAAATAAGCGTATTACCGGATAATTATGCGGGAGCTAATCTTTTGACAGCTTTGGCGGTTTGGATATGGACAAAGTGAAAATACATGCAATTGCGGCCATGTACGAGATTGTGTGTGTACATAAATTGTGTTGAATTAAAACATCCATTAACTACTAAAATTTAGTAAAATGAAAAGACTAATTGGCATTCTATTAATTTGTTTTTCATTTGGCAATTGTTCGAATGATGAGGCTCCTGTCATGACTGTAGACAAACCATTGACCTACTACTCGGCAAATCCAGATAGACTAGTGGCTGACTATCATGCGCCAGATGGAACACAGCTCTTTTTTTTTGGCGATTTAGATACCGATGGAGAAATCAAGAATATTTCCACTGTCAGCTACAAACCGTCCCAATCAGATACGAGCCTTCACATGATGCTTGATGAAAACAACCAGCTTAGTTATATTTACTTCGATGTTAATGGGGAGAGAGCTCCAGCATTTATTAAGGTGAGTTATGCTTTGCAAACTGATTCCTCCTACTTATATTCCTTATATGAAAGAAACTGGGCTACTGGAGAAAATACTCTCATATTTGAGTCTTGGGTAAGAAACAACAATGGAGTGCTTGTTGGATTGCCTACTTATTTGCGGTCTGATTGCGAAATAGAAAATGTAGTGCCCTCTATTGTGTACAATGTTGCGGCAGTTGGAATTTTTGCGGTTGTTGCATTAACAGCCTTACCTACCGGTGGAACTTCTGTTTGGGTAGGAGCTGCTGCTATAGGTCTATTTACCAGTACTATCATTCTTAATGATGTTTGTGCATCTGAAAATAATCTGTCTAATACATTGCCTTCAAATTACCCATCAAATGCTTCTTCTGTTGAGAGCATATTTAATAATACAAATTTCGTTAACCAATGTATTAATAATCCAATAGCTTTTGAAGCAAAAATAGACCCAATGGGCTCTGTTACATTTACAATGGTAAATGGCGGAACCCCACCGTATTCCTTTGCAGTCGAGGTCCCTATTTTTCAGAGCAACTATGTTTTCAATATGTCCTTAGTAGCTGGTCAAGATATTTTATTAATGGTAAGAGATAATTCAGGTTGCATAAGTGCAAAATATCAAAAAGTAGAAGAATTCTGCCCAACATTTACTGTATCTGGAGCAAACTGTACTTATATAAATTTATTAGGCTACATGAATAGTGAATATAATTATGCTGGAACGGCAAATGGCAAGCCCTACTATGTCAATTTAGAAAATACCGTAAGAATTATATTTGGCTCAGTTGGACCTGATGACAAATGGAAAATCGATGTTTTTGGGTTAACCACGTTAGGAGGGACTACCATAGGCGCGGTCTACTATAATGATTCGGATTCTAATGAAGTCCCTGTAAATGGATGGGAAATTATACCATTGTTTACTGACCCCACATATGGTTGTAGTACTGGCATTTCAGTTGTTTGCCAATAAGTATTAAATAATAAATGGCCGTCGACTTAGGCGCATTTTAGAGTCCCGTTGGCGAAAATGTTCATATTTCAAAGCCCACAGCCCCTTGCTGGAACCGTGGGCTTTTCACGAGACGGATTTGCTGCTTTGAGAGCAGATTAGGAAAAACTTGAGCGCCAGCTATCACAACCGCCCCAACCCCTCCCTAGCCCCCACACTCTCCGGATTTACCACCAGCGCCCTTTCCAACAACCGCTTCGCCTCCGCCTTTTTTCCTTGAAAAATCAGCAGCGCCGCCTTGTTCACCAGCGCCTGTTCGTAGTCGGGGTCGAGGGCGAGGGCTTCGTTGTAGAGCTTTTCGGCTTGGGGCAGGTTGTTCGTCAGCACGTTGGCGTAGCCGAGGTTGAGCAGGGCGATGGGGCGGTCGGGGTTCAGTTTCAACACATTTTCAAACACCTTTTTCGCTTCCGCAATTCGCTTCAGGGCCAGCAGGGCAGCGCCTTTTTTTTCCAAAAAATCGAGGTGAAGCGGGTAGGTCTGCAAAGCCAGGTCGAAGTAGCGCAGGGCTGTTTCCGCATCGCCTGTATTGGAGTATGCTTCGCCGATGCGGTAGGGCGTCCAGCCGTCGGTTGGGAGTTGGGAATTTGGGAATTTGGGAATTGAGGAATTGGGGATTGATGCCAGAATGCCCTTCCAGTCTTCTTTTAGGAACAGCAAATGAATCCTCACCGGCAGCAGCCGCTCCGCTTTTTCGGTTGATTTCGCAAGATAGAACGCCGCACTGTCCAGCATCACGGGCGAGGCGATGTACTTGTCGTGGGTGGCGAGGTAGCCCCGTGCCATGTCAAGCGGAGAGGGCCGGGCTTGGGTCATGTTCTGGATGCCGAGGAACGCCTTTTTTTGCGGAGCGGCCACCGTTTTTGCCTCGTTGTGCTTCGCAATGCGGTGGTCGGTGATGCGCACGTGCGGGATGTCCTTACTGACGGACTTGGGCATGTGGCAGCTTGCGCAATTGTCTGATTTTGAGTGCCTTAGCTCCGGCTTCTCCGTGCAAGCTGTGGAGGCGTGACATTTCAAACAAGCATTGTTGTACTGGCTGGCAGGGGTGATTTCCACACTGCGGTGCGGCTGGTGGCAGGTGATGCAACTGAGGTCGGGCGAGTTTTTGAAGCACTCGCTCATGCGCAGCCGGTCGGCCTGCGAGGCCATGATGAAGCGCTCGTGCGAGTCGGTGTAGCGGGGCAGATAGACGTTCAGTACCTCGCTCAGTCGCATCCCCGGCTTGAAGTCGAAGAAGGTTTTGCCCTCGTTCAGCACGGCCACGCCTTGCAGGTGGCAACGCTGGCAGAGGTCCATCTGGAGGTCACGGGGCAGGCGGCGGGGGTTCACGATGGAATAGTCGGCCTGCTTGGAAGTATCTACCAAAATGCCCTTCAACTTTTCCTCCACGTGCAGTTTGCCGGGGCCGTGGCAGCGTTCGCACTGGATGCCCGTGGGCATTTTCGAGAAGCGGTTCATGGAGCCGGGCACTTGTTCTGGCAAGTTGTTGTGGCAGGTGATGCACTCCTCCGTCAGCCAGCGCCCGAAGTGGCTGTTGTTGCCCTTGAAACCGGGCGCCAAATCCCATCGCTCCTCCTGCGTGTACCAGGTGACGGGCGCCTGATAAATATAGCCGTTGATGTCGAGAATATGCGAGTTGGTATGCTGCCCGGAGCCGACGATGTAGCTGATTTTTTCGAGGCGGCGGTGGATGGTGTCGCCGTTTTCCCCGAGGCGGTATTCGAGGACGAACATGGTGGAGTCCTTGAAAAACGGGTGGTAGTAAAAATTGCGGAGCGAATCAAAAACGACGGCGTGGGAGCCAAATTTGGCAGTGGTTTTTTGCAGGGTCGCATGGTCGAAGGAGCGCCCCATGCCCGTGTGCTGGAAAGTCTCGTGGATGTCTTTGTGGCAACTGGCGCAGGTGGCCATGCCCACGTAGGCGACGCTGTCCCGGACGTTTCGGAAAGGGAAATCGGCGGAAGTGGCGCTTGTTTTTTTGCAAAAAGAAAAGCACCATGCCACAAGCAGGGCGAGGAAAAACAGGGTGATTTTTTTGGTGGAAAGCATGGGGCAAATTTAGACGAATCGGGCTTTCCTTTTGGGTTTATAGCACACAGATTTGACGGATGTTGCGGATTGGTGCAGATTCAATCCGTTCTAATCCGTAACACCCGTCAAATCCGTGTGCTATTTTGTCTAACGGGCATTTGGATTACTTTTGCCTCTTCGCAAAATCAACTAGCAACATGAAAAAAATAATCGTCCTCGGCGCCGGCCTCGTCGGCAGCGCCATCGCCATTGACCTGAAAAAACAGCACGACGTGACCAGCGCCGATGCCAGTGCTGAATCACTGAAAAAGCCCGCAGCGCATGGCATCCCCACCGTGCAGGCCGACCTTTCCAACCCGGAAAAACTCAGGGAATTGGTCAAGGATTTCGACCTCGTCATCGGTGCACTACCTGGCTTTCTGGGATACAGTGCACTCAAAACCTGCATCGAAGCGGGCAAAAACGTGGTAGACATTTCCTTCTTCCCGGAAGATGCTTTCGGCTTGGACGAACTGGCGAAACAACACAACGTCACAGCTGTCGTGGATTGCGGCGTTGCGCCCGGCATGGGCAATATCATCTTTGGCCATTACCATAAACACCTGAAAATCAACAGTTTCCGCTGCTTGGTGGGTGGGTTGCCGCAGGTGCGGCAATGGCCGTGGGAGTACCGGGCGGTCTTCTCCCCGATTGACGTGATTGAGGAGTACATCCGCCCCGCAAGGTACGTGGAGGGCGGCAGGCTCGTGACCCGTGAGGCACTCTCTGACCCCGAACTGATTGATTTTCAGGGCGTTGGAACACTGGAGGCTTTCAACACCGACGGCCTGCGCTCGCTCATCCACACCATGCCCGACGTGCCGGACATGATTGAAAAAACGCTGCGCTACCCCGGCTGTATCGAGTACCTACGGGTGTTGCGGGCAGGAGGATTTTTCAGCTTCGACGAAGTGGAGGTGAAGGGCCAGAAAATCCGCCCTGTTGACCTGACGGCCCGGCTGCTTTTCCCTCAATGGAAATTAGCGCCCGGCGAAGGCGATTTCACCATCATGCGCATCAGCCTCGGCACCGACGAGGGCACCATCACCTACGACCTGCTCGACCGCTACGACCCCGCCACGGATACTATCAGCATGGCTCGCACAACGGGATTCACTTGCACGGCAGTTGCCAATTTGGTGCTGGATGGGAAATATGACCGGAAGGGGATTAGTCCGCCGGAATATGTCGGCGAGGTGGATGGTGCGTTGGAGTTTGTGTTGGGGTATTTGGCAAAAAGAGGGGTGGTGTACCAGAAAAACAGCAGGAAGAATTGAGGAATCTCATCATTTTGTAGATTTGCCAAAATAAAGCAAAAACATACTTTGATGGAACTGAAAACCATACACCAAAAGATTCTTGTTTTTCGAGGCCAAAAGGTGATGCTTGATTTTGACCTAGCTGCACTTTACGAAGTAGAAACAAGAGCCTTGAAGCAAGCCGTAAAACGTAACCTGATTCGATTTCCTAAAGATTTTATGTTCGAATTGTCACAGGATGAGATTGACGAGGTGGTATCACAAAATGTGATACCCTCAAAAAGTCATCTCGGTGGCGCAATCCCTTTTGCATTTACTGAACAAGGAGTCGCAATGCTTTCCAGCATTTTAAAAAGTGAAAAAGCAGCTTTAGTGAACATTGCCATCATGCGAACATTTGTTATGATTCGCCGATATGCCATGACATACGAAGAACTTGCTCAGAAAATTCAAGAACTTGAATCAAAATATGATGATGTTCAGGAGGTCTTGAACCAGTTGCTGCTAGGCAAGGAACGTGAAATAGATTGGGAAAAACGGGAACGGATTGGGTTCAAGAAATGAGTCTATAGCGCCAGCGCTTCCCACAGCACCTCCACCGGATGAAGCGCCTTCCGCCCCGTCCCATCCAAAATCTGATGGCGGCAACTCGTGCCCGGCGCTGCCAGTAACACGGACGGCCCGTCCGTGCTTTCCCGCTCCCCAACATGCAGACCCTCGTTGGTGGGAAGTCCCTGCGCCACGGACTGGCAGTCCGTGTTACGTATCGCCGGAAACAGCACCAACTCCCCAATCTTCATGCTCACTTCGTAATGCTCCTTTTCATACCCGAACGACCCCGCCATACCGCAGCAGCCGGACGGAATGACCTCCACCGTGTAGTTCTCCGGCAAGCCGCAGACCCACGCCGAAGCGTCCACACTCGACAGCGCCTTTTGGTGGCAATGGCCGTGAAGCAGCACTTTTCTTTTTCCTTTGGTAAACAAATCGGCGGAGATGCGCCCAGCCTGAATCTCTTTCGCCAAGAACTCATCAATCAGCAACGCATTCTTACCCAGTTTTTTCGCTTGCGCAACGTCCGCCCGCTCCACCAGCCGGGGGTACTCATCCCGAAAACCGAGGATGGCCGATGGCTCGATGCCGACGAGCGGGGTTTCCGAAGAAACCAGCTTCGAAAAGATGCGCACGTTCTCCCTCGCCAGTTTTTGCGCCTCCGGCAAAAGCCCTTTTGAGAGCTGCGCCCGACCGCTCTGCGGATGTTCCGGCATCTCCACTTCGTAGCCGAGCCGAGTGAGCAGTTCCAGTGCTTTTATCCCAATTTCGGCATCGTAATAATCGGTGAACTCGTCGCAGAAAAAAAAGACCTTGCCCTTCCCCACCCCATTCGGTTGCAACTCGTGACGTTGCTTCTTGTACCAGTTCCGCAAGGTGGTTTTCGCCAGCGGCGGCAGGCTTCTTTGCTGCGCAACGCCCACGATTTTTTTCAGCAAACTCCCAGTGATGGGGTTATTGGTGAAGAAATTGGCTAATCTTGGAAAGTGCGACAACACCGCATTCATTCGACCGATATGTCCAAAGAATTTCGCCCGAAAGGGCACCCCATGTTGCTGATAATACTGATGTGTGAACTCCGCCTTCATCGTCGCCATGTCCACGTTAGAGGGGCACTCGGAGGTGCAGCCCTTGCAAGAGAGGCATAGGTCGAGCACCCGTTCCACTTCCTCCTCTCCGATTGCGGGTTGCGGATTGTGGATTGCGGATTGCGGACTATTTGACTGCAAACTCGACTGCCAACTGCCAACTGTCGAACTGCCAACTGAAAGGTACTCCCGCAGCGCATTCGCCCTCGCCCTCGTCGTATCCTTCTCGTCCCTCGTCGCCCGGTAACTGGGGCACATCGTCCCGCCGCTCAGGTCGAGTCGGCGGCAATCGCCGGAGCCGTTGCACTTCTCGGCCATGTGCAAGAAGCCGCCAGCATCCGAGAAGTCCATCACCGTCTCGATTTCGGGCGGTTTTGCACCAACCTCGTATCGCAGCGAAACGTCCATCGGCGGGGCATCCGTGATTTTGCCGGGATTGAAAATGCCGTGCGGGTCCCAGGTTTTTTTGATGCTCCGCAACAGTTGGTAATTGGCATCGCCGAGCATCATCGGGATGAACTCTGCCCGCACCCGCCCGTCGCCGTGTTCGCCGGAGAGGCTGCCGTTGTACTTTTTCACCAGCTTGGCTGAAGCCTCAGCTATCTCTCGAAACTGCCGCACGTCGTCAGCATTTTTAAGGTTCAAAACAGGCTTGGTGTGCAGCTCTCCCGCCCCGGCATGGGCATAGTAAACCGCCTGCTGCCCAAACCCAGCCATCATCGCCTCGAACTCCCGGATATAGGCGGGCAAGTCGGCCAGTGCCACAGCAGTGTCCTCCACGAAAGAGTACGGCTTGGCATCGCCGGGGATGTTCGACATGACGCCGAGGCCCGCATTGCGGAGCGCCCAAACTTGTGATGTATGCTTGCCCGTCACAACGGGGAAGGCGTAGCCCATGCCCGCCGCTATGAAGTTTTCAATGAGGTTTTGCGCAACAGCTTCGGCTTCCGGCAAGTTGGTTCTCCGAAATTCAATCATCAGCACAGCCGCTGGGTCGCCCTGCACGAAGAAGCGGTTTTTCGATTGTTCAAGGTTGTCCTTGGTGCAGTCGAGGGTGAATTTGTCCACCAATTCGCACTGGTCGGGGCGGTGCTGCATGGCCACGAGTGTCGCCTCCATGCTTTCATCCAAACTGGTGAAATGAGCACACAACACCACAGGCACAGGCGGCGGGAGCGGCACGACATTTAACTTTATGGCTGTTGTGAAAGCCAGCGTGCCCTCGCTGCCGGTGAGCAGTTTGCAAAAATTGAAATCGGGGCCATCGGGCGAGAAGGGTTTGTGGTCGAGCAGCACGTCCACGGCGTAGCCGGTGTTGCGGCGGTGGATGCTGGCTTTGGGGTATTCCCGGCGGATGTTCGCTTGATTTTCAGGGAGTTGGAGGGTTTCGAAAAGCTGGCGATACAATGCCCCCCCCAGCCCCCCCCATGGGGGGGAGTTAGGGGCTGCTATTCTATCCATGAACTGCTTTTCGGTAAGGCTTTTAAATACATGCTCTGCCCCATCGCTGAGGATGGCCTCGATTTCCAGCACATGGTCACGGGTGGTGCCGTGCACGATACTGGTCGCTCCGCAAGAATTGTTGCCGACCATGCCGCCTATCATCGCCCGACTGGCCGTGGCAGTCACGGGGCCGAAGAACAGGCCATGCTTTGTCAAAAACACATTCAGCTCGTCCCGAATCACGCCCGGCTGCACCCGCACCCAGCGTTCTTCCACATTGATTTCGAGGATTTTGTTCCAGTGTTTTGACACATCCACGACGATGCCCGTGCCGACGCATTGCCCGCCGAGGGAGGTGCCCGCCGTGCGAGGAATGAGGCTGGTTCCGTTCTTGGTTGCGAAGGCAATGAGCTTTTTTACGTCCTCCCTGGTGCGTGGATAGGCGACGGCGAGCGGCAGTTCCTTGTAAACGGAAGCATCGGTGGCATAGAGCGACCGCATGAGTGAATCGAAGTGCAGCTCGCCTTCGAGGGATTGTTGGAGGTGGGTGAGTTTGGATTGCATGGCAGAATTTTGACGCCCAAAGCTGCACATTTTCGGCTATTGCGCAGCAAAAAATGTGTCGCCGAACTCCAGTTCGGCGCTGGAACTCCGCCGAACTGGA
>JAIPBL010000052.1 GCA_021739645.1 Saprospiraceae bacterium | reverse complement strand
CGCCCAATTTATTGGGCTGACCGAATTTCTATAAACGGCCAGCCCAATAAATTGGGCGACCACAAATCAACTTACTCAATTACCTCCATAAAAACCCGAAACCCAATAAACGGCGCTGGTTTGGTGAAAGTATTGCGACTGGTGATCTGACCGTAATACGGAATTTCAAACCAGCTCCCGCCTTTGGTTGCACCGGGTTGGTCTATCATTTCAGCAACGTTTCCGCTCGTGTTGTACAGGCCGAAGTCATTGGGGAAGTAGGAATCGGCCTTCACGGTGAAGTAGCCGCCATCGTCTGGCCTGTCGTTGTTGGTGCTGGGGCAGTCTTTGCAGGTCGCCTCGGCAGACACGTCGTAGTTGGCGAGGTAGCAGCCTTTATTGTTTCGGATATAGTAGCCGCCCCAAGGGTAGGGGGCATCTCTGCCAGCATGTGCAGCTATTTCCCACTCGGCCTCGGTTGGCAGCCGAAAGCGCACTTTCTTGTGGGCTTTTTTCCGGTCGGTGCTGGCGTTGTAAACTTTCGTAATCCAGGTGCAGTATTGCTGGGCAGCCTCATGGCTGATGTTCACGATGGGGGCTTGTGGGTCATCCGGGTTGGCGTTTTTGAAAACTTCACTGTCTGGCAAATTTTTCAGGGTGCTGGGTAGTAGGCTGCGCCAATCGGTACGTGGAGCCTGGCAGGTGGCGAGCAGGTCGAACGCCTTGTTTTTTACCAAATCCATCAAAAAAGCCTCGTATTGGCCGTTGGTCACCTCGGTGTCGAAGGCAAAGAGGTTGCCGTTGATTTTCTTCAATCCCTTGTCCAGGCTGCGAATGGAGATGGCAGACTCCACAGCGTAGGAATCCTTCGTATAAGTGGACAAGTAAGCGGCCAATTCGCTTTCACGTCCACCTTCTTTGGCTACCCGCCGCATGACAGGTTCCAGGTTCGCCGCCTTGAATTTCTCGCCACTGGCCTCGTAATGTTGGTGGAGCAAGAGGAAGGCAGGGAGGTACTGGAGGTTCATGCCGGACAGCACCGAGGAAACGGAGTCGGGACTGAAGTCCACCCGCAGGTAATCGAGCAGGAACTTGTTTTCATAATTGTTTTTCAAAAAAGCCAGGTTGTCAAAAGCGTTTGCGGCGTAGCGGAAGGCAAGCCCCGTGAGGTACAGGCTGTCGCCAAATGCTTGGCGAACGGGTTCGGGCATGGTGTTGGCCACATATACAGGCTGCTTTGCGCCGGACATGATTGCGTTCATCACTAGCAGGTACATCGCCTTCGTGTCTTGGCAATTACTGAGGTCAATGGCGGGCAACCCCAATTGCAAAAGGGCTTTGGTTCGGTATTCTTCCAGTAATAACAAGTTGATATTCAATACCTTAACGTCCTTTCGGATGCCCCTTGCCGATTGCAGCACCCACAGCGGGTAGGTGTCGTTGTCGCCGTAGGTGAGCAGGATGGCGTCCGGCTCCACGGAGGCAAGGAGGTTGTAATTCCAAGCCAACAGCTCGGCTGGGAACTCGCCAGCTTCAAACAATTTTTTGAGGTAAAAAAGTGCCTGTGACTGCTCGCCCCTCGTCTCGTGGTAGGTGACCAGGTCGTGGTAGATTTCGGTGCGCTGCGGCGCAATTTCATGGGCTTTCAGTAGGAACTGAAAGCGGCGCTCGTCCCAATCAGCATTCATAAAACTAATGAATTGGTACTCGAAAGTATTGTGCAGTGCGGCTGGAATCTTCTCCACAATGGCCGTTAGGTCGAAGGCTGGCTGGCCGTCCCGGTTGACCATGTTGGCATAGCGGGCCGCACGGAAGTAGTTGAGCCAGGCATCGGGGTTCCGGGCGTTTTTGCTTGTTTCCAGTTTCCAGAGTTTGGCCTGCTCGGTGTAATACTCAAAAGAGTAGGCCACTTTGGAAATAGGCTTGATGGATTCGGGCAGTGCTGCCGAACGGTGGTTTGCCAATAGGCTGGTTGCCAAGAAAAGCAGGGATGTTGCAATGGACAATGTCTTTTTCATGATGGTCAAAGTTTAAAAAATACAGGGCATTGTACACGGAGAATCGGGATGGGTTCAATTTTGAATGGGATATTTTTTAACGGTTTTTGTCAAATTATCAATTTCCCCTATGGCTTAGTATTTGATTCCAAACGGATAATCTGCATGATAGGCTCATAGACTAGCACACTCCATTTAATTAAGATAGGGAATTGTATCAGGCCGCAAACACTTCAATTTGACCACAATATGCGTATTTGGAACATTCTATTGGCAGCATTCATGCTGAGCTCCAACCTTGCAATTGGGCAATACTTGGAAAACTACGAAAAGAAAGCACTCACTGCCTTCCATTCTAGAGACTATCAGTCTGCCCTGTTGTTATGTGGGAAGGTTTTGGAAATTGACTCAGTCAATATTACCTCCCTGTTTGTAGCGGGCGAAGCGGCTCGGCTTTCCGGTGATTTTCAAAAGGCAGAGAGTTATCTGGAGCGAATTCCAAACAAAGCGAAAGTAGGCTATTTTGCTGTCACTGACTTCCAGTTGGCAGGGGTGAAACTGGACTTGAACAAGACTAGTGACGCCAAGTTTTTGTACCAAAAATATATCAATGAACACAACGAAGCCAATAACCTGTTAGCATACTTGGCAATTGAGGCACTGAAATCCATGGGAAAAGATGTTCGGACCAAAGAGAATCCACTTGCTACGCACCAAATTCCCGGCAACATCAATACTTCGAAACCAGATTTTGCACCGCTTCGCTACGGCGATAAGATGTACTTCACCACCATGGTGGAGGTTGATAAAGAAAGGCGAAACCACAACAAGGTTGAAGTAAGCCGCATTTATGAGGCAAGGCCAGGTTATGCAGCTACATCCTTTGAAGGAAATCCCAACAAACCCGACCTCAGTGCTGGTGATGTGTCACTCACACCCGATGCAAGCAAGGTTTTCTACACAATATGCAAAGGCGATTTTACTAAAAATGAGGATTGTGAAATCTGGTTCCGGGAGCGCGGATACGAAGGCAATTGGGGGGCCGCAAAAAGGCTCCCAGGGCAGGTAAACATGAGGGGCTATTCTGCTACACAGCCTTCCATTGGCTGGGACAAAATCCAGAAAAAATACATACTATACTATGCAAGCAATAGGCCGGGTGGCCGTGGTGGAATGGACATTTGGTGCAGCGTAATCAACAAGGACGGCTCCTTTGACAAGCCGTTTTGTCTCCCATTCAACACCCCGCAGGACGATGTCACGCCGTTTTTCCACCAATTGACCCAAACCCTGTTTTTTAGTTCAAATGGCTGGCCCGGAAAGGGTGGTTTTGATATTTTCAGGGAATCCAAAACCAGCGATGGCGAGTGGAATGTGCCGGAAAATCTTGGCGAAATGCTGAACAGCGCATACGATGAAACCTATTATAGTTACCATGCCAGAAGCCAAAATGCCTACCTCGTTTCCAACCGGCCCAACGAAAACAACAAGGATTTTGGCAACCTCGATATTTATGAAGCCCGCATATTCGCTGAACTACAATTGAAGGTGTTCCGCTCGCTGGACAACGCACCCGTTTACGCCCCCCAAGTATATGTCAAAGACGTCAACTCAGGTGAAATAGGCTCTTTCGCTGCTCGAAATAACCAGAACGAAATCCAATTAAAACTGGAAGCTGGGAAACGCTACCTAATCACCGTGACGGCAGGTGGATACGCCTCGTATAGTTTCGAGTTCAGTACCGAGGACATCAGTTATTTCATTCAACTGGATCGCCAGATTTACCTTAAAAGCCCACTTGACCCATGATTTTTTCAGGAAATCAATTTTTTTTTTGCTCCGCAATTTGACCCTCAAACCTAGAATTTGGATGGCTAACCAACTCATTTTCAATCACTTAATATTTGTGGTAGAATTTGGATGGATAAAATACCCATCTGCTTCGATTTGCTAGCGCAAAATGCCAACCCCTTGCCTTCTGTCACATCCCGCCGTATCTTTGCACCACAATTCTTACCATCTCCTTCTCCACAACTCGATTTCTACAAACTTCTTCTGGTTTCATTCTACACGGTTTTTACTGACAATTCACTTACGATTTTAACCATTGTCCGACAACGGACTTAGCTTTTATTTCTTACAACCAAAACTTACGTAACATGTTAACCAGAATCCTTACGCTTGTAGGATGCATCCTTGCATTCGCCAACTTGGCTGCACAGCAACCAAAAAACACCTCCAAAGCAAATTCCAACATTCAAGTCAAACGGTTTGACAACACGATGAACTCGCCCATCGCTGACTTTGCACCTGTCCGTTACGGCGACCGGGTCTATTTTTCCAGCCTTCGACAAGAGACGGTCGGTGGTACTGCCATCAGCCGAATATTTTCGTACACGCCCGGTCATGAACCAACTGTCGATGCTGAATTCAATCCTAAAAATAACGAAAGCCACATTGCCTGTCCTACACTGATGCCCGATGCAAGTCGCATGTATTTCACGCTTTGTCGGGACGAGGCCATGCAGAAATGTGAAATCTGGTACCGTGACCGCGAGTACGAAGGCACTTGGGGCGTCGCCCAAAGACTGCCAGAATTCATCAACGCACGGGGGGCGAACACCGCCCAACCCGCCATCGGATGGGATGCCACCCTCAAGAAATACACCTTGTTTTTTGCCTCCAACCGGGCAGGTGGCAAGGGCAAAATGGACATCTGGGCCAGTACCATTACTTGGGATGGCAAGTTTGAAGCGCCCGTTTGCCTACCGTTCAACACCCCGGAAGACGAAGTGACGCCGAGTTTCAGCCAAACGGGGCAGACCTTGTTTTTCAGCTCCAACGGCCTGAAAGGGCAGGGCAGGTTCGATATTTTTGCGGCACAAAAAAACAAGGATGGCAACTGGGCCAGCCCGCAGAACCTCGGCAGGCCCTTCAATTCAGCCTACGACGATATGTTTTACACCTACCACGAATCCTCGCAAACGGGCTACCTCGCCTCCGACCGCCCCGGCTCGCTTTGCACTGGAAGTGTGGAAGGGTTCGGTTGCTTCGATATTTACGAAGTGAAGAAAACAGTACCGGCTACTCCGCTCAATGTTTCCTACAGCACGGGAGAGGCGACCCAGTAACTCCAAAAACACTGCTGATGAAACAGTGCAAACACATCAAATTTTTCAAAGCCGCGGCGCACCTTTATTTCCATTTTGGTGCGTTTGCCCTATGCTGAAAACAGCGCCGGTTTTTGAGAATGAAAAAGTTGGGTAACTTGCCCGCCAGTTTTATGGGTTGGCATTGTTGGTGTTGTTTGAAATAGATTGAACTTGTGGAAGTCTGCTACTTGTACAGAACAATTCCTATTCAAATACGCTGTTTTTTCAGCCACATCTAACCGCCCCAAACCATATCGAACTATCTCAACCCATTTCCACTTTCATGAAAAAACTAGCGCTTCACTGGCAAATCCTTATTGGCATTGCAGCCGGCATCATTTTCGGCCTATTTGCGGCAAAAATGGGCTGGGCCATTTTTGTCAAAGATTGGATAAAACCCTTCGGCACCATTTTCATCAATCTTCTGAAGATGATAGCGGTGCCCCTCATCGTCACTTCGCTCGTGAAGGGTGTCGCCGACCTGAAGGACATCAATAAGCTGGGCAAGATGGGAGGGCGGACTTTCGGCATTTTCATCCTCACCACGGCCATTGCCATCTGTATTGGATTGGTGATTGTCAACATCGTCCAACCGGGGAATTTCATTCAGGAAGAAACCCGGTCGGAGATGATGGAGAAGTTTGCGGGAAACGCCGCCGACAAAATCAAAGCTGCCGAAAGTGCCAAAAACAGTGGCCCGCTTCAGCCGCTCGTGGATATCGTCCCTGATAACTTATTTAAGGCGGCAACCGAAAACACGAACATGCTCCAAGTGATTTTCTTCGTCGTGCTATTCGGCATTGGCCTCATCCTCATTCCAGCCGCACAGGCCAAGCCTGTCGTGGATTTTTTTGGCGGTGCCAACGAGGTCATTATGAAACTGATTGACATTATCATGCTCTTCGCCCCGATAGGCGTCTTCGCCTTGCTTTCGTCCCTCATCGTCGAGTTGCCCTCTCCCGACCTGTTGTTGGCCCTGCTCGGTTATGCGGGCTGTGTCGTGTTGGGCCTCGCCTTACTCATTTTCGGCATTTATCCTTTCCTCGTCAAAACCTTCGCAAAGCGGGGCTACTCCTTTTTCATGAAGGGCATTGCCCCAGCGCAGTTGCTTGCGTTCAGCACCAGTTCCAGCGCCGCCACCTTGCCTGTCTCGATGGAGCGGGCGATGGAGCATCTCGGCGTGGACGAAGAAGTGGCGAGCTTCGTGCTGCCCATTGGCGCCACGGTGAACATGGATGGCACGGCACTGTACCAGGGCGTGGCAGCCGTTTTCATTGCGCAAGCCTTTGGGATGCAACTTGATTTGGGAGCACAGCTGGGCATCATCCTGACGGCAACGCTGGCCAGTATTGGCTCTGCAGCAGTGCCAGGGGCAGGTATGGTCATGCTGGTCATCGTGCTGGCACAGGCTGGCATCCCAGAAGCGGGCTTGGCCCTCATTTTCGCCGTGGACCGTCCACTGGACATGTGCCGCACCGTGGCCAACGTGACAAGTGACCTGACGGTCACTACGATTATTGCAAAAAATTTGGACAAATTGGGGGAACCGAAGGTGAAAAATTTATGGTGAAATGAGGTGATAACTTGTTGCCGATGGACATGGCCCCACCATGGCAAACTTCATTGGGAACTGCTTCGCAATTGCCGTCAAGGTAAAGTGGGAGGGCGCCGCAAATTGGTAGGGAGTTAACCCCCTTGCCCGACTGCCTACGGTGATTTTGGGCAAGTTCAAATCAGAAGTTTGAAAAACTTGGCTATTTTGGCCGCTAAGGCATGGGCCTTCGTTCAATTTCAACCTTGATTTTATGAAAAAACTGGCGCTACACTGGCAAATCCTCATCGGCATCGCAGCAGGTATCCTTTTCGGCCTTTTGGGGGCGGAAATGGGCTGGGGCGAGTACATCGCAGACTGGGTAAAACCCTTCGGCACCATCTTCATCAACCTGCTGAAAATGATTGCCGTACCGCTCATCGTCACCTCGCTCATCACCGGCGTGGCTAACCTGAAGGACATTCGCAAACTCGGCAAAATGGGTGGGCGCACTTTTGGCATTTACGTGCTTACCACTGCCGTTGCCATCAGTGTCGGCTTGGTCGTCGTCAACGTCATAAAGCCCGGCCATTTCATCAAGCCGGAAACTCGGGACATGATGTCCGAGAAGTTTGCGGACAGCGCCGCCGACAAAATCAAGGCCGCCGAAGACGTCCGAAAAAGCGGCCCCCTCCAGCCCTTGGTGGACATGGTGCCCGACAACCTTTTCAAAGCTGCCACCGAAAATTCCAGCATGTTGAAGGTGATTTTCTTCGTGATTTTCTTCGGAATCGGCCTCATCCTCATCCCCGAAGAACAGGCCAAACCTGTGGTGGCCTTTTTTGACGGCGCCAACGAGGTCATCATGAAACTCATTGACATCATCATGCTTTTTGCGCCGATTGGCGTCTTTGCGCTGCTCGCCTCGCTCATTTTCGAGCTGCCCTCCACCGACCTGCTGGTGGCGCTGCTCGGCTACTCCTTCTGTGTGCTGCTCGGCCTTTCTATCCTCATTTTCGGCTTCTATCCTTTTTTAGTAAAAACCTATGCCAAAAAGGGCTACGGCTTCTTCCTACGGGGCATTGCCCCGGCGCAGTTGCTGGCGTTCAGCACCAGTTCCAGTGCCGCTACGCTTCCCGTTTCGATGGAGCGGGCCGAGGAGCACCTCGGTGTGGACGAGGAGGTGGCCAGTTTCGTGTTGCCCATCGGTGCCACCATCAACATGGACGGCACGGCGCTTTACCAGGGCGTAGCGGCGGTGTTCATCGCTCAGGCATTTGGCATGGGCCTCGGCCTGGGTGCACAGCTCGGCATCATCCTAACGGCAACACTGGCCAGCATTGGCACGGCAGCTGTGCCGGGAGCGGGCATGGTCATGCTCGTCATCGTGCTGGCGCAAGCGGGCATCCCGGAGGCGGGCCTGGCGCTCATCTTCGCCGTTGACCGACCGCTGGACATGTGCCGCACCATCGCCAACGTCACCAGCGACCTCAGCGTTTCGATGATTGTGGCGAAGAGCTTGGATAAGTTAGGGGAGCCGCATCCGAAGAATTTGTGAGTTTGGATTTATTTATCCCTTTGGGACGAGGAACGATTTATGATATCGGCAATGGGATGGCTTTAATAGCAAGTCATTTCATTCCCTATTGTTTGGTAACGGTTGGCTTGCTGCCGTGCCGCCGTGCGTTGGGTTTGCGGGCTGGCTGTTCGGCGGCATGGACAACAAGCCGTTGTTATACTTCTGGCCGTTATACTCTGCGCTAATAGGTTTTGTGCAAATCAATATCCTGAAAAATTTGCAAAACCTCAACAAACACTAGCATTTTGTAGTTTTGTTCAAAATTCAAAATGCACAAAACCTATTAGTGCGCAGTATAGCTATTGGCTATTGGCCAACGGCCAATAGCCAATAGCTATACTGCAATTTCAAATGGACAAAACCTGGCGCTCCAAAGTATAGCAACACTTTACATCTTTATTTTTTTACCATTTACTAACACTCTATAAATATCCCCATTTTCAATCAAAAGGGCTTCGGACTTTCTACTTGGCCAATTTTTATGGAAATCCTTGGGGTGTTGCACATCAATCCCAATTACCTTACCGTTCCACTTTTTATTCACCTTAGACTGAATAGTATGACCTACTATGACGCTTTGGGCATTAAATTTCCTCAACCCTTCTTCTACTTGTGCTTGGGTTAAATTATCGTCTTTAAAATAGCCTCGATACCAAGAAGGGCCTTTATCGGTTGATACAAGCAGTTGTTCGTCCGATTTTTCTTTCTTTGGGAAATAACCTTGATAATATCTTGCCCTGATAGTTTCGTTCATTTCGTCCAAGTCCATATCAATATTGGCAATTTCAGGGTGTATTCCTCCATGCACAAAAAGGTGTCCATTGATTAACTCCATAGTATTCTTACTTGCCAGCCACCTGCCAATAAATGAATTTTTGTTGTATAACTCATGCTGTTGCTTTTCCAAGATATAAGCCACATGAGTGTATTTGGGCGAGGAAGATTCATAGTTGGCTTGCATATTTTTCAATTCGTGATTGCCCAAAATAAAGTGAACTTTGCCACCTTGTTTTGTTGCCTCCTGTTCCAGTTTATAAATAAACCAAAGTACCTGAGTCGTAGAAAACCCTCTATCAACAAAATCTCCCACCAGAACTAAATGACCATTCCCATAAGACCAAGTTAAGTTTTTGTCTATCACATTTGAACTGATAAGTAAATCTCGAAATGTCCTATAACTACTCTCAATATCAGAAACTGCGAAGATATTTCCTTCAACATTGTACGTTGAGGCAGGAATGCTTATCTGATTTTCATCAATCGAAAAGTTGAATTCGGTGTTATCTAAATTGAAATGGCAAGATGCATTAAAAATTGAATCTGCCAAATATTCCTTAGAATCAGCATAAAATCCATCTTCATGATTCCCTTTGATGTATTGAATTTTTAAAATGCTGTCACCTTCAAAAAATACGTAAGGCCCATCATTTTCCCAATTCATCTGTAATGGATTATCCCCATAATGGATAGCCCCATCTTCGGACAACAAAATCGCAATCCCAACTAACAATAAAACTGTTATGGTTGCGAAAATGTGTTTTAGGTATCGAATGATTCTTTTTTTCATTTTTTATTCTGACTAACAGCTCACAATCCGTTGAAAATCAATTTATTGAAATCATATAACTGACATTCACGAGTTGCGTCTGGCTATTTTGCGATTTAAATTTTTCTTCGTAATTTCGGTTTAATGAAAATAAGTAATTGATAATCAGGGGTTTGAACAAAGCGAATTCGATTTTAAAAATTTACTCGCCCTGATAATCAAGTACTTAAATCGTTCTCAAGTTTTACATTGGTTTCGTTTCAAACTTGAAATGAAAAATTCAAAATCTTGAAATCCATGAATTCGACATGAAAATGCGTTGTTAACGCCTGAAATTAGGCAATTTATTAAATCAAAAAATAGATTTCGCCAACTCGTGAATGTAAGATATAAAATTCGCAATTCAACATGGTTTTGACCTAAGCAAAGTTCTACTTCTATTAAGTATTTTTTTCTCTAATAATCTTTAATTCTTTTGTAATAGGAAGCCCTTTCTTTAATGTTTGATAAACAACACAACTTCGTTTGGTTGCATTTACAAGAGTATGTATCATTTTATCTGATATGTTGCGAGCACCAATTTCCATCGCTATATGCATTGATTGAAACCCTACAGGAACTGCCCTGTCGATTATCAAGGTCCCTCTTACATCGATGCTTGCCGTCACTTCTATTTTAGTTTCAAAAAGTTCGATTTCAAGACGACTTGCAATCATCCTCAGCGTACTTTCAACGCATGCAGCCAATGAAGCACAGAGAATATCTCCCGGATTAGGATAATCATGGTCTCCTCCAACAGCCCTGTGAACACCCACTTTCATAGGTACTTTAAATTCCGAGTTAATCAATACTTCAGTTCGAAAGGGATCTGACAAATTTTGGCCAATTACAACAGCTGAGTCAACAATTAACGCTTGGTTGGGATTCGCAGCATATAGCTTATTAAGTTCCATTTGCCTTCTATGAACTTCAGATTTAGATTTACGAAGCCCAACTTTATTCATTAGTTGCTTGGCAATAAACATTTTGTCTTTCATGATTTGGCTATTTAAGTTCTTAAAATATTAAAGATTATTGGGACCAATTTTAATGTGATGCACCTTAAAATTGGTCTTGGAGGAATTGATATTTTTGGTCGAGAAATATTATCTCCATATTGTATCATTCTTTAAACAATGATGTAAAGGTCAGATACAAGAAGCTATTCGGATTTGCTAATAAGTTCACATAATGTGCTCTTAAGCCCAAACATATTGAGAAGCCTCGGAATCAATGATTTTAGTCTTTCGGATAAGCAGACCTAAACTGATTAGGGGGTGAGTTATACTTGTTTTTAAATATGCGAATAAAATGCGAAGGGTTCTTAAATCCACTTTCGTAGCATATTTGATTTACGTTTAATTCTGTTCCCAATAGGAGTGTTTTTGAATATTCAAGTCGTCTTGTCGTCAGCCATCTGGATGGTGTGGTCTTGAAGTCATTCTTAAAATCTCTTTTGAATGCGGACAAGCTCCTTCCACACAATTTGGCGAAAGCCTCCATTTTTAAATCGTACTGGAAGTTCTCCATCATTACTTGTTCCATATCAGTTTTTTTATTCTGATTTATGGTTTGGAAAAATCTCATCAAACTATTGTTTTCTGGATTTAAGGCAATGTTGAATAATAGCTCCTTAAATTTTATTTCAATTAAACTTTGGGGGATATTCTCAACGTCCTTCAAGTAATGAAATATGCTATCTATCAGAGATATAAAAGAATCATTTACACCTATTTTGAAAAGATACTTTTGATTCGGCTTAGTAACAATATTATTTTTAAGCAGGTCGTTTTCTACTATGAATTTTTTGATAAAATCATCTGTAATAAAAAATAATATCACACAGTACTCTTCTTCCAGATACTGCTTGGTAGTGTACACTCCTTTTCTGACAAATAGTGCATCGCCTGCCGTTAGCTGGTACGTCCCATTTGGTGATATCCAATCCTTTTTACCGTTAACAACATAAGTTATTAAATGAGATTTTGTCCATAGTTGAAATTCTTCAACATGAAGTGGGCACTTGTATTCGACAAACAAAAAGTCACTACCAATTAGTTTGTTGTACCCAGGATGCTTCTTGAAAAATTCATATACGTCAATAATTTTCATTTCTTTTTTATTATGCCTAACATCTTGCTTCCTGCAATTCTGACCGCACCTTGCGGTCAAATCTGCGCATATTTCGCCAAGGAGCGAACCCCTCATCCCAACCGAGCATTTCCATCGGTTAATGGCAGTCCGTTTCCCCCCACAAAACTAATCCCACTACCCATTTTTCCAAACCCACCCAAAATTTTTTCAAAAGTACCTCACCCACCCGTACCTTCGTGCTGAACAAGAACGCAGTCGTCAGCCTTATGAGTACCCGCAACCTTTTCATTCTGTTATTTCTCAGCCTGTTTTTTTCGAAAAACCCGCTCACTGCCCAGTGCCCCATCACCGTCAGCGCCGGCCCCGACCTGATTGTCTGCGATGTGGGCAATTCCACACTCTTGCAGGGAAATGTCTCGGGGCCCTACCTCGGGTTCGCATGGTCGCCACCCTCGGGCCTCAACAACCCCAACTTCCTCAATCCGACTGCCATTATCACAGGGCCGATAACCTACACGCTGACCGCACAGGCCGTTGACCCCACAGCGACCAACCTCGTCACCAACCCCGGCTTCGAGTCCGGCAACAGCGGTTTCACGAGCGTTTATACCTACGCAGCCCAGCCCATCACGCCCGGCACGTATGTGCTCACCACCTCCCCAGCACTCGTGCTCTCCTCGTTTCCACCATGCGACGACCACACCTACGGCAACGGCACGGGAAATATGATGCTCATCAACGGCGACGCCAGCACTGGGGCGCAGGTTTGGTGCCAGACCATCCCCGTTACGCCCAACACCTGGTACGTGATGAGCGGCTGGGCGATGGCCTCACCCATCACACCACCCACCTTGCAGTTTTCGGTGAACGGAACGTCCGTTGGCGACCCATACCCCGTCGGCACGGGCACCTGCAATTGGCAACAGTTTTCTGCCTCATGGTACTCTGGTTCATCCAGTACGGCTAACCTTTGCATCCTCGACCAAATCACGGGCGGCAACGGCTTCTTCGGCGATGACTACGCCCTTGACGACATCTTCTTCGCCGCCGCCTGTACCGTCACCGATGAAGTGAATGTGGACGTGGCGAACATCGAAGCCATTGTGCCCATCACCGCTTTTTTGCCTTGCAATGCGGTACAATCTGGCATCCAACTCGACGGAAGCGCCTCATCTGCCGGGCCAAATATTACCTATTCCTGGACGGGCCCCGGCATCATTGCGGGCGCCAACACGCCCATCGTCACCGTCAATCAAGTGGGCAATTACACGCTTACCGTCAATTTCGATTTCGGCCCCACGCACTGCCAAGTCTCCTCCAGCCTCACAGTGCAGGACGACCCAAACATTGTGACGGCCTTCGCCGCTGCCAACGAAATGCTGACTTGCACCAATTCCACCGTCTTTTTAGATGGGACGGGCAGCTCTTCCGAAAATACCATCAGCTACGAGTGGGAACCCGCCTTTGCGGTAATCTCCGGGCAAGGAACTTTGATGCCGGAGGTGAACCAACCAGGACTCTACACCCTCACTGTCACCAACTCCATCAGCGGCTGCACCGCCACCGCCACGGCGACCGTGAACCAAAACACCATGCTGCCAATGGCCATGGCCAATGCGCCCACACCGCTTTCCTGCGCTGTTTTTGAAACGACCCTCAGCGGCATGGGCAGCAGTTCGGGCGGCAATTTCAGTTACCTGTGGACAGGGCCCGGCATCGTTTCCGGTGAAAACACCCAAAACGACTGCCTCGTGAACATCCCCGGCAGCTACACCCTCACCGTCACCAATGACGACAACGGTTGCACTGCCACCGCAACAACCACCTTGGCTACCACTGCCTCCCCACCCACTGCCTCGGCCACCAGTTCCACTGGCAATTTGAACTGCGGCCATGCCATTGACACCCTCAGCAGCACGGGCAGCAGCAACGGCCCCGGCATTAGCTACGCTTGGAGCACCCCCGACGGCCATTTCACCAGCCCCACCAATGGCCCAACGGCCACCGTGGACTCGGCGGGTGTTTACATTTTGACCGTCACCAACACCTCAAACGGGTGCACGGCAACGGCCAGCGTCGGCGTCAGCGCCAATTTTTCACAGCCAACTGTCGGCATTGCCACCCCGATTCCTGTACTCAACTGCCTCACCGACTCGGTGCAGTTGGATGCTTCGCAATCGACTGGTAGCCCCGGCTTCGGGTTGGTTTGGGCTTCGCAAAACGGCACGTTCCTCTCCGGCGACACCACGCTGATGCCGTGGGTGGGTAGTGCCGGGGTTTATACCCTCACCCTCACCGACACCACCAGTGGCTGCACTGCCTCCGCCTCGGCGACCGTGACCGAAAACAGCACCCCGCCCATTGCGCAAGCAGGCCCAAATGCCACGCTGGATTGCAGTGGCACGGCCATCCCGCTCGATGGCAGCGGCTCCAGCACTGGCTCCGGCTTTAGCTACCTGTGGACGACCCCGAACGGCAACATCGTCAGTGGTGACACGACGCTCACCCCAGATGTGGACGGCGTTGGCAATTATGTTTTGACAGTGGAAAATGCGGCGAACGGCTGCACGGCCATTGATACGGTGGCCGTTGGGCAGGATGCCAATGCGCCAATCGTGCTGATTGAATTGCCCGGTCAACTCGACTGCGACACGGACGAAATCACGCTGAACGCAACGGGTTCTTCCAATGGCCCAAATATCACCATCACTTGGAACGGCCCTGGTTTTGTTGGTGGGCAAAACACATTGACGCCGACCGTCAACCAACCCGGTGTTTACCAGCTCATCCTCGTCAGCACCACCAACAACTGTGAGTCCAATGCTTCCGTGACAATATTGCAGGATATCATATCCCCTGTGGCGGACGCAGGGCCTGACCCTGATGCGGAAGATTGCAATAGCAATGGTTCGCAGCCTTTGGATGGAAGCGGTAGCAATCAAGGCCCTCAATTCTCTTATTTATGGTCAAATGGTGATACAAGCCTACAATTGATGGTTCAGGTTCCGGGTACATACTATTTGACAGTTACTGACAACAGCAATGGCTGTACAGCTGTGGATGATGTATTGGTAGAAGGGATTGATACCATTCCGACCATTACGCATATTCCACCTGACACACTTTCTTGTTTAGCTAATGAGGTTCAAATAGTTTTGTCGGCGAATCTTGGTTCAAACTATACTTATGGTTGGGAAAATTTCAGTGGCCAAAACGGCATCGTTAGTGGTGGTGGGACTTTGACTCCGACCGTCAATGAACCTGGGATTTATGCGCTTAACATTTTCAATGAAAATACAGGCTGTGTTTGGTATTACCAAGTGAATGTTTATCAATCTGGAGATATTCCCATCGCCGATGCAGGTGCTCCGCAAACCCTGCTTTGCGGCCAGTCCAGCCTCCAGCTCGATGGTTCGGGCAGCAGCCCAAATGTCAGCTACTTTTGGACGACGCAAAACGGAAACATCCAGAACGGCGCCGATACGCCAACGCCCACCGTGAATGCCCCCGGCCTCTACACCCTCACCGTTACCGATGTGGCAAGTGGCTGCTCCGCAACGGACGACGTGCTAGTCGGGCAGGATGCCAGCGCTCCCGTGGCCGTGGCGGGTGCTCCGCAATCGCTGACCTGCTCCGTGCTGTCGGCTACGCTGAACGGCACAGGAAGCAGCACTGGCCCCAACATCAGCTATCTCTGGACAACCACCAACGGCCAGATTTCGATGGGCGAAACAACGCTCATGCCCACCGTGACAGCCGCCGGCACCTACCTGCTCACGGTGACGAACACGGCAAACAACTGCCAAACTTTGGCCAGTGTGCAGGTCACTGACCAATCGCAGCAGCCGGATGGCATTGTGGCGCCGCCGCAACCCATCGGCTGCACGGTGCTTACCTCCACCCTGAACGGGACGGGGAGCAGCAGCGGCCCCAACTTCGCCTATCTCTGGACGGGCCCGGGCATTTTGAGTGGCGAGACGACGCTGATGCCCGTGGTGAATGCCATTGGCGTTTACACCTTTCAAGTGACGAATACCACCACCAACTGTGTCACTTTTGCGCAGGTAACCGTCACCGAAGACTTAACGCCGCCAACGGCTGTTGCGGCTGCGCCGCAACAACTCACCTGCCTTGCGCAGCAAGTGCAACTGAGTGGAACGGGGAGTAGCATGGGCGCAAATTTCAGTTACCAATGGACAGGCCTCGGCATCATCGCTGGGGACATGACGCTCTCGCCAACCGCAAACCTGGCAGGGAGCTACACCCTCACCGTGACTAACTCGGCGACGGGCTGCACGGCTTCGGCCACCACTGTTTTGACCCAAAATATCACGCCGCCAGTTGCTGTTGCGGCTGCGCCGCAAAGCCTCGACTGCCTAGTTCAGCAAGTACCGCTGAGCGGCACGGGAAGCAGCACGGGTGCGGGCTTTGACTACTTATGGGCAGGCCCCGGCATCTTGAATGGCGGTACCACGCTTTCTCCAATCGTAAATGCCCCTGGCGTTTACACGCTGACGGTGACGAGCCAATCGAACGGCTGCACGGCGACGGCTTCGGCCACGCTGAACCAGACTATTTCGCCGCCGACTGCCGTTGCGGCTGCGCCGCAAAGCCTCGACTGCATTGCGCAGCAAGTAACCCTGAACGGCACGGGCAGCAGCAGTGGTGCGGGTTTTGACTACCTGTGGACAGGTCCCGGCATCGTGAGTGGTGGCACGACCCTCTCTCCTGTGGTGAATGCGGCCGGTGTTTACACGCTGACGGTGACTAACCAAGCGAATGGATGCACGGCGACAGCTTCGGTTGCGTTGAACTCGACGGCCACCCCTCCGATAGCGGTTGCGGCTGCGCCGCAAATGTTGACTTGCCAACAGACCACTGTACCATTGAGCGGCATGGGCAGCAGCAGTGGTGCGGGCATTGCCTATTTATGGGCCGGGCCGGGAATTGTGGTAGGTGGGACTACTTTGCAGCCAGTTGTGAACCAGCCCGGGGTTTATACTTTGACCGTGACCAATCAAGGAAATGGCTGTACGGCCACGACACAAGTAGCTATTGGTCAGGATATTACGCCACCAGTAGTTGATGCGGGCCAATCGGCAACACTGCCTTGTGGGCAAAGCTCATTGATTTTGCAGGGCAACAGTAACGTGCCCAATTCGGCCTACTTGTGGACCACCATCAATGGCGACATTGTTTCGGGTAATGCCTCGGCAAGCCCAACGGTGGGTGAAGCAGGAACCTATTTTTTGGTTGTGACTAACCCAGCGAACGGCTGCACGGCCCTCGATTCGGTTGTGGTGACGGAGGGACTAGCTGTTTTTCCTGAACCGAATATCGTGATGCCGACTTGTGCCGACCCACTGGGTAGCATTTCGTTCAGTGCAACTTCCCTGTATTATTATTCTCTCGATGGGGTGGACTTCACGACAAGCGGCCTTTTCGAGGGGCTGTTGCCGGGGAATTACACCATTTCAATTTATGATGTAATCGGCTGTGAAACGACCGTTGACGTGTCCTTGCCAACTTTTTCACAACTGTCTGTGAACCTGCCAGCAAATGCTTCTGTGCAGGCAGGCGGTTCGCTTCAACTCAGCCCAGTGCTGAACATTCCCGTGTCCGAAGTGGCTTCGGTGGAATGGTCACCCGCCGATGGGTTGAACTGCACCGATTGCCTAAAACCCACAGCCTTTCCCGATTCCGACATCACTTACACGGTCACTGTAACGAGCTTGGACGGTTGCACGGCGAGTGCCTCGATTTCCATCACGGTGAATGCCCCCGAGGGCAATATCTATGTCCCCAACGCCTTCTCCCCCAACGACGACGGCATCAACGATTTGCTGACGGTGTTTGCGGATGAAAAGCAGGTGAAGCAGGTGGTCAGTTTTCAGGTGTTTACCCGATGGGGCGAGTCTATTTTTGAGGGGTTTGGCCTGCGGCCAAATGATGTGAACACAGGCTGGGACGGTACTTCCCGTGGCAAAAAAGTGGACCTTGGCGTTTACGCTTGGTTTGCAGAAGTGGAATTGGTGAACGGCGAGCGGAAGTTGCTGAAGGGGGATGTGGTGGTGGTTAGATAAACCAAAAATGATAGGATCCAAATCATAAAGCAAAACCCCTCCATGCTGTTAAGGAACGTGTGCGAAATAACTTACCGTTTTGGGCGGCGTCTTTTTGACGCTGACTTCGTTGACGAAACAGTTGCGTAGCTAGGCTATGCGCCTGTTCCGTCGCCTTGTCACCACCAAGAATACAGTCGCCGAAAATGGCAACTTATTTCACCCACGTTCCTAACATGGAAGCTTGGTTCTTAAAGTTTTGTATGAAGCGAATGAAATGGCTATTTGCTTACCTCGAATTTTTTAGTGCCGACTACCTTTCCTGCTTCGTTTTTAAGTACCAATACAAACATGCCAGAGGCCAGGGCACTGGCGTCTAAGGAACCAAAATGGCCTTCAATTTTTGTGGTTGCCACCTTTCTGCCAGTGAAATCATACACTTCCAAGTTTCCAGCAAAATCACCCGGCAAATCCAGTGATAGCTGGTCTTGGCAGGGGTTTGGAAAAACGTCGAAGGACACCTCGTTCCTGTTTTCTTGGGTAGGGCTGACGGCGAAATCACGGAGCCAGGAAGCCGAAACCGTATTGCCAAATTCGTCAGCCTGGATGGAGGCTACCGGGAAGCTGATGCCATTTTGTTTTGTCCAAAAATTGTAGGCGATGTCGGTAATTTCGTCGCCCGGAAACTCCGTCCAAGCGCCCATAAAAAGGAAGTAGCTAGTGTCCACGGAAATTTCCGTTTCTTTCACCCGCAAAACCTGAAAGCTACCTGAGGGCGTTGTCAGGATGCCGTAGGCGTCGTATTGCACGCTACGTTGAATCGTGCTGACCATCCGAAAGCTGTCCACTGGCAGTCCACTTTCCGTACCGGACATTTCAATAATCCGCTGGTATTGCTCCGAAAAACCATCATTGTAGGTGGCTGGGAATTGCAATAATCTCATGGTAGGCGTATTTCGAATGGCCAGCTCAATGGTGCCGTCATCCGTGGGGAAAGACCCATAAATTCCAAGTATCCGCAAGCTGTTGTTGTCTTTTTCTAGGTAGGCGTAAGCGCTGTCGTTCTCGATGGCGGCCAGGTTGGCGGTGGGGAAAATGTCTGCAAACGGCGTTTCGTCGGGAGCAACGGTGGCGAAGTTGTAGGACTCGTGTTCGTGCAGCCCTGTGAAGTCCCAGTTTTGGTTTGGTCCGCTGGGGCCTGCTACAATCGAGGCGGCTGGCAACGTGTCGTTCACCTGGGTCATGCTTTGGCCAACGATGGCAACATCGGCAGCGGTCAGGGTGATTTGGGAGAAACTGGCGATTGCCTGGAAGGCAAAAGCGAAAATGAATGTCAATTTTAATTTCATGATTTTAAAAATGCGGTTTAAAAAAACGCAGACGGAGGATACCGCCTGCGGATTTCAGGTGATGAAAAATGGTCTTAAAAAAAAACTGATTGTTTTTGATGGTTTGGGTTTCGTTTCAATTGGTGCTGCAAAGGTGAGGGTGGAAACTCTGTCGGGAAACCGCATGATTTGGCTAAAATTCATCGCCAAGGCGGCTTTTTATCGCATAAACAGGTGAGATGGAAAAAAAAGCGGTGACACCGCTTTTAAAAGATGTCACCGCTTTAAGGACTTTGAAGATAGAGTCGTAAATCTACCAAACAAACGTCCCCGCCGTCTTCCCCGGCAACGAAGCCGTTATCCAACGGCTCCCCGCATTGATGTTAAACGATTGGATGTCAGTGGTTTCGTTCAAAACAATCAGCACTTTCTTGCCGTCAGGCCGCTGGAATGCCACGTTGGCAAATTGTCCAGGGACATTGCTGCCGAGCCGCACCGAACCTGCTGGCACAAACTTCGACGCCTGCCCGATGATGTAGTAGCTCACGTTTTTGGTCGCTGTTGAGCCGTTGATGGTCACCGCTCCTTTGCACTCGGTGCAGCCGCCGGGCGTGTGCGGGCCGTAGCTAGGGTCGTTGGCGAGGTTCCATTCGAGGGCCACCCGGCTCCAGTTGCGCATGGTGCCGATGATGATGTGCCGGATGTGCCATTGCAGGTCGCCGTCGAAGTTGCCGTTTTTCCCCGTCCATTGCTCCGTGAAATACAGCGCCTTGTCGGGGTGTGCAGCGTGGACGGTGCTGAGGGCGCCCTCGTCGCCAGCGTACATGTGGAAGGCCGAGCCATGCACGAACGCCTTGGCCGCAGGGTCGTTCAGCACTTCGATGGGGTAGTTGGGTTCGTCGCAGTTGTGGTCCCAGATGATAATTTTAGTGGAAATTCCCGCCGCCTGGAAGGCCGGGCCAAGGTGGTTCTTGATGAAATCGGCCTGCTGGGTTGACGACATTTCCATGCTCGGGTTGTTGCCCCCGTGGTGCGGTTCGTTCTGAGGAGTGACTGCGTCAATGTTGATGCCGTGCGTTTTGTAGGCTTGAATGTATTTCACAAAATACTGGGCGTAAGCGCCGTAAAATTCCGTCTTCAAATTGCCGCCTTTGCTGCTGCCGTTGGTTTTCATCCAAGTGGGCGGACTCCACGGCGACCCCATCAGCTTAATTGCCGGATTGATGGCGAGTATTTCCTTCAAAATTGGAATCAAATGCACCTCATCTTTTGCAATGCTGAAATGCTCCAAGGTCGGGTCGGTCTGGCCAGCGGGGAGGTCATCGTAGCTGAACACCTCGGCATCCAAATCGGAGGCCCCGATACTGAGGCGCAGGTAGCTGACACCGATGGAATTGCCTTCTGTTTCGAAAAATTCATCCAGCAAAGCAACCCGTTCGGTGGTACCCATCCCTTTAAGCAATGTGGCACTTCCACCGGTCAAAGTAAACCCGAAACCCTCAATGGGTTGCAGTTGCTGTGCTGTGTCAATTTGGATAGTCTGGAAACGGTCATCCTTGCCCGCTGCGAATTCCAACGTCTTTTTGTAGAGCAAGCTAGTCTGGTCGGCTGAGGTCGTCCAGACTTCCACAGGGCCAATGACTGGGGGTGTGATGATGGGGTCATCCTCGGATTTGGATTTGCAACCGAGGGTGCTGACGAGTAAAAGAATAGCGAAAAATTTGGTCATAATTTTTGATTTAAAACACCAGCGTCATAATCGAATGCGCAGGGCTAACCGTCTCTGCCGCCTTGCCGTTCAGCCAAAGGCGGTAGCTGATTTTCTCCTCCGTTTTGTTCATCACCACCACGGCGATGCTGCCGTCGGGGTTTTGGAAAGCAGTCGTCAGCAACTGTGCACGGCTCGAAGAACTGACGATGCGCCTCGCCCCCGGCTTGATGAATTTGGAGAAATGCCCGATGTAGAAATACGAGTTCATGTAAGTCAACGTGCCCTCCTTCGTCTTGGCATGGATGGGCGCAAAGCAGAAGTTGCCAACGTGGTTTGGGCCGCCCGTTTCATCGAGCAGGATGTTCCAGTCCGTCCAGGCCACGGCGCCGTTGTTGAAGTCCTGAATCATGTTCTCGCCGTAGCGCTCGCCCCATTTCCACTGGTTGATGGTCTCCCAGGAGAACGGGAAGTTGCAGGCCTCCGTCAGCAGCAGGTTTTTGTCGGGAAACGATTCGGAAACCCGCTTTACGTTGTCGAATTGCAAACCGCCGTTCCAGTCTTCGTACCAGTGGAAGCCGATTCCCCAGATGAACTTGGCCGCTTCGGGGTCGTGGAGGTAGGTGCTGGCCCGTTGGTAAATCAGGTCACGGTTGTGGTCCCAGGCGATGAGTTTTTTGCTGCCAAGGCCATTTCTTTGGAGTGCCGGGCCGAGGCTGTTTTTGATAAAATCACGCTCCTCTTCTGCGGTGTAAATGCAGGATTCCCAAGTCTGCTTGGCCATCGGCTCGTTCTGCACGGAGAGGCCCCAAACTGGGATGCCCCTTTTTTCATATTCTTCGATAAAACGCACATAGTAATTTGCCCACGCATCGTAATACTCCGGCTTGAGGTGACCGCCTTGCAGCATATCGCCATTGTCCTTCATCCAAGCTGGCGGGCTCCACGGACTGACGTAAAAATCCAAGTGCCCAGCCATGTCCATCGCTTTTTTGATAAAAGGGATTTTGTATTTTTCATCGTGTGCGATGTTGAAGGTCTTCAGGTTTTTATCGCCTTCAGCAACGTAGGTGTACATGTCGCTGGAGAAGTCGCAACTGTTGATGTTCGTGCGAGCGAGGGTGTAGCCGATACCTTTTTCCTTATCAAAATAGGCCGTCAAAATCTCGTTTTGCTTATCAACGGGCAGCTTCGCAAACGTCTCTGCCGAAGCGTCCGTCAACGCACCGCCGATGCCGAGAAAGGTCTGAAATGTTTCCGAAGGATCAACAAACACGCAAGGCTGGTTTTCAAACGGTTGCCCGAAGGGCGCAAATTCCAGCGTGCCGCTTGGAGTCAGCCGGTTTGGGCTGCCTTCAGCGGTGAGGTACACGGTGACTTTTTGTGAAAACGCTGCCAAGGTGATGAGCAGCAAGATGGTGGTGAGTAAATTTCTCATGGCTTAGTTATTAAACACGGAGGCACAAATACAACGAGATTTCACTAAGTGCGCCTCTGTGTCTCCGTGCCTCCGTGTTGAATCAAAAATCAATACCCGTCATTCTGCACCAGCTTCGAGTTCTTGTCCAACTCAGCTTGTGGTATTGGCCAAACGAGCCGTTGTGGTGTGATGACATAGCCAATCGGCTGGCCAGTGTGGTCAATCGTTTGGCTCATCACCTCGGCAGCACGCCCAGTGCGCTTGAGGTCAAACCAACGGTGTGCCTCGAACGCCAATTCAAGGCGGCGCTCTTTCTCAATGGCAAGGCGAAGGTCGGCTTGTGAGGTGGCCGGGGTCGGTGCGAGGTTCACCCGGTCACGGATTTGGTTGACGATGGCCGCAGCGCCGGGCTGGTCGCCGAGTTCGTTCATTGCCTCTGCTTTCAGCAGCAGAATATCGGCCAAGCGGATAAAAATATAGTTCTGGTCGCTGCCCTCCTGGAAGTTGTGCCATTTGTTGATGAACGGATACTGCGTTTGGGGATAATGCTCATCCGACCATTTGCCGGAAACATCCTCGAAAGCAATGCTGGCGTTCTTCCGAATCATGTCGCCCTCGGCGTCGAAAGCTGCGATGAGGTCGTTGCTGGGCAGGTTGAATTTTTTCCAATCCAATCCCCGGAATATCTTCGTGCCCCAGTTACCATCCGCAGTGCCGCCATCATAGTTGATTTCAAAAATGGATTCAGCGGAATTTTCGTTGGCGTTGTCCCACAGGGCATCATAGCTGGGAAGGAGGGTGTAGCCTCCGGCAATGACAGCGTCGCAATATTGGCCCACCTTCGCCCAATCCTGCGGTGCTAGGGTGGCATAAACCTTCGCCAATACAGCGTTCACCGCACCGGTCGTAACAAAACCCTTGTGTGGGGCGGTAGGCCGTACCCGTGTCAGTGCCGTTTCGAGGTCCTTGATGATTTGGGCATAAACCTCCGCCTGCGGCGAACGGGCCGGAAAAATAATGGCGTAAATCTCATCCAACTTGTCGGCGCTGATGGTCTTTACTTCGGTCAATTGAAGTGGCACATCGCCCCATTGCTGCACCAACTGGAAGTACATGAACGCCCGGATGAACGATGCCTCGCCGATGATTTCCTCCTTGCGGGCAGCCGTCAGGTCAGGGTCAGTCACGGCGCCCACGTTGTTGATGACGGTGTTGCATTTTCCAATGGTCGAGTAGAGGTAGGCCCAGTCCCGGCTCACGTTCCGGTTGGTGGCGTCGAGGTGATAATCGTCAATCTGGAAATTGTCGGGGTTGTCGCCACCTGCGTAGGCATCGTCAGATTGGGCGTCGCCGTTCACGAAATAGTCGAGTTGCCAGTACTCGTTTTTGAAATCTGAATAAGCACCCGCCAGCGCTGCTTCTACCTCACTGGCCGATTTGAAATAAACAGAATCTGCGTCCGAGTTCTGGACGGCGATGCTCTGCGAATGTGGCTCTAGGTCGAGGAAGTCCATACAGGAGAACATCGTCAGGAACAGCAGAAAAGAAAGGATTGCTATGATATTTTTCATGATTCTAATTTAGGTTTAGTATGTTTAGAGGGGTTTAGGAGGTTTAAAAGGCTTCAAACTAAACCTTCTAAACTTCCTAAACCCGCTAAACCTCCTTTTAAAACTCCACGTTCACCCCCGCCGTCAGCGTCCTCGCCTGCGGGTAGGTGCCGTAGTCAATACCCAACTCCGTAGCGCTTCGGCCAAAGGCGTTCACTTCTGGGTCGAAGCCGCTGTAATTGGTGATGGTCAGCAGGTTTTGGCCGGTCACATATACAGAAAGCCTCTGTATTTTCAGGCGCTCCAATGATTTTGGGTTGATGTTGTAGGCCAGTGTGATGGCTTTCAGGCGCAGGTACGAACCATCCTCCACGAACCGGGTCGAGTTGCGCACATTGTCCACTTTCCCGCCGCCGATGGCCCGAGGGATGTCGGTGTCCCGATTATCCGGCGTCCAGCGGCGCAGCACGGCGGTGCTTTGGTTTTTGCTGTCAAACATTCCCTCCAAATCCACCCGGGTAGCATTGTAGATATCGTTGCCTTGGCTGCCCTGGAAGAAAATGTTCAGGTCAAAATTTTTCCAAGAAAAGTTGTTCGTCAGGCCGTAGGTGAAGTCAGGGTTCGCATCGCCAATGATGGTGCGGTCACCCGGGTCAAAGATGCCGTTGGCGTTCACGTCTTTGTAGTCGAGGTCGCCCGTTTCTGGGTTTACCCCTTCGGAAATATAGCCGAAGAACACGCCCAACGGCAGCCCTTCCCGCACGATGGCCACGTCCTGGTTGTTGCTGTAAATCCTGCCGAAGTAGTACACATCGGTGTAGTTCAGTTCCAACACCTTGTTTTTGTTGAAGGAAATATTGAAATCGGTGCTCCAAGTCAGCGGGCTGCCCTGCGCCGTGTTCACCGTGGATAGGTTGAACTCAAGCCCCCGGTTCTCGATTTTACCCGCATTGGTTTGGATAGAAGTGATGGGCAAGGAATTGGAAAGCTGGACGTTCAGCAGCACGTCCTCCGTCTTTTTGAGGTAGGCATCAGCGGTGAAATTCACCCGGCCTTTCCAGAGCGAAAGGTCGAGGCCCACATTAGATTGTGCGGTAGTTTCCCAACGCAAATCTGGGTTGCCGTAGGTGGACTGGTACGATGCCGGACCAGAAAGCGGGTTGGTGGACGCCGTGCGATAGTAGTTCACGAGGCCGTAGCGAGCGTAGTTCGGGATGCCCTCTTGGTTGCCGTTTTTACCCCAACCTGCCCGCAGTTTTAGGTCATAAATGGCGGTGAAATTCTGCATGAACGGCTCCGCCGAAATGCGCCAGCCCACCGAAACAGAGGGCATCGTGCCCCAGTGGTGCGCCAATTTCGAAGAACCATCCCGCCGCACGGTGGCCGTCAGCAGGTACTTGCTCCTGTAGTCGTAAGTCAGCCTCCCGAAGAACGATTCCAGTGCCCACTCCTGCACGTCGGTGCTGGCCGAAATGCTGTTGGCGGCGTTCAAAGTCGTCACGTTCACGTCGGCGGGAAAGTCATTTCCACTGATGTACGAATTGCTCCAGCGTGATTTCTGGATACTGCTGCCTGCCAAAAGCGACACTTTGCTTTCGCCAAAAGTAGTGGAGTAATTGGCCGTGTTTTCCCAGAGCCAAATATTGCTGTTTGATTTGTCGGCTTGGCCGAGGCCGTTCTGGTTGCGACCGAAGTTCGTCTTGAACGGGTCGAGGTAATAGTCCCACTGGTGGGCGTTCATGTCCACGCCGAAGTTTGTTTTGAGGGAAAAACCCTTGAAAACAGTGGCTTCTAGGTTGGCGTTGCCAAAAATCCGGGTGTCAATTGACTTCTGGTCGGCGCCGAACATGTACGCAATCGGGTTCTCCCACGACGGTTGGAAGGGGTTTGGGTCGTACTGCGATTCTGTTTCGTCTTTGTAAATTTTGAGGAACGGCGGGGTGTTCAGTGCGCTCATGATGACGCCGCCCCGGCCACTGCTGGCGTTGTCGGGGGTGTCTTCCGTGATGGAGCGAAGCACATTTACGCTCGTGCCCACTTTCAGCCAGCGGTTCACGGTGTTGTCGAGGTTGAGGCGCATGGAATAACGGTCGAACTGCGCCGGGGCCACGATGCCCTCTTGGTTCAGGTAGTTGGTGGAAAAAAGATACTGGGTCTTCTCTGTTCCACCCGAAAAGGCCAGTTGGTAGCTCTGCACTTTTCCGATGCCAAACACCTCGTCGCTCCAGTTGGTGTAGCCCGTCTTGGACTGGTCATAAGCGCCGGGGGCGATTTCGTTGATGAGGTCACGGTAGTCTTTGGTGGTTAGTGTTTCGACCGTTTTGCGAAGATTTGAAAAGCCTCCGTAGGCATTGAAAGTGACGGTGTTTTTGCCTTCCTTGCCCCGCTTGGTGGTGATGATGACCACGCCGTTGGCTGCCCGAGCGCCGTAGATGGCCGCTGAGGAGGCGTCTTTTAACACGGACATGGAAGCAATATCGGAAGGGTTCAGGCCCCGAATGTCGGTCGTTGGCACACCGTCCACGACGTAAAGCGGCTCGTTGCCTGCCAGCACGGAGGTAGCGCCCCGCACCCGCACGGCGATGTCGCCACCGGGTTTGCCGGAAGGTTGCACGACCTGCACACCTGCTGCTTTGCCTTGCAGGGCTTCGGCGGCGGAGGCCATCGGGCGGTTTTTAATGGAGGCTTCGTCAATGACGACGACGGCGGTGGTCAGGTCGGCTTTTTTCTGTGTGCCGTAGCCTACTACCACTATTTCACTGAGGTTGTAGTTGGCGGTTTGCAGCACTACATCAATCTGGGTTTTGCCTTCAATGGGTACTTCTTGCGATTCATACCCGGTGAAGGAAAAAACGAGCATGCCTTCTCTGGCATTGATGCTGTACGTGCCGTCAAGTTCGGTGATGGTGCCGTCCGCTGTGCCTTTGAGGGCGATGGTGGCGCCAATCAGCGGCTCACCGCTGGCGTCCGTCACCGTGCCGGTGATTTGGGCTGTGCCAATTATTGCGAAGCTGAAAATGCAAATTACGAGGGTAAAAAGTCGGGCCATGGCAGATTGATTTGGATAGGAAAAATAGCTGTTGTTCTCAAAAAACGGTAAAAGAAAAGCAGGGAAGGCGGCGTTTGCCACCTTCCTGCTTACCAATTTTCTGTCTTGCTTTAAAAATAATTCTTCAGGCAGCTCAAGTAGTAATTAGGTTGGGCTGCTGTAGTTTGTGATTCATTAGCGAACCAATACCATCGTCCAGGCATTGCCATCAGCGGCAGCGCCATTGAGGTCAACAGAAACAGTCAAAGTTTCCGTTGTGCCATCATTAAAGTAGCCCATGACCTCGTACTGGTTGGTGGTGTTGCCACCGTTTGGTGCATTAGCGTTATCGGTATTTTCTCCACCGTAGTAGCCTTTGTAGAAGCCTAAGAAAGCTGCACCAGTTGCGCCGTTGGTCAGGGTGATAATTGGGCGGCCAGATGGCGAAGCAGAGGCAGGTGTGAATGTGAAGCTGTGCGTTGCAGAACCAAACGCTGCACCTGGGCTTGCAGCAATCTCAGCATCCGTCCAGCAGCCGTTCGGGGTGCCCATGTAGCCGTCGTTGCGAGCAGTACCATTGGTTTTGTACTGGTAGGCACCACCTGCGGTGAAGATGAACTCATCGTCTGTCAAGCAAGACCAATCGTCCACTCCAGTTGATGAGCCATCGAGGTAATTGGTAGGCACTGTGAACCATTCAGCACTACCAAGGCTTGGGCCAACATATATTGAGGGTGCAGTACTACGCACCTTCCAAGCACCACCAACCAGGTCATTTTCGGTCATTGGCGCAGCGGCGATTACGTCTTGCTGTGAAACTGCTATGCCATTCGCGTTAGTGGCTGTCATTTTAACGGTATAAACACCAGCGGTAGCGTAGGTATGAACTGGGTCTGCCTGAGTGGATGTTGCACCATCACCGAAATCCCAGCTATAAGAGTCAGCACCCGTTGAGGTGTTGGTAAATGTGAACGTGAAAATATCAGCGGTAAACGTGAAGCCAGCCACTGGCTTTGGGCCAGGGATTGGAGGCTCCTGAGTTGGGTCATCATAGTGTACCAAGGTGATTTTCCAGTAGGCTCCATCAGCGGCATCTGCTGGGTCAAATTTCCATTTTGACTCCAAAATCATGGTGTCAACTGCACCGTCCGTAAGCTTGATGATATCAAGGGTGGTGGAGGTTTGTGGAACTTTGACTTCCGTGTCTGTACCAATTTTTGGCAAGCCAATGAAAGCTCCAAGGCCAGTCAACGTCACTTTTGTGGGAGTCAATGAGTAGGTGTGGTCACCATCGCCAAAAGCAGAAAGGTCACTTCCCATTGGGCCGGTTAGGTGAGCGGCATCGGATGGGAAACACTCATTGGCAGGTTCGAAAACACCACCTTCCGCCCAGAAGTCACCGTTGCTTCTGTACTTGTAGCTGCCATCACGCCCGAAGATGAATTCATCGTTCATGATACATGGACGGTTTGCGATTTCGTCGTTGTTGAGTCCTTGCGCCCACCAAACAGCAGAAAGGTCAATCGGACCAACTTCCAATGGCCAGCGTCCTTGGCTAGTAACCCGCAACAACTTCCAGGATTTGGTGTCGTCACCAGCCAAGGCAGTCAATTGGGCTTGTGGGTCAACAATCGTCACTATTTGTGTAGCGATGTCTTGTTCTTTGCCATTTTTTACGGTCAAAGCAACGGTGTAGGTGCCTTCGCCAGGAAAAGTATGGCTTGGGTTGGCCTCCGTAGCGAGGGTAGAGCCATCACCAAAGTTCCAGGAAAATTCGATGGCATCCGTTGAGGTACTGGTGAAGTTCACCGTTTTGAAGTCGGTTGCGTCAGTGACATAGGTGAAGCCAGCGAGGGGGTCAGCCTTGTCATCGTCTTTACAGGCGCCGATAAAAAACAACGAAGCTGCAAGAAGCATCATCGCTGAGTTTCGTACTAAGTTTTTCATGATTAGAAATATTTACAGTTGTGAAAGAATAAATTGATTGGAAAATCCAGCGACCGGGTTTGTTGAAAATGGAAGGCTGGAGATTGATTTTAGCCTTTTTTGAATTGTTCGAGGTGCAATTTTTTAAGTTCAGATGTTTTTTTTTCGACATGCTAAGGTAGGTCTTTTTTAAAACTTACTGTAAGAAATACAAAAAGTAATTTTTTTTTTGGACGGGCAATTTTTAGCAGAAAAATATAATCTAAAAATGATTTTTTGTCGATGAATTTCACGGACTATTGAGCTGCCTCAGAATGGGATTAATCATTCTTTGTAAGAGAACGAATTGATAGCAGCATTGGATGCCTTCGATTCGTTTTATCTTCAATTTTTTCGGGGTCAAATAAGAAAAGAACATTTGCCGCACAAAACAAACAAAATGAAATGCTTTCAAATTAAGCGATGAAAATTCAATTTTTCTGACTTGTTTTGCCTCCGTTTTTCTGTCTCGCCTTTTAACAATAACTACCTTCCGTGCCCGCAAAACGGGCATCAATCGGTTTTTTATCTATTTTCTATAATTAATACGTTTGCTCCACGGGTTCCCTCGAAAAATGGGTGACCAATTTTTTAAACAAAGGCAATTTCAACATCATGAAGCAACTTAATTACAATTTACTTGGGTACAATTGGCGGCATGACAAAGGCAATTTATTGCTACAGTTTGTCCTCGCAATTTTACTCTTCACCCACGGTCAAGTTTTGGCCGCAGTACCCGCAGGGCCGCTGGCCCAAATCACCGTTGCCGGAATTGTGACCGATGCGAAAGGCGAAGGACTTATTGGCGCCACCATTCTTGTAAAGGGCGAAGCGGGTGTGGGCACCATCACGGATTTTGACGGCAGCTATTCCATCACCGTGGACGAAAACGCCGTCCTCGTTTTTAGCTTCACGGGCTTCGAATCCCAAGAAGTAGCAGTGAACGGAAGAAAAGTCATTGACATCAAAATGCAAGAAGCGGCCACGCTCCTGAGCCAGGTGGTGGTCGTCGGTTACGGCACATTGACCAAAAAACAGGTCACCGGTGCCATCGCACAGGTGAAGGGCGACGACCTGAAAAAGCAGCCGTTGCTCACCCCCATCCAAGGGGTGCAGGGCTTGGCCAGTGGCATCCAGGTCATCGGTTCGGGGCAACCCGGCTCGCAGCCGAGGGTGCAAATCCGGGGCATCAACACCGTTTTGACCAACGAAAACCCGCTCTACGTCGTGGACGGTGTCATCACTGACAATATCACGAACATCAATGCTGCCGACGTTTTTTCGATTGACGTTTTGAAGGATGGTGCTGCCGCAATTTACGGCACACGTGCCGCCAACGGCGTTATCCTCATCACCACCAAGCGGGGCAGGGAGGGTAAAATGTCCGTCAGCCTCGATTCCTACGTCGGCTACCGACAGCTCATTAATGTTGTGGACATGGCCGACTCCAAGTTTTACGGCGAATATACCAACGAGGCCCGGGCCTACGAGAACCTAGACCCACTTTTCAACATTGACACCATTGCCTACAACACCGACTGGTTCAAGGAAATCAGCCAAAAGGGACTGGTGCAGAGCTACAACCTCAACGTCAGCGGTGGCACGGACAAAGTGACCTACTTGTTCAGCGCTGGCTATTTTGGTGATGAGGGGGTACTGAAAGGTGCAGAGTTTGAACGGATTACGCTCCGTGCGAACAACGAGTACCGTCCTTTCAAGTTCCTGAAATTGGGCCATGTGGTAAACGCCAACATCGTCAACAGCAGAAACAAACCCACCGGCGCTTTCACGGATGCCTACCGGATGGGCGCTTCTGCTCCGGTCACCTCAGCCTACAAAAACTACGGGTTCATCAGCGCCCTGAGCGTGGCAAACCCAGTGGCCACGCTTGAATTGGCGCATAACTACGACAAGGCCAACCGCTTTCAAGGCAATTTCTATGGTGAGGCTGCCATCATTGACGGGCTGAAATTCCGCTCTTCTTGGGGCTACGACAAGTCCACCGGCGGCAACACCAATTACAATGGGGTTTATAAATACGGAAATTACAACAACCCCGTTTCTGAGCTTCGTTTCAGCAATTACGACCGGTTCTTCTGGGTTTGGGACAATACCCTCAGTCTTTCGAAGCAAATTGGCGACAACTACCGGGTAGAACTCCTGGCAGGCCATTCGGCGGAGCGTGATGGCGGCTCAAACCATTCCATCCGGGTGGCCGATGTGCCAGCCGACCGAAATCTCTGGTACGTGGGCCAGGGCGACCCAGCCACGGTCACCGTTCCCGACAACGGTGGCTACCTGCTCCGCAGGGAAAGCGTTTTCGGCAGGGCAAACATCAGTGTCATGGACAAATACAACCTCAGCGGAACAATACGCCGGGACGGCTCCAGCGCCTTCCCAACTGACAACCAGTGGGGCACGTTCTACTCCGTGGGTGCGGCTTGGATTCTGTCTGAAGAAAGCTTCCTCAAGGATGTCAGCGTGTTGGACTACCTCAAATTGCGGGGTGGTTATGCGCTCCTTGGCAATGACAACATCTCCCGCATCGTGAACAACGAGTTGGCAGCGCTGCTGTCTGTCTCCAACACCGACCCCTACGGTTTCCCGAACGGACTTCGGGGCGGCATCACCATCAACCAATTGAAGGATGCAGCTGCGACTTGGGAGGAAACCAAGTCCATTGACGCTGGGGTGGAGTTTGGCTTCGCAAAAAAACTGACGGGTGAATTTTCTTACTACAACAAACTCACTAACGCCTACATCCGGGTACCGACACCGCCTGTCGTTGACCCCGACGGCATCCTCAGCCGTGCCGCCGATGTGCGCAACAAGGGCCTCGAGGTGAGCCTAAAATGGAGTGATTTTACCTCAACTGATTTTGGCTACCATGTCGGTTTCAACGCAACGTTTAACAGAAACAATGTGGAAAAAGTGGTTGGTGGTATTGACCTGAAAGACGGTGGTCTCGGCAACGGGGAAGTCACTACCTCCACAGTCGTTGGTCAGCCCATTGGCAGTTTTTGGGTCTATCAAACGGACGGACTATACCAAGATACCAGCGAAATTGCGGATTCGCCGCACTTCACGGGTACACTGCCCGGCGACTTCCGTTACAAAGATTCCAACGGAGACGGTGTGCTCGACGAGCGTGACCGGGTCTTCGTTGGTTCCTACCAGCCCAAGGTTTTCTATGGCATCAGTGCAGGCGTAAATTGGAAAGCTTTTGACTTCACGATTGACTGCTACGGCAATGCTGGCAACAAGGTTTACAACGGCAAAAAAGGCGTTCGCTTCGGCAATGACAGTGTCGAAGCCTCCCGTGTGGACCGCTGGACACCTACCAATACTGACACCAACGAGCCTCGTGCTTCCAACAATATTCCCAAGCCTTCGACCTACTTTGTCGAGTCCGGCAGTTTTTTCCGCATCAACAACGTGACGCTGGGCTACACCATCCCGACGAAAGTTACCAGCCGTGCCAGCATAGGCAAGGCACGGGTCTTTGTTTCGGCGCAAAACCCGGTTATCAAAAAGAAATTCTCAGGTTTCACCCCAGAACTGCCTGGCTCCAGTGCCCTGAACAGCGGCATCGAGTTGGGTATTTACCCATCGTTGACTACTTATATGGTTGGGGTAAACATTGATTTCAACTAGTGAAAAAGTTAGGAGGTAACTTAAAGTTACCTCCTAACTTAAGTAACATTTTGGTCGCTTCGCAATTTTGAATGGTACGTTGCGAAGCAACCTAATAAAAATAAAAACGCATCATGAAAAATCTTTCATTTCCAATACTCATCATTGCCCTGCTGGCCATCATGGCTAGCCCCAGCTGCAAGAAGGACTGGCTTTCGCCAGCACCTGAAAACACTTTGATTCAAACCGACTCGACCTTCCTCGATACGGACAACGCCGAGAAGTTCGTGAACTCCTGCTATAACTGGACGCTCAAGTGGGAACAGAGCGTTTTCTCCTGGATTGGCATGAGCAGCATCACTTCCGACAATGCCGACAAGGGCAGCGACCCCGGCGACCTAGGTACCGACAAGGACCAGATGGACGCCCTTAGCTATTCACCTACCACACTTTCCATCAATGAGGTTTGGAATGCAAATTACACAGGCATTGGCCGTTGTAACCAAGCCATTGACAAAGTACCACTATTCGCAGATGCAGGACTTGATGCTGGTTTGGCCGGCCGTTTGGTGGGAGAAGCCAAATTCCTAAGGGCGCTGTATTACTTTAACTTGGTTCGATGCTTCGGTGATATTCCCAAGATAGCAAGGGTATATACTGGGGAGGAAGCTGCCCAGATTTATGACGATTATACCAATATTCCCCGTGCAGAAATCTACGCCTTGATTGAGCAAGATTTGAAGGATGCAGCTGCTGTGCTTCCTGCCAAAAGTGCTTATCAAACCAAGGACCTTGGTCGTGCCACTAAAGGTGCAGCACAGGCTTTGCTTTCAAAAATTTACCTCTACGAGAAAAAATGGAGCGAAGCCCTTGCTTCTGCCAATGATGTCATCAATTCCGGTGAATATGATTTGGAGGCTGATTATGCACTGCTTTGGCGCCAGTCCACCGAGAATGGCATAGAGTCTATTTTTGAAATACAAGCACAGAATGGGGAGCAAGGCTGGGCAGTTGACAAATATTCCGAATGCCAAATGGCTCGTGGCGGCGTGGAAGGCGGCTACGCTGGTTGGGGCTTTAATTCCCCTTCAGAAGACTTGGAAAATGCCTATGAGGCTGGCGATGCCCGCAAGTCAGGCACCATCTATTTTGCTGGCCAGACGCTTTGGGACGGTGCTGTGGTTTCCCCAGATGTTTCCAATCCTCGATACAATTACAAGGCGTATGCGAGCAAAACACAAGAGACAAACTATGGTGTTTCTCTGACTAGCAAGAATATTCGTGTGTTGCGTTACGGTGAAATCCTGTTGATAAAAGCGGAAGCAGCCCTTGAGACAGGTAAAGCATTTGAATCAATTGCTGCCCTCAACCAAGTACGAAACAGGGCTGGACTTCAAGAAATAACGCCAATCTCGCCATCCGAACTTCGGGACGCCATTTGGCGGGAGCGCCGGGTGGAACTGGCGATGGAGCACGACCGTTTTTTTGACTTGGTGCGCCAGGGTAGGGCAGGGGAAGTTTTGCGTGCCCACGGCAAGAATTTCGTGGACGGGAAAAACGAGCTCTTCCCGATTCCGCAAAAGCAAATTGATTTGAGTGCTGGGAAGTTGAAGCAAAATGCAGGTTATTGAAACGGTATTGGGTTATTGAGTTATTGGGGTATTGCTCTCGAACAATAACCCAATAACCCAATTTTATTGCTTCGAAAATGGTTCTGTGTTGGTTTCGGCGCCAATTCTTAGCACCAAGAAATAAGGACCTACGGGTAAATCAGACAACGAAATCTGCTCACTGACCAAGCCAACTGACAACTTTTTTCCTTCCAAAACATTGCGGAGCAAAGCCCCTTGTGCATTGAAAACCTGCAACGAAACAGCCTGTGGTTTATCCAAAACAAACTCCACCGTCAGCGCCTCGTCGGTTGGATTGGGAAAAACCAGCCAATCCAATCCCCCCTCCGTGCCCTCGGATGTTGCACTTGCATCCGGCACAAACCCAATCGCATCCAGCGCAGGCTGAATCTCCGGATTTGACATGAACAAATCCCAGAGCAAGCGGCTCCGGTAGTTCTCAATCATGCAGATAATCGGCCCTTGGTCGATGGCGAGGGTGCTGCTGGCGAACCAGTTTTGGTCGAGGTTGAAGGCATCGAAAAAGCCCATTTGCCCCCACAGTTTTTCCCCTTGCTCCCGGTAAAAATATTTGAGCGCTGCCATGCTCTCCACTGGCGTGTAGGGCATGGAGGAGAGCGCTGCGGTGGGCGTTATCGTGCCATTGTCGCCGCTGCTGGTAGGTTCATGGGCAAGGTACCCGACCAGCGGGTCGTCGCTGGCGGTGAGTCCCCAACAGTCGGCGGAGTAGCCCTGATGCCCCTCCGGGTTAACAATGCAGTACTGCCGATTGATGAGCGAATGGTGCTTGTTGTGGATGTAATAATTGGTGTAGGCGTCCTTGATGCCCCGTGGGTCGAAGCCGAGGTAGGAGTAATGGGCGAAGAACAGCGGGCCGCCTTTTGGTGGCCCCACGTCGAGCTTGAGGTTGTAGTAGGTGTTGCCGTTCACATAGCCAGCGCCAGCCCAACCCGTCTGCCAGAGGCTGGCCGGCACGGGGTGCGTCGGGGAGGCAATGGCCAAGAGATAGACGATAAGTGCCTCGTTGTAGCCCCGAATCTGGAAGTTCATCTGCCAGCCAAAGTTCGGCGACCAGTGCCAGTACAGCACATTGGAATTGTTTTTCCGGTACCAATCCCATTCCACGGCCTCCCAAAGTCCCGTTATTTTTTCCCGCAGCAATTGCTCTTCGGGGTTGTTTTGGTCAAAATACTGGCGTGCTGTGAGCAGTCCCTCCATCAGGAAGGCCGTCTCGACCAGGTCGCCGCCGTTGTCGTATTGGCTGAACGGGACGACTGCGCCCGTAGCGCCATTTAACCAATGTGAAAATGCGCCATGAAACCGGTCGGCATTTTCCAAAAAACTGGTCATCATCAACAGCCTATCCAGTGCTTGCTGGCGGGTGATGTAGCCCCTTTCCGCTGCTACCAGCATGGCCATGACGCCAAAGCCTGTGCCACCGGAAGTCACCACATCGCCGCTGGTGTTGCGTTCCCGTGCCATGCCGCTCACCGGGTGGCCGAATTCCCAGAAATAGCGAAAGGTGTACCGCTGCACCATATCCATCAACGCATCGTCGGAGAGTGGTGCGACGGTGACGGCCACCGTATCGGTAGTGGCAAGGATGTCGCCGTTGGTGGCGAGCGCCTCCACGAAATAGGAGAAATTGGCTGATTGTCCGCCGTTGAAGCCCGTGAAGTCCATGTAGTTGGTGGGGTAAATGATTTTCAACTGGCTGTAACTCTGCCCATCGGTGGAGCGCCAGATTTTATAGGAAAATGGGGCGGTGCCAGTGGGCACGGGCCAGCTCAGTTCCGAGTGACTATCATAAGCGGTGGCGGTGAGGGGGAAGGTTTGGGCGGCGGCTTTTATTGTGCAGATGAACACTAGCGCCAAGGCGAAAATGCCCGGTTTGAATTTGCTTTGAAACATTGGGTTTGATTAAAATGGTGGGCTGGCTTTTGAATTGTTGGGGGGCGAAGGTAGGGGATTTTTTTGGGATGGGGTTGGGCCGAGTCGGAGTTTGAGTGTCGGCGTGACTCCAGTCAAATGTCGTCAACTTAGCGGGATTGATAGAACACAGATTGAACTGATTAAACTGATTTGCGCTGATTTTATCTGTGTGAATCTGTTTAATCTGTTCAATCTGCGTCCTATCAATCATAACCCATCAAACGCCCCAAGCGACCGCCGAACCCAGTCAGGAATCTCGATGGTGGTTCGGGTTTTCATATCAAACATGATTTGGGTAGTAGTCCCGGTGGCATGCACGATTGTTTTATCACCATTTTTTGAGGTGACCGCATATTCCAGCACAAAGCTTTTGTTCCCAATTTTGGAAGTTCGGATGTTTACCGCTGGTTCCACGGCCGTCAACAATAGTTCTTTGTGTAAATTGGCGGTTACGTTGGCAATTAGGAACATGTCCTTTTTCCAGTCCCACCCGGGGCAGGCATTTATCATGAAATGCCCCCGCACGATTTCAAAATAAGTGACAAAAACAGCATTGTTGACATGCCCCAACGGGTCCAAATCGCTCCATCTTACCTGGATGGGCAGGGTGAAATTGAATTTGCCGATGTCCATTTTATACTTTGACTTTTTCTGGTTAAAAGAGATTGCCGCTTTGTTTTCACAACAAAAAAGCCCGACTTCGCAGCCGGGCTTTTTCGTTTTAGCTACCGAAATCGTCGAAGGCGATGTTCTCTTCCGGTACGCCGAGGTCGCCGAGCATCTTCTGCACGGCGGACAGCATGAGCGGCGGGCCGCAGAGGTAGTATTCGATTTCTTCTGGTTCCGGGTGGTTTTTGAGGTAGTTCTCCAAAACCACTTGGTGGATGAAACCGACAGGGCCTGTCCAGTTGTCTTCTGGTGAAGGCTCGCTGAGGGCGATATGGTACTCGAAGTTTGGATATTCCTTTTCGATTTGGCGGAAATCTTCCGTGTAAAAAAGCTCCCGGCTGGAGCGGCCACCGTACCAGTAGCTCACTTTGCGGTCTTTTGTCTTTTCCGTGTGGAACAAGTGGAAGACATGCGAACGAAGCGGCGCCATACCAGCCCCTCCGCCGATATACATCATCTCCCGTTTGGTGTGCTTGATGTGGAACTCGCCATAAGGGCCGGATATCACCACCTTGTCGCCAGGATTGCGGGTGAAAACGTAGCTGGAACAAATGCCGGGGTTCACGTTCATCCAGCCCTTTGCCGCACGGTCCCAGGGTGGGGTAGCGATGCGGATGTTGAGCATGATGCGGTTGCCCTCGGCTGGGTGGTTGGCCATGGAGTAGGCCCGGAAGATGGGCTCCGGATTCTTCATTTTCAGGCCCCACATATTGAACTTGTCCCACTCGGGGCGATATTCGTCGGCTTGTTTGCCCATGCGGGGGTGCGCCGTGATGTCAATGTTCTTGAAGTCGCACTCGATGATTGGCACATCAATCTGGATATAACCGCCCGATTCGAAGTCGAGGTTTTCACCCTCTGGTAGTTTCACCACGAATTCCTTGATGAAAGTGGCCACGTTGTAGTTGGACTCCACTTCGCATTCCCATTTTTTGATACCAAAAACTTCCTCTGGCACTCGGATGTCCATGTCGGAGCGCACCTTCACCTGACAGGCGAGGCGCATGTGCTCGGCAGCCTGTTTGCGGCTGAGGTGGTTCATTTCGGTGGGCAAAACATCGCCACCACCGGAGTCCACGTGGCATTTGCACATGGCACAAGTTCCGCCACCGCCACAGGCTGAGGGCAAGAACATGTTCTTGTTGGAAAGTGCCGTGAGCAATGAGCCGCCCGGTTGTACTATCAGCGGGTGCTCGGTGTCGCCATTGACGATAATTTTGACATCGCCTTGCGGCACCAGTTTTTTCTGGGCGAGAATCAAGCCGAAGGTCAGCACGAGGATGACCGCTGTGAAGGCAACCGCACCCCAGAGGACGAACATTAAGTCAAATAGAAAAATCATAGTTCAATTGAAAATTGACAACTGAAGATGGAGAATAGGGCATTGATAATTTTCAACTATCGATTCTCCATTTTCAGTTAATGATGCTGCATGTAATTGCCAGGATTGATACCCATCAGGCTCATAAAGGCGATGCCCATGAGTCCTGTGATGATAAAGGCGATGCCCAAGCCTCGCAGGGCTGGTGGCACGGCACTGTACCTGATTTTTTCCCGAATGGCGGCCATCACCACGATGGCTACCATGAAGCCGACCCCTGAACCAAACCCAAAAGTAGTGGCCTGCCCGATGCTGTATTCCCTTGCTACCATAAACAGTGCGCCACCAAGGATGGCACAGTTCACGGTGATGAGCGGAAGGAAAATACCCAAGGCGTTGTAAAGTGACGGAGAGAATTTCTCCACGACCATTTCCACCAACTGAACGAATGCCGCAATGGTGGCGATGAACAGGATGAAGCGCAGGAAGGTAAGGTCCATGCCGAAAAGGCCGTTCGGGCCAAGGATTTTTTCGTTGATGAACCAGTTGATGGGTACGGTGAGCGTAAGCACAAACACTACGGCAGCACCAAGTCCAATGGCTGTTTTCACCGATTTGGAAACAGCGAGGAAGGAGCACATTCCGAGGAAGTACGCCAGTACCATGTTTTCAATGAAAACGGACTTTATGAAGATATTGAGTAAATCACCCATTTTTATTAGAGTTTCGAATTGTGAACTTAGAGTTTCAGATTAAGATACATCCACGAGTTTGGTATTCTTTGAACGCTGCACCCAAATGATGATGCCGATGACAAAAAGTGCAGAGGCTGGTATTACCATCAGGTTGTTGGGCATGTACCACGAAAAGAAGGCATTCTGGGTACTATCAATCAAGTATTCAGGCGTGTTACCGATGATTTTGAAACCAGCAAGACTCCCTTTTCCAAAAATCTCTCTAACAGCAGCGACCATGATTAGGATGACACCGTAGCCAAGACCGTTACCTACGCCGTCCAGGAAGGAACGCCAAGGTTTGTTGGCCATGGCATAGGCTTCCAGACGGCCCATCACGATACAGTTGGTGATGATGAGGCCGATGTAAACCGAAAGTTCTTTCCAGATAGGGTAATTTGCGGCTTTCAGTACCAACTCTACCACGGTCACCAAGAAGGCAACGACGACGAGCTGCACAATCATCCTGATTTGTTTGGGCATGCCCTTGCGGAGGAAGGAAACTGCCAAGTTGGAAAATGCTGTCACGAAGGTCACGGCAATGGCCATAACGAATGCCTTGTCAACGAGCGTGGTTACTGCCAGTGCAGAACAGATACCCAATACCTGCACGGTAATGGGGTTGTTATCGTTGATAGGGTCTATCAACAGCTTTCTTTCTTTCTTGCCAAAGAGCGGTTCTTTTTCCTGCTCTACTTGCGTTGCAATTTCAGCCATGATGCGTTTATTTTTTTTGATTTTCTTCGGAAAAAGGCGCTGCCCGCTGCCGAAAAGAACTTATTTTTTTAAGCTTTCAAAATAGGGCAGATATACTTTGAGTCCCCTTTCCAACATTTCAGTTACACCGTTTGAAGTAATGGTGGCGCCAGTGATAGCATCCACTTGGTGGGAGGGTTTCTTTATGCCACCTTTTACAACGGCCACAGAAACGTATTGGCCATCATCTTGAATGGTTTTGCCTTGGAATTGTTTTGGAAAACTTGGGTTGTCGGTAATCTCGGCCCCAAGACCTGGCGTTTCGGCGGCATGGCCAAAAGATACACCAGCAATAGTATTGAAATCATCCTGAAAGGCTATCGTGCTCCATATTTTGTCCCAAAGGCCGTTCCCACGTATAGAAACGAGGTAATAAGTCCCTTTTTCTCCCACAAATGTGAAGACAGGGTATTGGCGGTCAGCAATAGGTTTCTTCTCTTCTTTTGCCATGTCAATATTCTCTGCCTTGACACCTTCCACTGGTTTGCCATTGGCATCAATCACCACTTGTTGCATGTTTTTGTCAAAAAGCGCGAGCACTTCTTTGTCGGACATTTTGTCCAAATCAGCACCTAGGTAGTCTTTTACTGCCTGAAAGATTTCCCTTTTTTTGAAAACAGCTTCATTGTCATCATGTATGGGTTTCAGGCCCGATACGATGACGGCCAGCACGACCGATACGATGAGGGTCATGATGACGGTGTAAATAGTTACATAATTATTACTGTGCATTTTTCAATTTTTTGAAAAACAAAATCTTTATTGTGTTCAATTTTTTGCGGTTCAATTTCCAGCTGCTGCCGAAATTTTTTGGCGGCGCTTAATATTGGATTCAACCACAAAATGGTCAATCAGTGGTGCAAAAACATTCATGAACAATATCGCCAACATCCAACCCTCGGGATAGGCCGGGTTCATTATTCGGATGATGATACCAAGCGCCCCAATGGAAAAACCGTAAATCCATTTGCCGGTGTTCGTACTGGAGGCTGTGACCGGGTCCGTGGCCATGAAGGCGACTGCAAACCAAAAACTGCCCATGTAAAAATGGTAGTACCAAGGTACGTTCATAAAGGCATCGAAGCCCCACCAGTTGAAGGCCATTGCCATGAAAACGGCACCAACCAAGCAAGACAGCATAATGCGCCAACTGGCAATCCCGGTGGCTATCAGCATCAGCGCACCGACAATGATGAGCGGTTTACTGGTTTCGCCAATGGAGCCAGGAATGACACCCCAAAACATTTGCATGGGCGAATAAACCGCAGTCACTTGTTCCCATCCTTGCGATGCTAGGCCAAGCGGTGTAGCGCCTGTGAAGGCATCGGCAATGGCTCGTCCCCCCTCGCCGAAAGTGGCCCAGCCCAGGCCATTGAATATCCAGTCAAAGAAATGTTGTGCCCAGCCATAAGTTTCGCCGACGCCTTTGCCGCCTGCATATTCCAGGCCAGCTACCCAGCACTGGTCACCGGAGATGGTGGTGGGGTAGGCAAAGAACACGAAGACCCTGGAAAGCAAGGCAATGTTCACGATGTTCATACCCGTGCCACCAAAGGCTTCTTTGCCCAAAATGACCGCAAAAGCGATTGACAATGACAATATCCAAAGAGGAATATCCGGTGGCATGATGAGCGGAATAAGTGCCCCGGTCACCAGGTAGCCCTCTTCGATACCGTGACCTTTTTTGGCAGCGTAAAAGAATTCGATACCCAGGCCCACGACCATTGACACAACGAAAAGTGGCAAGAGTTTAATCAAGCCGTAGGCCAATTTCAGGTGCAGGCCTGCCATGAATGATGTGTGCATGCCGAGCGCCACAAAATGCTGGTGACCAATATTGTAGGTGCCAAAAACATAGCACAGTTGGAGCGCCAGCACCACCATGACCATCGTGCGCTTCAGGTCCATGCGATCCAGGATGTGAACACCAGGGCCTTTTGTGGTATGGTCGGGCACGTAGAGGAAGGTGAAAAACCCGTCGTACAGTGTATGCAGGAATCTCTTTTCCTTTGGTGGTTCCAGCTTCTTTATCTTTTCTAAGAAAGTACTCATTTATAGTTGATTGCTTGATTGTTGAATTGCTTGATTGTCGAATTGCTTGATTGCTATATTGTTGTGGTTTTCGTGATACGAGAAAAACAATTCAACAATTTAACAATGCAACAATTCAAATCACCCTTGCTCATGCACCATGTCAAGCCCTTCCCGCAAAATCTGCTGGAGTGGCTGTTTGGAAGTACACGCAAATTCACAAAGTGCCACGTCTTCCTCGATAAGTTCGTGTATTCCAAGGCCCTCGATTTTTTCGTAATCGTTGGTTAAAATCGCCTTCATCAAGTGCTGTGGGTAAATGTCCATCGGCAGCAGCTCTTCGTACTGACCAGTGACCACGAACGCCCGTTTTTCACCGTGCATGTTCGTGTTTGCCTTGTAAACAGTGTCAGGGAAATGATGCCCAGGCAATGCTTTGGAAGCACTCGGGGTGGAAAGGTCGGGCAGAAGCCAGCCAAACATCTCAAGTTGGTCTCCTTCTTCTACCACTGTGACCTGGTCATCGTGATAGTTTAGGTAGCTCTCGCTGGATGTTTTGCTGCCGCTCAGCACGTCGCCAGAAATGATGCGCACATGATCGTTGGCAAAGTTGCCATCCAAGAGTTCGCCGATGTTTGCACCAATAATAGTACGGACGTATTTTGGTTGCTTCAATTCAGCGCCAGTAAGTGCTACTACCCGTTCAGCGTTGAAACGGCCTTCGGTAAACAGCGCACCGAGGGTCGCCACATCCTGAACCCCCAGCGTCCAAGCGGTTGTTTTGGTAGTGATGGGGGCAATATGGTGTATCTGAACACCAACGTTCCCTGCGGGGTGCTTGCCGCTGAACCAGCATTTGGCTACGCCTTTTGCTTCTGTGAAAATGGAGCTAGGCGGGTTTTCGCCGTTGGCATCAAGTCCGAGCCAAACTTTTCCTTTGGTGAGTTTGCCCAGAACCTCAAGTCCCCGCTGAAAAGCTGCGCCTCTCCCTTCCATTACCACATTAAGGTCGGGGGCAAGTGGGGCAGTATCAAAGGTGGAGATGAAAATATTATCAGGAAGGTCATTCGTATTGGCCACTACGTCGAACGGGCGATGACGAAGGAGAGCCCAACCGCCTGAGTCAAGCAAGAAATTCACTAGTTCTTCCCGGCTGCAAGTGTCAGGGTTCGGGGCATCCAGTTTGCGATATTGCTGTTCTTTGTCAGCCAGCACCACCACACTGGCGATGGAACGGCGCTCACCGCGATTGACGGCAATCACCTCTCCACTCACGGGTGACACGTATTTTATGGCTGGATTTTTTTTGTCAAAAAGCAAGTGGTCGCCTGCTTTTACGGTATCGCCGACTTCAACTTCTACTTTCGGAATGGCAGACACGCCCCTGAAATTGGGTGGCTGGATGGCAAAAGTCTTGGCATTGCCAGCAACGACAGGGCCTTTGGCACTGCCTTCCAGTAAAATGTTGTGCCCTTTGTTCAGCGCAACGTACTTGCCCTTTACGTATGTTGGGACGCTTTTTTTAAATAAGTCCCGAACACCTGGGAGCGGCGTCAGGCTTGCATCATCACCGCTTTTGCCGGCCTGGATGCGGACAAGGTTATCCGAAACGCGGATAATGATGAAAAAGGCAATCAGTATCACGATGGCCAACAACAGCATGGTAAAATTGCTGGAGCCACTGCCAGAGGGGGATTGCGCTTGAGCCAGTTGGTAAAGGAACAAAAAGGAAGTGATCAGGTGGAGCCTCGTAAAACCCTTTTTCATGCTGCTAATGCATTAAAATGAAGGAATGGTGGTCGTTTCTAAATTATAGCTATGATAGCTTCTTCGCTGGAAATCCATTGGCGCGTTCATTTACCACGCCAATCTTTCTTTTAAAGCGTGGCAAAGTTATAAAAGGTTTGAAATTAGGGAATAGCAGCGAAAGTCAATATTGACATTAGAGTCTATTTAGATTGAATCAAAATTGCAAATAGATGCTTAAAAGTGAATAGATACCCTCAATTTTTACTAGAATAGTAAGGTTCTCGCAAAGAAATTTGGCGGGTTAAGTCAAATACCTACATTTGTCAGGCCGAAAAAAAGCTTGGCAAATTTCGAAAAAGATTTTAATCGGCTTTTTTATCACTTAAATCCTTAAGCCAGTGGACCGAGACAGAAGATTTGAGAGTGTTTTCTCAAAGAAAATGAATGCTGGTAAACGAAGAACTTACTTCTTTGACGTGCGCCAAACAAAAGGCGATGACTTTTACCTCACCCTTACAGAAAGCACAAGACGATTCGATGGCGATGGCTACGAACGCCACAAGATTTTCCTTTACAAGGAAGATTTCAACCGTTTTTTAAGCAACCTCGAAGAAGTGGTTGATTACATCAAGACGGAACTGATGCCAGACTACGACTACGAAGAATTCGACCGCCGCCACGACGAGTGGGAGGCGCAAGAAGCCGAAGGTGGCGCTGATCGCCCACCCCGGGTCGTCCACAACCAGCAGAAAACCGGTAGAGAAGTCGGGGAGAATGATGATACCTTGGAAAAGCCCATTCCGCCGCCGACAGTTGAACCTACAATGGACGAGGACCTTAGTTGGTAACCTTGTTTTTGGCGGGTTAAAAATGGTTTGATATTTTTCGAACAGCCAGAAGAGATGCACTAAGCAAACGAAGCGCTGCTGCTCTGAACTAAAAAAGGCCTCGACGTACTGCACGTCGGAGCCTTCTTTATTGAAAGAATTTCCCATCATTCACGACAACTTTCCACGGTTTCCAATTTCCACTACCTCCAAGTTTTCGATGCGGCCTGCGTTGAGGTCGAAGCGCAAAAGGGTTTTTACTTTATGCCAGCCCTCATTGCCGCAGGCACCCGGGTTCATGTGCAGCAGGCCGAGCGCCTTGTCTGGCATTACTTTCAAGATGTGGGAATGGCCGCAGATGTAGAGCTTGGGAGGGTTTGTTCGCAAAATCTCCCGCACCCTCGGTGTGTACTTGCCCGGATAACCGCCGATATGTGTCATGAAAACATCCACCCCCTCGCACATGAAACGCAGGTCGAGCGGGAAGCGGCGTTGGATGGGCGGTCCGTCAATGTTCCCGTACACGGCCCGGAATGGCCGGAAAGCTTCGAGCCGGTCAGCCACCATTGGGTCGCCAATATCCCCGGCATGCCAAATCTCATCACATGGGTCGAGGTAGGTGAAAACGCTTTCGTCCAAATGGCTGTGCGTATCGGAAAGTAGGCCGATTTTCATTGGAATTTGAGAATTGAAAATGTAGCATTGAGAATAAAAAAGGCAGGCTAATGGGTTTGGACTACAAGGCTCGATTTATCTTAACTGCCAACTGCCAACTGCCAACTGCCAACTGCCAACTGCCAACTGCCAACTGCCAACTGCCAACTGCCAACTGCCAACTGCCAACTGCCAACTGCCAACTGCCAACTGCCAACTGCCAACTGCCAACTGCCAACTGC
>JAIPBL010000051.1 GCA_021739645.1 Saprospiraceae bacterium | reverse complement strand
ATTGGGCAGACCGGGTGCGTTATCCACGGTCAGCCCAATAAATTGGGCGACCACAAAAAACCCTGACGCCGGAGCGGGAGATGGAGGGGTTTGACACGAAGGATGTGGTGGACGATATTTTGAAGAAGATCGAGGTACCACGTTGATTGCGGATTTACGATTTACGATTTCGGATTGAAGCGAGACTGCCAAGACTGGATATGATATCTCTGGACTTTTGAAAAAAAATAAAATGTCATGAAAAACACCCGCCGCACCTTCATCAAAACCGCCACCCTCGCTGGCGTGGCCGCCACCATCCAGCCCATCCCGTTCTTCACGAGGGGGCTACCCTCCAAGAAAATCAACGTGGCCGTGATGGGCATCCGCAGCCGGGGCATGGCCTTGGCGGAGAATTTTGCGAAGCTGCCGGACACGGAGGTGACCTGGATTTGCGATGTGGACCAGGGCTACCTCGACACGGGCATCGCTGGCATTGCGAAGCTGCAAAACAGGGCGCCCAAGGGCGAGAAGGATATTCGCAAGGTGCTGGAAAACAAGGACCTGGACGCCATCTGCATCGCTGCGCCCGACCATTGGCATGCGCCAGCGGCCATCATGGCGGTGAAGGCGGGCAAGCATGTTTACGTGGAAAAACCGTGCAGCCACAACCCCCGTGAGGGCGAACTGCTGGCCGAAGCGGAGCGCAAATATGGCCGCATCATCCAGATGGGCAACCAGCGCCGCTCCTGGTCGAACGTGGTGCAGGCGATGGACGAACTGCACGGAGGCGTCATCGGCAAGGTGTACATGGCCAAGGGCTGGTACGCCAACAACCGCCAGCCCATCGGCTTCGGCAAGGTAGCGCCCGTGCCTGCTGGCCTCGACTGGGAACTGTGGCAAGGTCCTGCTCCCCGCACCGATTATCGGGACAATTTGCACCCGTACAATTGGCACTGGTTCTGGAACTGGGGAACGGGCGAGGCGCTGAACAACGGCACCCACGAAATTGACGTGGCCCGCTGGGGCATGGGGGAGAGCTACCCCAGCCGGGTGGTGGCCAGCGGTGGCCGCTTTGCCTTCAACGACGACTGGGAGTTCCCCGATACGATGGTGGTGAACTACGAATTTGAGGACGGGCGCATGATGACATGGGAGAGCCGAAGCTGCAACGTCCACCCCATCGAGGGCGACGGGCGAGGCAATATTTTTTATGGGGAAAAAGGCTCGATGCTAGTCATCGGGAATGGCTACAAAGTCTTCTCAAACGACAATCCGGTGAAGCTCATCAAAGAGGTGAAACCTGGCCAGCCATCAGGCGATTCCACAAATACCGCCAGCCCCGATGCCAACTTGGACGGGGTCCATATCGCCAATTTCCTCAATGCCGTGCGAACGGGCAAGCCGCACAGCAGCCCCATTGCCGAAGGCCACAAAAGTATCCTGATGTGCCAACTCGGCAACATCGCCTGGAAGACGGGTCGGGTGCTGAACATTGACCAGCGGAACGGGCATATCGTCGGGGACAACGATGCGATGCAGATGTGGGGAAGGACGTATGAGCAGGGCTGGGAGGTGACGGTCTAAAACTAAAACAACGACCCCTGCCCTTTCACATCAAAATCAATCGTATCACCAGGATGAAGCTTAGTATCTTCTGCTTTCGCAGGCTCCGACTGCAAACTGCTAACTGAGGCCTGCAAGCTCTCAATATCTTTGCCCCCCAGCAACTTCTGTTATTTTGAATACAAGACTTTATTTAAAAAATGGTGAGAAAAGTTAATTCAAAGGTGAGAACGCTTGGTATGAGGTCACCTTCGAAGGGCCTAGCCGCCGCATTCGGCGAGGATGTCTTGGGCATTTGCTAAGTTATCAGGCATCCGCAAGAGGCTAAAAATTTCTACGGCCCGCTGGGCATAAGGTAAGCCTTTCTGCGGCTTGCCCTGTCGGGCTAAAGCCTTGGCGAGGTTCCGGCTGTCAGAGGCAATCAATTCCATTCGTCCTAGCTTTTCTGTTAACGATAGTGACTTTCGGGCAAGTGTTTCTGCACCTGACCAATCTTCACAATCAAGTGTTAGTCTGGCTAAATTTCCTGTAAAAGTCGCAATGCTTTCTTTGTAATTACCTTTCTTGGCTATCCGCAATGCTTCGAGGAAGTAGCGCTTTGAAGCATCATAATTGCATTGGTTCCATTCTACCAAAGCCAAGTCATTCAAGGCCATGGCAACCTCCTCGCTTTCTCTATCAATTGCTCGCCAAGCGGCAAGCGATTCATGATGGGCAGCCATTGCCGCTGGATAATTTTTTTCCAATTGATGACCCAAGCCTCGGAGCCGAGTAGCATTTACTTTTTCCCCTGCTTCAGAGAAATTAGCCTTTTCCCAATGGGAAGCACAGTGGGCGGCGGCTTTTAATACTTCATTGGCTTGTCCCCATAAATAATATAAAAAGCCCTGATGATATGCCCTACATCCTGCATTATAAGCATCACCATCAGCTACTGCCTTTTCTTCTCCCTGTTGGTTGAGGTTCGCCAACTCGTCCCACCTTCCCGAGAAATTCATGAAATCAAGCAACCCGTCGCACACTTTCTGCAATCGCCCATTCTCACCCTGCAAAAACATAGGTATAGTGACAGCTATAATATCCCACTCAGCTTCCAAAATTGGGAAGTGCTTATATTCATGATAGCCATTTTCCATCACCAGTGCAAAAACGCTATCAGCCAGCCGCTTCCCTGCATCTGCCAGCAGTTCTGGGCATTTGCGCCGCAAGAAAGTGGCAGCGAGCGGTGGAAGCAGGTATTTCTCCGCATCGGGCGTAGCGATTAGCAGGGCACGGTCGGCCAAGTCTTCCAAGGCGGTTTGAGCGGCTTTTTCCGCAATACCAGCTGTTTCAGCTATCCATTTAATCTTGGCGGGCAGTGTGAAATAGGTCAGGGCAACCAGCACCGCTTTTTCGCTGTCGGTGAAGCTGTCCAGCAGGTCGCCGAAGATATATTCCAAGGGGTCGTTGTCCTTTGGGGCCGCTTCCAAAAAGGTAATGGCATCGGGTACTGAGCGGCAATGCCCCCTGCCGAGTTGCCCCACCGTCCATTTGATGAGCAAGGGGTTGCCGTTGGTGGTTTCGTAAAGGTCGTTCCGCTCCTTTGTCGTTGCGGCTTCAAGGTGTCGGTTGAGAGTGGCCAGTTCTTCCAGCAGTTCGAGCGCTTCATTGCGCTCCAAGCGATCGAGGCGGATGGTGCGAGCGTCCACATCGCTCCGGCGTCGGCTGGTTACGATGGCTTTGCAAGTGGTGGGTAAATGCGATAGGAACTGGTAGAGTCGTACCCGCTCCTTTTCATCAAAGGTTTCAAGGTTGTCAACGACGAGCAGCACACGCTGTCCTGTCAGGGTGTTGCGGACGGCCATGGCCCGCTCGTTGGGGGGCAGTTTTTCGATGCCGTCCTCGCCGAGTTCACGGGCAAGTTCGGTGAGCAGTGCCATGAAATTGGGGAGCATGAAGTCTTCCAGCTTTTGCTCGCCAGCGGGGGTGAGTTCCCGCACCTTGGCGGAGAGGAAGAGCTTCCGGGCGAAATAGCCTTCGGGGGCGAGGTGCCCGGCCCGTATGGCCAGCGAGGTTTTTCCGATGCCGCCGGGCCCGTCAATAAGTGCGCCCCAAGTCCTGGCCTCCGGTCCTATGGCCTCGGCGATGCTGGCCAGTTCTTTTGCCCTGCCAAAGAAATAGGGCTGGTGCGGGAGGTTGGAGTGGGCGGGTTTGGCAGGTGCATTATAGGATAATGGGATGCCAGCGGCGGCGCTGGTTATTGGTTCCAGTTTGATCGCAACTTGTTGGAGCGCGAACACCACAAAGTTGGCGGCGTTGTGGGCAGCGGTTTTTTGGTAGTCGTCCTTGTCCGGGTTGTCTTTGTCGCCATCCGCCCAGTCGCAGATGGCTTTTACCAGAATCCAGTCCACTTTTTTGTCGTGGCTGGCGACGTACAGCCCCGTGCCTTCCATTTCGCCGCCGATAGCTTCTTTTTCAAGTTGGAGCAATTGGTTACGGTAGTCCACATTGTCCACAAGCTTTTCGCCAGTCAGCACCACGCCGGGCTTGAATCTACCCCCGCTTTCATCCCAATATAAGAACGCACTTTGCAACCAATTGAAAAGCCTCGCCGAGCCATGGGGCTTGTCGCCACGCAGGATTATTTCGTCTTTGCCTACCCGTTGCAGGTCGTAGGGGCGCAATTGCTGCGATACCAAGATGTCTCCGATTCTTTGCTTTTTTGGATTGACGCCGAAGGCGATGCCGACCATGATGACCGAATCGGGGCGGAGAGCTTCTATCCCTTTGCGGACGGTCTCCTGCGACCCGCCCACGCCGCCCGAACCCATTTGGGAAATGGCCATGTACACGCTCATACCGTTCACTTCGCCGAGGTTGTGGTAGGTACGGTCGCCAATATGCTCCATTTTAGGGGCGTTGCCCGTGGCGTCTTTGAAGGCTTGTATGACCGATTTGCTTTCTACGGGAGTGACCGTAACAATGAGGACGTCCGCTTTCGGGTTCATAAGGTCGGTATTTATTTCATTAAAGGGTTATTGCCTGTACTCCATTTCGAAAATTATTTTTTAGCTTTCTCAAAACAACTTCCCCTGCCCCTTCACATCAAAATCAATCGTATCTCCAGTATGCAGCTTTTCATCTGACTTCACTTTCTGAGGTTCCGATACTTCCGACTGCCCACTGCCAACTGTCGAACTGCCAACTGTCTCCTCCAACTCCTTGACCCCCAGCAACTTCTGGTCACTCAACCGGTTGCCAACTGCCTTCCAGCCCTTCACGTCCATGAACTCGCCGAGGCTCACTTCGCCGTCCAGTTTTTTGCCCTTCACTTTCACGCTGTACTCGATGCGGGGGTTCAACTTCACGCTGGCGAACAGCAGTTTTGAGTTCTTGTGGTCGCTCAAGTAGCTGTACTTCTCCCCAACTTTTGAGGTCTCGATTTTGAAACGTTTCACCATCGTCCACTCCTTGTTGCCGTCGAAATAGACGGCGTTGACTATCTGCTCTGGGTCGAATTTGCCGATGTAAAGCAGCGTGTTCACGTCGTAGCGGCGAGTGAGGTCGAATTCGTTGAGTTCGTAAGTGCCGTCGTTGTAGAGACTGACGACCAACACGCCCGTGTCGAACTCGCCGAGGTACTTGCCCCGCTCGTCGGTGTTCATGCGGCCAGAGACCTCGTCCATCCAGATTTTGATGGCACCGATAGTGCTTTGTCCAGCCTCTTTCATCACCACTTTTTTGATAGGGTATTTCGAAACGATATTGCCCTGCGAAGCCCGGCCCTTGATTTCGAGGTCGGCAAAACCGTAGTCGAAAATCTTGATACGGGCGGGGCAACTTGGGCTAAGGGTGATGGTCACGAGTTCCGCTTCGCCGTTGGGGTTGGCGGAAAAATAAAGCGACTTGGAGTTCGGGTTGCCCATCGTCAGGTCGTATTCCTTGTCACGGGTGATGGCGGTCACGTTGAAGCGCTTGGCCTTGCTTACGCCGCTTTTGGCGTCCACATAAATCATGTTGTAGGTGGTGCGTTCGTCGCCTTTTTTCCAGACGTCCACATGGATGATGTCCTTGCCGACGAAGGTCTTGTCGGAGATGCGGGTGACGACCATTTTGCCGTCCTTGCGGAAAACGATGATGTCGTCAATGTCGGAGCAGTCGCAGATGAATTCGCCCTCTTTTTTGAGGCCCATTCCCACGAAGCCTTCTTTGAGGTCGGCGTAAAGTTTGGCGTTGTTGGCCACCACCTGCGTGATTTGGATGGTCTCGAAGCCGCCGGAAATGGTGGTTTTTCGTTCCCGTCCCTTTCCGTATTTGTCCAGCAGGTTTTGGAAATAGGCCACGGCGTACTCCGTCAGGTGCGCCAGGTGGTGCTCTGTTTCTTCCAGTTCTTCGATGAGTTTTTCAATGAGTTCATCGGCCTTGAAAGCATTGTATTTCGAGATGCGTTTGATGCGGATTTCGGTCAAACGGGTGATGTCGTCGTCGGTCAGTTCCCGGAAAAGCTTCAAGCGTTTGTCGCTATCTGTTGGGTTTTCGGAAGGCGTGGAAACGTATTTGCGAAGCTCCCGATAAATGACAGCGATAACCTCCTCCCAGCTTTCACATTCTTCTATTTGGTGGTAAACGCGGTTTTCGATGAAAATCTTTTCGAGGCTGGAGAAGAGCCATTTTTCCTCCAGTTCCTTCCGCTTGATTTCGAGTTCCTGCCGCAACAAGTCCTTCGTGTTTTCCGTGGAAATGCGCAGGATGTTCTCCACGTTGGTGAAAATCGGCTTGTTGTCAACGATAATGCAGGCGTTGGGCGAGATGCTGACTTCGCAGTCGGTGAAGGCATAAAGCGCATCAATGGCCACGTCGGGTGAAATGCCCGGCAACAACTCGATGGCAATCTCTACATCGGCAGCGGTGTTGTCGTCTATCTTTTTGATTTTGATTTGGCCCTTTTCCACCGCCTTGCTGATGTTCTCGGCGAGCGAAACGGTCGTGACGCCGTAGGGCAGTTCTTTTATCAAAATCAGGTTTTTGTCGGCCTTTTCGATTTTTGCTCGGACCTTCACTTTCCCGCCCCGCTGACCGCCTTGGTAGTCGGTCACGTCAATGCTGCCCCCGGTCATGAAGTCGGGATAGATTTTGACATCTTTCCCGTGCAGAATATCAATGCTGGCCTTGATAAGCTCAATGAAATTGTGGGGCAGCATCTTGGTGGAAAGCCCCACGGCAATACCGTCAGTGCCCTGTGCCAGAATCAACGGGAACTTCATGGGAAGGCTCACCGGCTCCCTTTTTCGCCCGTCGTAACTCACTGTCCAGTCGGTGGTTTGGGGATTGAAAGCCACTTCCAGTGCAAACTTCGTGAGCCGTGCCTCAATGTAACGAGATGCCGCTGCCGAGTCGCCGGTACGGAAGTCGCCCCAGTTCCCTTGGGTGTCGATGAGTAATTCCTTTTGTCCCACATTCACGAGCGCATCCCCGATGGCGGCGTCGCCGTGCGGGTGGTACTGCATCGTGTTTCCTATGATGTTCGCCACCTTGTGGTAGCGCCCGTCGTCCTTCTCATACATGGCGTGCAGGATGCGACGCTGTACCGGCTTCAGACCATCCTCGATGGCAGGCACTGCTCGTTCCAGGATGACATAGCTGGCATAGTCGAGAAAATAGTTCTCGTACATGCCGGAGATGGTGATGACGTGGCCTTCGGTGTGGGCGGAGCCGTTGGACGTGCCGTTGCTGTTTGGTGATGTTGCCATTTTTTATTTTTCGAAATTTGAATCTAGCACGCACTGCGTGGTGAATTCAGGCACTTTAACTTATTGTCCTGTTCTTTGGGTATCAAGTTAGAAAATCGAAAATACGAACAAACCGTGTTCAGAAATGAAGACGTCTGTTTTTTTGACAAAAATTACCCGCAAAATTAACAATTCTCCTCTTTTTTATTCAACAAATTGTTTTTAAAAAGGAAAATAATTTTTATTTTTTGTTTTTAAAAATGCCAAAAACGTGTTAAATGTCAATCCACAGACCTTAACGCTTGGTAAATTCCAAAAATATCTTGCTACCTTTCCCCATCTTTTGAGAAAAAGCGGACGAATGTTTCCGCAAGCTACGCAGCAATCATCCGTCCCCTCACGTTTACCAACTGTTGAAACAGGCGATAAACTGGGAGGGGCACAATCAGCAAACTTGCATGGATATTGCATTAACCTTAATCTCCGAGGAAAGCAACCTCATCGAAGCCTGCCTCCGCAAGGAGCGTTGGGCGCAGAAGGCGCTTTATGAGGAGCATTACCCGAAAATCATGGGCGTTTGCCTGCGTTATGCAGGCAACCAGGATGAAGCGCTCGACATCATGCACGAGGGCTTTATCAAGGTGTTCAAAAACCTGCACCGCTACGAACCGGGCACTTCGCTCAACTCGTGGATCCGGCGCATCATGGTGAACACGGCCATCGACTACTACCGCAAACAGGTGCGCCGCCGGACAGAGGACATCGAGAAGGCCTACAGTGTTGGTGTGCCTGATGCCGATGCACTTTCGCAGCTCACGGAGCAGGAAATCCTGCAGGCTGTACAGGAACTAACGCCCGCTTACCGGGCCGTTTTCAACCTGTATATCCTCGAAGGCTATTCCCACAGGGAAATTGCCGAATTGTTGAACATCACGGAAAGCACGTCCCGCTCCAACTTGGTCAAGGCACGAACTAAATTACAGGATGCGTTGCTCCGCAAGAATCCATCTCTCGGCGCAACCACAGCAGATTTTACGAAGCGATGAATACAGAAAAGCACCTCGACGAACAGGTACGTCAAGCTCTTGAGAAGCTGCAAGCACGGTTCAACGACCAAGCTTGGGAGGCTTTTGAGCAACGGCTCGACCAAGATGCCGCCGCCGATGGCGACTCCAATGGCACAAGCCAGTCGGCGGATTATCCAACGTTCGATGAGGTGATTTCCAATAAACTAGCCCAACTCCAAGTCCCCCTCGCCAATGGCGACTGGAGCCAGATGGAAAAAATGATTGAGGCGGAAGAAACCGCCGAACTGCTTGAAAATGAGGCAGTTGTTGACGACCTTGTTTTTGAAAAATTTGAAAAATTTGAAGTTGCCTTCCAGCCGCACCACTGGCAGATGATGACGCATCGGCTGGAAGAGGAATTCTTCTTCCGCTACCACCTGCTTCGCTGCAAGGCAGCCGAGGCTGCGTTGATGCTCCTGCTGCTGTTGACCATCGTGCATTTCTCACCCGTGCTCAACGACTCACAATCACAGCATAAAAGCGATACCAGCAAGCTAACCCCACCACAAAAGCCAAGTGCAGAGTCGCTAGAAACAATAATTCCGACAACTCCTCAAGTACCACCTGTTGACATCAAAGCCACTAGGCCAATTGCCGCCGCTGCTCCAAAGAAGGCTTTCGTTCCACTAGCCACACCAAAAACAAAGCACACCGCTACCGAGCAATCCATTGCCAACAATGTACCGCCAGTTTTTGCTCCCAACAATTTGAGCGATAACGAAGCATCAATGAACGCACTGCCCTCGCTCGGAGTTGGTGCGGTAGCTTCGATGTCCTCCCCAGCCACCCTGCTTGAATCCATGACCGAGCAGCGGTTTTTAAAGAACAACCTTGCCACACCAAGCATGACCAACGCAGGCCTCGGCAATGCGCCGTTGATTGCCTCGCTAGATGCCCAGCCAGTGCAGTCCGGTTTCGCATGGGAAGTACTGCGGCTTCCGGAATTCATTTTTGAAAAACCGCACCAGTTGCGTTTTAGCATTTTTACAAGCACCGATGTGGCCTATGTAATCACCCCGCCCAACAAATACAGCGTTTTCGACACCTTGGTCGCAGTGGACGCTGACACAACGCTGGCCAGCGGCTACGGTGCGGGCATTACCATCAGTTGGAAAAAAGACCGGTGGGAGTTCCAGACGGGCGGTATTTATTCGTTCAAGCGTTTTATCCCGAACACCCCTGCCTTTTTGTTTGAAACCCTTAACTATTACATTCGAGAGGAATTCAACGGTGTGCAATTGGATATGTTGGAACTTCCGCTTAATGCCAACTACCATATCAAAAACGACGGTAAATGGCGATTTTATGGCAATATCGGCACCTCTTTGCATTTCATAACCTCGTCAGTTTATGAGATAAAAACCGACCGGACTCCTTCGTTCAGCAATTTTGCCATGCTCCCAAGGGCAGAGGGGCTTCCAAATGACAACAAGTCCATTCGGGAGGAAAAAGAATTCCCGGATGGCCTACTTGACGGCGGCAACATCCACGACAACTTCTACCTGACGGCCAACCTTGGCCTTGGCATGGAGCGTTTTGTCTCACCACGCTGGAGCCTGTTTTTCCAGCCTAACTACCAGCACCACTTCCTTACGGAAGGCATTGGTGTGAACGGCGAAAAACTCTACAACTTCTCGTTTCACCTCGGCACCAAGGTCAGCCTAAAATAAGCCGTGTCGCCATTTCTGATTAGACCATTTGGCTCAAATGCACCTCATTGAATGGGGTCAAATTCAGGTTCACGTCAAAATTCTCTCCGGTTAACTCATCAAGAAATAGCACTCGAAAATGAGGTGCAACTTGCATCGCCACATCCGCTGCGTAGAGTTCCAGACAAATAGCTAACGCCAGTTGCGCCGCTCCTTTGCAGTCATTGCCCCAACCAAAACCATGAATATTGTGAGCCTTGATTTTGAGGCTTTTTTCCAGCCTTAACAGTTTAACGTCCAGCCAAACTTTAGGAGGTATGGCTGCCGCAGTTGGGTATCGAACGCCACGCAGCCGGATGGCAGAAGGGGGTGGTTTTTTCATAGTATTTGTGTTTTTGAAGAAAAATCAAAGCTAACCTATGAAATCAGTATGTTTTTTACAAAGAATTTTTTTTGAAATGTTTTTAATTGGAATTTCAAAAATGGAATTCAATCGGAATAAATGTAGCTGCATCGTTTTTCCCATCCATTTCACTAAGTTTGCTTCACAACAAAAACTTGTTAGACATGAAAAGAACAATTGCACCTTTCTTTTTTTGCCTTGCGGCAATTCTTGGGGCGAACGCCCAGACCAACATGGTCTCCATCAACCCCGTTGCGGAGCAAATCATGCTGGGCAACTACGACCCTGCGGCATATACTCCATCGGTCGTCATCAACCAACCAGACGACCTCGTGACGGCCATCATGGCGGGCATTTCACCTGATTCGCTCAAGTCCTATTTGCTCAAACTAAGCACCTTTGAGAACCGCAACACAGGTGCCGACACCGTATCGGATGTGACCGGAATGGGTGCGGCAAGGCGATGGGTGCACCAGCGTTTCACGCAAATAAGTGCTGAAAACGGTGGTCGGCTTGTTCCTTCCTACCTCCAATTTGACATTGACATCTGCGGCATGGGCCAGCACCGCAACATCTTCGCTGTGCTGCCCGGCATCGATACCACAGCAAATGGTGTCATCCTCATCGAGGCGCACATTGACAGCCGTTGCGCTGTTCTCTGCGACATTGACTGCCAAGCACACGGCATGGAGGACAACGGCAGCGGCACGGCTTTGGTCATCGAATTGGCGAGGGTGATGAGTCAACTCAGCTTCGACCGCACCGTCGTTTTCATGGCCACCATCGGCGAGGAACAGGGACTTGTCGGTGCAGACGCGTTTGCAAAATATGCCAAAAGCATCGGCATCCCACTTGTCGCCGTGCTGAACAACGATGTGATTGGCGGCATCGTTTGTGGGCAAACATCGTCGCCTCCTTCCTGCCCAGGTTTCAACCAAATTGACAGTACGCAGGTCAGGCTGTTCTCACAAGGCAGTTTTAATTCAAGGAACAAGCAACTGGCCCGTTTCATCAAATTGCAGTACATGGAGGAGGTACAGGCCCAGGCCACCGTGCCGATGATGGTCACCATCATGACCGCCGAAGACCGAACCGGGCGGGGAGGTGACCACATCCCCTTCCGTCAGCAGGGTTTTGCGGCCATGCGCTTCACCAGTGCCAATGAGCATGGCAACGCCGACGTCACCAACGCCAATTACCACGATCGCCAGCACACCTCTGACGATGTGCTCGGCGTGGACACGGACGGCGACCTGGTGCTCGATTCTTTTTTTGTTGACTTCAATTATTTGGCGAGAAATACCGCCATCAACGGCGTGGCAGCAGCCATGGCGGGCATCGGGCCGGAGCCAGTTGACCTGACTGCCAGCAAAAGCAGCGACTCTGTTTACGTGGAGATCATCGACCCAAACAGCTACGGAGAGTACCGGGTTTTCGTGCGCTCCACAGCCAATGATTTCGACAGCCTTTTCGCCACCTCGCAGCCGCATTTTGTCTTCGCAAGGCCGAGCGGCACCTTTTTCGTCAGTGCCGCCAGTGTTGATGGAGCCGGCATCGAAAGCTTGTTTTCCAAAGAAGTAAACCCACCGCTCGTGAATGCCACAGACGAGGTTGAGGTTGAGGAAATTCCCGCCATCGAACTGCTGCAAAACCGCCCGAACCCCTTCGACGAGGCGACTACGATTTCGTTCTTGGTGAACCGAGAGGTTGCCTACAAAACGGCCAAACTTGTCGTGTCAGATTTGCAAGGGAAAGCCCTTTGGCAACAGAACATTCGGCTTCAAATGGGCATGAACGAGGTGCTGTACGAGCACGGGTACAACGTGACGGGGGTCTATGCTTACAGCCTCGTGGTGGATGGGAAAGTGGTGGGGATGAAGGAGATGGTGTTTGCGAATTGAGGGTTTGTCAAAGTATCGGCGTCATTCGCAGTGACGCCGATACTTAAATCTCAGTTCTTTTCGCTGATTTCCTCCAATTTCATTTGGTACAAATCATCCAACCCAATGGATGGGTCAGGGAATTGCGGCGTGAGTGTATTGACCCGGAAAGCACCGGAAAACCTGACTGCCTTTCCTACTTCTTCAAACCGTGCTGGCATTTGGTCAGGAATCCCATAAATTGTGTCCAGGGCAGGCGTGTTCGGGTCGTCGGTGAGGATGCCGAAGCGGTTGAAGCAGGTCATCTTGACGATGGTGCCGTTGCCGTCCTGCACGGTAAAGAGGCAGTCGCCCGTGCAAGGGATTTGCTTGGGCTGGTCGTCTTTTTGACAGGCGCTTGCGAAGCATAAAAGGCTGAGGAGAACGAGGTAGGTTGGTGATTTCATGATTGGTGATTTTTTTGGGAAGACAGATGGGAGGTGAAAAATGGTTGGGGTCAGTCTGAATACTTCCAAAGGGTAGACCGATCTAGTTACCTAGAAGGTTATTTATTGGTAAATTTGACCCTTTCCAGGATTTTGTGTATCAGCTTTTCCACCCCCATCCTACTTTATCAAATTATATTCACAACATGAAGAACTCTTTCCTAATACTATGTACTGTGCAGTTCTCTTTCTGCTTCCTTCAAGCACAATCCATCGATTTTCAACCTTTGGCTAGCTCACCTGAAGGTTCGATTATTCTGACAGAACTTTTCGGCGACCAAGTTGGCAATTTGTACGCCATTTCTCCCAACAATTTCGATGTCAACGGGGCCGAATTCTATAGCTCACAGAATGCTGGGGTATCTTGGCAAAAAATGAATAAAACGCTAAACGACCTTCGTATAGCACCTGACGGCACTATCTATGGGTTGCAAGGCGCCAACCTTTTTCTATCAAATGACCTAGGAACCACTTGGGCGCTGGCTCATAATGGCGCATGGTTAATATCAACTAGCCGCATCCAAATCACTGCTGTTGGATCATTATTAGCGACTGAAAATCTTGGTATCAGCCGCTCAATAGACCAAGGCGCCACTTGGCAAAATGTTTCTTTACCCACAGGTGAACCCAACTACCTTTTTACCGTTTCTGGTGGTTCGGCTTATGCATTTTCATTTAAACCAGTTGGCACTGATTATTGGAGTGACGTTTACCGTTCTACCGACGATGGCTTGTCCTGGCAACTGGTCGGTGAAATACCAGATATTTTTTTTGATGGGTTCTTATTCCAAACTATTTCTGGAAGGTTGATAATGGGCGACGACGATATGCAAGGCATTTATTATTCTGACGACCAAGGAGTTAACTGGACTAAATTTAGCCAGCCTGGTATCGCATTCCTTCATGCGCAATCCATTCTTCAGCAATCATCGGGAAGGGTTTGGATAACTACCAAAAATTCATGGCGATTCTATTCGGACGACGATGGAAATACTTGGACGAGAGGTGGTCCTGGCGGCATTGGTGACCCATTGAAATACCTCTGGCAAATGCCTGATGGCAGTATTTGGGGTGATTTTTATGGATCGCTTTTTAAAGCAGATGATGATACATTGGATAACTGGACCTTTCAAAGCCAAGGAATTCAAGCACCGCCCGTCCTTGATATGAAGGCACTTGACGAGAATCAACTTTACGTCTGCACGACAGCGGGAATGTTTCGAACTTTGGACGGAGGAATTACTTGGACTCATTTTTTTCAACAACCCATCTATTCCAGGTGGCTCGGGAGACATACTTCGCAATTTTGCCTTGATGACCAAGGTAACGTCGTATTGGCAGACGGAAAACAGCTTCTGAAAATAGAACCGCAAACAGGCATCGTGACTGACATCACCCCTTCGGATTTGCATCTTCCACCAGTTTCTGATGGGGTACGAACGATAGTAAGACTTCCCGATGGCGATTTGTTGGCAGGTGCAATTGAAAGTTTTCGTTCTGATGACAATGGCGAAACATGGACATTATTCGCTCCAACCTTTGACACGATTGGTCAATCCATCAACGTGCTCCAGTCTTTCTATGTCTCGGATACAGCTTGGATATTGAATTCTAATTTATGGTACAATCCTACCAACAATCATATCCGCTGGATTTCTATTTCAAATATCAATAACCTGACAGGAACAACCGTTGATGCCGATGGCAATATTCACACCATGCTAAATAGTTTTGTTGACTCATCTTATTGTGTTTCTCATGATGCAGGAACAAGTTGGGAATGCATTAATGGCAAGCCTTATTGGTTAATGGGTGAAATGTTCGTCAATTTGGCTGGACAAATTTTTGTTCAGGTAGATGATTTTGGGCTTTATATATCGGATGACGGAGGGCATTCCTGGCATCTTAATTTTCAAGACCCAAACTATAACCTGAACTATGTCCGCCGCCTAACCATTACCCCAAACCAATACATCTTTATTGCACCTATCGGTGTTGGCATCTATCGAACTACTGGACCGACCTTTTCCCAGGCTTTAGAGGAAGGCAATTCTTTTAATAAATTGGCACTTATGGTATTTCCCAACCCATCGGCTAATGGTGAAGTAAACATAGTAAAGCCAGACTGGTCTCCTGACGAAGAAGCAGAGATATTGATTATGAATTCACAAGGCATGCTATTACGCCGTGAAAAGGCTTTAGGCGAAAGTATCAGCTTGGAGTTGGAGGGGTTGGCCGCTGGATTTTATTTCATCACTTGGAAAAGCAAAAGAGGGGTGTTATCTGCCAAATGGGTTAATATAACGTCAGAATAAAAGAATTGCAAAATAATCTCACAAGGGCATGGTAAATCGCCCTACTCTTGTGAGATTATCACTCCATACAACAACCCAAACTTATCTCCGACTGGGTCTCATATAAATACGGGCACATGTTCCCGAGCATCACTCCCCATTAAACAATTCTAGCCCGCCCACCACCGTGCGCAGTACCTTCACATCCTTGATTTTGTCGGGTGCAATTTCGAGCAAGTTTTCTGCCAGTACGGTAAAGTCCGCCAACTTACCCACCACCAATTCTCCTGACTTTTTTTCAAAAAAACCAGCGTAAGCATTGCCTACTGTGTAGCAGCGCAAAGCCTCTTCCACCGTTATTTTCTCCTGCGGCACCCAGCCGCCGGGGTTTGCCCCATCCAGCGTTTGCCGGGTGACGGCAGCCCAAATGCCATCGAGCGGCGAGAGCGGCGCCACCGTCCAGTCGGAGCCGAAAGTGAGCGGCGCACCCGCATCGAGCAGGGAGCGGAAGGCGTAGGTGGTCAGGATGCGCTCCGGGCCGATGCGTTTTTGTGCCCATCGCCCATCGTCGGCGCAGTGGTAGGGCTGCATGGAGGGAATGACTTTTTGCTCCGCAAAACGGGCGATGGCGCTGCGGCTCAGGTGCTGCGCATGTTCGATGCGGAAGCGCCGGTCACGGCTGCCGTTCTGCTTTTCCGCCCGTTGGTAAACGTTGAGCAGCCAATCGTTTGCTCGGTCGCCGATGGCATGGACGGCGATGTGCAGGCCAGCGGAATCGGCAGCGAGAAGCCATTTCTGCAAGTCCAAAGTATCGGTCACGGTCAGTCCAGCGGTATTGGGTTCGTCATTGTATGGTTTGTAAAACCAGGCGGTGGTACTGCCGAGCGAGCCATCCACGAAGCCTTTGAGGCCGCCCCAACGGAGGTGGTCATCACCCCGCCCGTTCATTTGAACAAAATCACTCAACCGCTTCCAAGTGGAAAGCGGCACGAAGGAGTAGATGCGCATTTGGAGCTTGCCAGCAGCCTCGGCTCGGCGGTAGGTGTCGAGGTCGTTCCAGCCGCCAAAGCTGCCCATGTCGTGTACCTGTCCAACACCGACCGAGAGGGCATGCGCCTGCGCCCGCTCGAACATTTTGTCAAACTCAGCGGGCGAAGGTTCGGGCATGACGTTGAACACGAGGTTCATGGCTTCGTCTTTCAGGACGCCAGTCGGTTCGCCCGTTTTTTCGTCCCGCACGATGGTGCCGCCCACAGGGTCGGGCGTGGAGCGGTCAATTTTGGCGAGGGCGAGGGTCTTGGAATTGGCCAGCGCCATGTGCCCGTCCAGTCGGCTCACGAAGACGGGGACGTTGGCAGTCACGCTGTCAATCCATTGGCGGCGGGGCAATTCACCGCCCCAAGCCTCGTGGTCCCAGTCGCCGCCGCTTATCCAGCCGCCTTCTGCAAACGACGTAGCGTAGCTTTTCATGATTTGGATAAACTCTGCCTGTGTTTTGGCCACTCGGAGGTTGATAGAAGCAAGCTGTGCGCCGCCTTGCAGGAAATGGGTATGGTTGTCGGTGAAGGCAGGCGTGACGAAAGCGCCCTGTAAATCAACGATTTGCGTGGCGTCGCCCGCCAATTTACCCACCTCCCCCTGCGAGCCGATGGCGGTGATGATGCCGTCTTTGATGGCGAGGGCCTCGGCGGCGGGTTGCGCTTTGTCGCCCGTCCAGATATGGGCGTTGGTGTAGATGGTGTCGGGGGCGTCCTTGTGAGTGCAGGAGAGCATTGCGAAGCACAATAGGATTGGGAGGAGGATTTTCATAATTTCGATTTTTTGTGCAAGGAACGGAGTTTTCGAAACATAAACTAACGGATGGAATACCCCAGCAGCTACCGGTGACAAGTAGAACATCTATTGGACATTTATGAAATTTAGTAATTTGGCAGCTTTCACCACCACATAAAATAGCTATGCTCATTCACCTCGGCAAAATTCAGGAACTCGTGCGATATCCCGTCAAATCCATGGCGGGCGTCCCTGTGGAAACCGCCTTTCTTGGCTGGCACGGTTTGCAGGCAGACCGCCGCTTTGCGTTTCGCCGCCTCAAAGACAACAGCGGCTTCCCTTGGCTTTCAGCCAGTCGGCTTCCCGAATTGCTTTTGTTCGAACCGACAAATTTTGATGAAAAGGCTGAAGAGCCATTGCCGACGCATGTCCGCACACCGGATGGAAGCTTCCTTGAAATCGGGAGCGCCGAACTGAAAAACCTCATCTCGGAAAAGTTCGGGAGTGCCGTCGAATTGATGAAACTCAAGCACGGAATTTTCGATGAAGCCAGCGTGTCGGTCATCAACATGGCGACGGTTGCTGCCATTTGCCAAGCGGCAAATCAGGCCCTCGATACCCGGCGATTCCGAGCAAATATCGTCATCGAATCAGCGGCAACAGAGCCATTCTTGGAGGATAGCTGGGTAGGTGGAAAGTTAGTGTTCGGCGACGAAGAAACGGGCCCAATGGTTCAGGTGACAATGCGTGACCTGCGATGTATGATGATTAACCTCGACCCGGAAACTGCCAAACAAGACCCGCAAATCATGAAGGCAGTCGTGCGCATGAACCAGAACAATGCTGGAGCCTATGGGACGGTGGTAAGGACGGGGGAGCTGCGGGTGGGGCAGGAGGTGAAATTGATACTTGAATAACGTGAATTATGGCATTTGAAGAGCCGCAGAGCGGCGAGAATGTTTGTAGAACATAATGAATAAAGGAATTCAGCCCCAGCGGGGCGGCAACCAATCATCGCCCCGCTGGGGCTGAACGACAACCTCCGAAAAATTGCTACAAATATTGCCGCCGCTCTGCGGCTAAGGCATTGGTTATCAGCTTTTTATTGCCATAACTCACGTTGAATAAGCAGTTCCTTACGGTTTCGGCCAATTTGCATTCCCCTTAATCCGCCGAATCTGCTTGAGGTGCCTGTCCGTGTGCGCCCAATGCACCACCATCAGTGCGTGGATGCTGCGGCGGCGCTCGTCGCCCCAGCGGAAGGTGTAATGCGCCTTGAGGTCATAAGTGTTTTCCTGAATGAATTTGATGATATTGTCCCTTCCGAACAGGTAGAACGTGAGGTTGTCATTGCCGAGCATCAGGCCAAGCGGCTCGGCGTTCCACCAAGCTTGGTGCGGGCTGGGGTCGTTCATCCAGCCAACGTAAGTGCTGTCGGGGCGGGCGAGGCTGTCGAGGCCGGGTTCGGGGACGGTGCTGAGCATGATGTCTGCCTCTTGTGCGAAGATGCGCTCGTACAGCCCCAGATGCTCCAGCACCTGCCCGATGTTCCATTTGTCAGGCGCTTCCTTGAAGGCCCATTGAGCGAGTGTGAGGTCTTGCGTTTCTTGGATGATTTCCTGCTTGGTGCGTTCCAAGTTGGTCAGCAAATATTGGCGGTCAGCCTCCGTCCAAAGCGGGGCGGGCTTCTGGGCAATAAGGGTCGTTGCGATGGCCCACAAAAGGGCGAGGGTGGCGAATTGTTTCATGGCTGGTAGATTTTGGGTGAAGGTAGGTTTATTTGTTGCTTTTTAGGGTTAGGGCGATTGGGGCTGAGGCTGTAGGGCTTGAAAAAGCAGGGATAAACTGGCCAATTTAGACTATTTCCCTACCTTTATCGCAGTTTAACCACCGACATGCTATGCTGAAACATTTCTCCAAAATAACGGGAACGGGGAAGTTCCTCCAATACAGACCATCGGCGCTCCCAGCAGTGGAGCAGCCCGTGGATTTCGGCCATTTCAACTTGGTTTACGGAGAAAATGGGAGCGGCAAAACGACGCTCTCCCTGCTGTTCCGCTCCCTGCGGGGCGAGGACGGGCTGTTGTTGAAAAAACGCTCCTTCGACCGCAGCGTACCGCAAGAAATCGAGGTGGTGGTAGAGGGCCTTGTACCGCCCCAATGCACGTATTCCAACGGCAAATGGGACCAACACCTGCCCGGCATCGAGGTGTTCGACGTGCATTTCATCAATGACAATGTCTATACCGGGCTGGAAATACAGAACTCGCACAAGAAGAACCTTTTTGAAGTGATACTGGGGCAACAGGGCGTTCAGTTGAAATCGGAGATACAGGCCATCAAGGAGCGCATCATGAAAGGCAACAAGATGACCCGTGAAACAGCACGGGACATCGAGGCGGCGATTGATGGCGTTTACTTGGCTATACCTTTTGCAGAAATGCCCCCGGAGCGGGACATCGAGGCCAAAATCGCCGAAAAGGCGCACGAAATCACGACCGCCCGAAGCTTCCAGGATATTTTGCAAAAAGCTTTTTTGTCGGAAATACCAATGCTGCAAACGGAAGGCTTCACCGTCGGGGCGAGCGAAGTGCTGGCGCAAAGCACGGGCGGCATTTCGGAGCAGTACCTCGCTAAATTCAATGCGCACAAGGTCAGCCTCGACATGGGCGGCCATGCAGAAGATTGGCTGAAACAGGGCTACCAGGCCATCCACGACGATACCTGCCCGTTTTGCCAGCGCCCCTTCGATGCCACGGTGGATATACTGGAAGCCTACCGCCAATATTTCAACGAAAGCTACAACCGCCTTATCGCCGACATCTCCCGCCTGAACGATGCGCTCAACCGCTTCAACTTAGAGGCCCGCTTGCTCGAAATCGAGCGCACTATCAGTCAAAATTTGGGACTGGTTGATTTTTGGAAAAACTACTTGGAACACCCGCCAGCACTACATTCCCTGCAAGCCGAGCATGGTCGTTTGGCAGCGGATTTTGAACGGCTGAAAACCTGTTTCGAGCAGAAGGCCGCCGACCCTTCACAACCTCAAGACGCAGCGCCTTTGACGGCATTTGAGGCGGCCGCACTGGCTATCAACGAGGCCATCCAAGGGTTCAACGAGGCCATCATTGCTTACAATGGAAGCATCTCGCTGATGAAGTCCGCCGATGGCCCTGACCTGCCCCAACTGGAATTGGACATGCGCCGACTCGTCGCTCTGCAAAAAAAGGACAATGCCGACATGGCCGAACGGTGCAAAAACCTGCTGACCTACGAGGCGGCGCTCGAAAAACTGAAGAGGCTCAAGAACGAAAAACAGGCCAAGCTCGACCAGTTCAAAAACACCGTTTTCGACCGATACCTTGCTGCCATCAACCGCTACCTGCAAGCCTTTGCGTCCTACCTTGAGCTGCGCCAACTGACCAGCCACTATATCGGCAGCAGCACCGAACCGTCGGTGAAATTCGCCCTCTGTATAGCGGGAAAAGAGGTGCTACAAAAGGACGACCCCGACAAGCCCTCTGTGAAATACTCCCTCAGCGAGGGCGACAAAAACGCTTTTGCGCTGTCGTTCTTCCTCGCCAGCTTGGAACTCGACCCACAACTCTCCGAAAAAATCATCGTCTTCGATGACCCGGTCTCCCATTTCGATGAAAAACGGACGGAGACGCTGCTCAACTACCTCGTGCATTTTGGCCAGCAGGCCCAGCAGGTGTTTTTGCTGACGCATGACTTGGGCGTGGCGGGGAAGTTTGAAGGATTGGTGGCGGGAATGGGAATGCAGCGATTTAAGTTGGGGCATATGGGCAGTTCAGCAGGGTTGGTGGCTTGGGAAAGGCAGATGCAGCATTAATGACTGCCTTTTGGGGCATACTACGCTTCCAACTGCAACTGCTCTTCATCAATAAGCAGTACGACGTCTGTTCTTCTAGTGCCAGCATTTCAATAAATAACCAGCTTGCCTTGTTTGGTTTTTCCTTGCTCCGTTTTGATTTGAAAAACATATAACCCTGTTGGAAATCCTTCTACTTGGATATCAAAAGTAGGGCCTGCATAAGAATTATGGCTTACTAATTTTCCTGAAACATCGAACAATGACAATTGAATAATATCCTCTGAATCTATTCCTTTCACTTCAAAAGTGGCGAATGACCTAAAAGGGTTTGGATATACCTTCACGCCCAGTTGGCCAGCCGGGTTGCAATCCACTGTTGGAACACCCAAGTTGTCCGTTTTGATAAGATATACCTCGTAACCTTTCATACCAGTCAATAATGCGCCCGCAATGATATATTCGCCATCTTCAGCTTGCCATATATCGTATCCTAAACTTTGGCTTGGTGCTCCGTAATTTTTCTCCCAAATTAGATTTCCTTTATCATCCGTTTTTATCAGAACCAAATCATCAGAACCTACTTCCTGGTTATTTCCAGTCACGAGATATCCCCCATCTTTTGTTTGTATTACGGCATTTCCATGGTCATAATTTGGGCCGCCAAATCGTTGTTCCCATTGCATATTGCCGTCCCAGTCCGTTTTGACAAGGTATATATCCCGGTCAGTGGCATCACTATCCGAAATGCCCGAAATGATAAAGCCACCATCGCAGGTTATAGCTAGGTCATTACCAAAGTCCCAATCGGAGCCGCCGTAGGATTTTTGCCAAAGTGTAGACCCATTTCCAGATACTTTCACGAGGAATACATCGGCAGACCCGCTGGCCGAACTGCGGTTTTCACCTACCATTGCATAGCCTCCATCTTCCGTTTGAACGGCGGCCCTGCCGTAGTCAGCGCCATGCGTTCCCCCGAAGCTTTTTTCCCATTGAGGAGAACCGCTTGCATCTGTTTTTATGAGCCACATGTCGGTATTCCCATGCTCATCCCAGCCATCGCCCCCGATGATGAACCCACCATCAAACGTATTCTTCACAGACTTGAAAATCCGTTTTGGAAATGTCCTCGCCCAAAGCTGTGTCCCGTTTTCGTCCACTTTCAGCAAATACCCCGAAGGCCCACCTGCAAAACTGGCGCTGTAACCAGCGATTATAAAACCATCTGAAACCTTTTCAATCGCATAGCCAGCATCTGAACTGCTTCCGCCAAAATATTTTTCCCACAGCACGTTACCAAGCGCATCTGTTTTGACTAAATAAAGATCATTTGTGCCACTATTCAGCTGGCTATAACTATCCCCGACCGTCATAAATCCTCCATCCGAGGTTGCCACGATAGACCTGGCACTGTCATAATCATCACCACCATAAGTTTTTTCCCAGCCCTGAGAATAAGCGTCAAATCCGGTGAAGCACCAGACGAAGAGTAGAATTGTTGAAATTAATTGCTGCATACTTGTTTGGTTGAATTTCGAGGTTGGGAAATAGCTCAATCCCTCCAACAACAAGTCGGCCGCATAAACGAATTCGTCTCCTTGAAATACGGGAACCCATTCCCACTCCCCGGCAGCTCAAAATAAAACCTCGTCCGCTTCCTATCATAATTCCCAATCTCGTTCATCGTGGCGGAATCGTACAGACGGCCATTCACCATCGTGTATTTCACGAACTCCGAGTTCTGGATATTCTCCAACGGGTTTTTATCCAATACAATCAGGTCGGCCAGTTTGCCCGCCTTGATGCTGCCGATTTGTTCGTCCATACCGAGGGAAGCAGCCCCGTTGATGGTGGCGCACTTCAAGGCTTCGAGGTTCGACATGCCACCTTGTTGGAGCATCCAAAGCTCCCAATGGGCGCCGAGCCCCTGTAGTTGACCGTGGGCACCGAGGTTGATTTTCACGCCAGCGTCTTGCAGTTTTTTCAGGCTTTGGGAGGTCAGGATATGGCCGTTCACGTACTCCTCCTCCGGTATCATCGTGCGGTGGCGGGCACGGCTGTCCACCACGCCACGGGGCGTGAAGCTGAGCAGTCGTTCCTTTTCCCAAACATTCGTGTGTTGGTACCAGTAGTACTCGCCGCTGACACTGCCGTAATTGACAATGAGCGTCGGCGTGTTGTGCGTTTTGGTGGCGGCCCAGAGCGTCGTCACGTCCTTGTACAGCGGTGCGATGGGGATGTTGTGCTCCACGGTCGTGTGGCCGTCCACCACTTCGCTGAGGTTGTGGTAAAACGTGCTGCCGCCCTCCGGCACCACCTGAATGCCGAGTTCACGAGCGGCGGCGATGACCTGCTGGCGTTGCTCCCTGCGGGGCTGATTGTAGCTTTTTACAGAAAAAGCACCGAATGCCTTTGTGCGACGTAATGCGGATTTGGCGTCGTCGAGTGAGTTGATGACAGCCTTGAAATCGCCGTCCGCACCGTACAAAATCGTGCCCGTGCTGAACAATCTTGGCCCGACCATGTACCCGGCTTTGATGAGTTCGCTTTGCGCAAAAACCATCTCCGTGTTGGCGCTGGGGTCGTGCGAAGTGGTGACCCCGTAGGCGAGGTTGGCGTAGTATTCCCACTGCTTTTGTGGGCTGAGGCCGTAGCGGAAATTGCCGCTGTGGGCATGCGCATCCACCATGCCCGGCATGATGGTTTTGCCTGCACAATCAATCACTTTCGCCCCGTTCGGCACGCTCACATTTGCCCCAACGGACTTGATGACATTGCCCTCCACGACGACCGTGCCCCTTTCAATCACCTCATCGCCCTCCATCGTGATGATGCGGGCGTTGGTGAAAGCGACAAGGCCCTGCGGCTTGTCGGCGGGCAGCGTGAGCTTGATTTTTACACCAACGGAATCCATCGGAGGCAGGCTGTCACGGCTGCCTTCTAGGAACTTGAAGCGTTCGGTCAGTTCATCGCTGAAATACTCGTTGCCGAGCGTCCAGTGCAGCGTTTTGCTGTCGGCGCTCCAGTGGATGTTGATGCCGGCGTCCCTTGCGACCTGCGCCACGGGCACAGCCTTCGTGCCACTCGTCAGGCCGACTTTTTTTCCGGTCTTCGGAAATGGGGCGACATAGACTTTGAACAATTCCGACCAAGCCACCCACTGGTTGTCGGGACTGATGACGTAGCGGTGGCTGTATTTTCCGTCGAAATGTTCTTTTTTGTCCTCGCCGTTCAGGTCCACGCTTTCCACACTTTTGACGAGGCTGCCGAAAAGGTAGCCGCCTTTTTGGTAAAAAATGCGCTTGCCATCGGCGCTGAACTGCGGGTACTCGCCCTGCGGGGTCACGAGTTTCGGCTCTACGCTGCCGTCGGCTGGCATGAGGTAGATGCCCGGTTCTTTACAGTGCGTGAAGCCCTGGTGGGAGTTGCCGTCTTCTTTTACGAAGACAATTTGTTTGCCGTCGGGAGAGTAGGCGGGGGTGCGGTAGATGCCGGGGGATTTGGTGAGGCGCCGGATTTTTTGATAAACTGCACCTCCAGAAATTGAATCATCTTGAATAAAAATGGCTCCCATGTCTTCATCATCCCAAGTGACGAATACGATTGATTTGCCGTCTGGTGAGAAGGAAGGCTCAAATTGGAAATATTGGTCAGCAATTTTCTCTTTTAGCTTCTCACTTTCTGAACTATTAGGTCCTGTTTTGAGAAAACGTGTTCTAATTAATCTTTCCAAATAAGATTCATCCTGTGGAGATATGAAAGGAATATTTGTAACCCATAGCTTTCCTGCTGCATTATAAACCATCCATTTCCCATCCGGCGAAGTCACCGCCCCCCGCATCACCTTCACCTCCATATTATCCTCAAACGCCTTCTGCTTCGGCCGCACCGTCTCCGCCACTTTCATATCCACATCCACGGAAAAGGGAATTTCCACCGCCTTCGCTGGTTTTTCAGCGCCGAGCATGACGGGGACCCGCCATAATTTACCCATGCCATAAATCACGATTTCATTGTCGGTGGGCATCCAATCGAAGCCGGGGTAAGCACCGAAGATGGCCCATGCTTCCTGCTGGTCCTTGCTCAGTTGGTCGAAGAGGGGGTACTCCTGCCCGGTCTTCAGTTCGGCCACCCACAGCACCGACTGGGTGCGCACCCGCCGGATGAAGGCGAGCTTGGTGCCGTCGTTGGAGATTTGCGGGCGGCAAGCCCCGCCGGGGCCGGTCACCACGTCCTCGATTTTGCCCTCCTGTCGGTCGTAACGGCGGATGCCGTAAATCTGGCTGTTCGGGTCTTTGTTGTACTGGAAACTACCACCAGGATATTGGTCTTCGCTGAAATAAACATAGCGCCCATCGGGGCTTACGCTCGGCTCGTTCACGTCTTGCTGGTCGTTTTTGCGCTCAGTGAGTTGGAGTCCTTCGCCGCCCGTGACATGGTACATCCACATCTCGCCAGCGCCGAGAGAGCGGCCAGAGGTGAAGTGCTTCCGTGCGATGAAGTATTGCCCGTCGGGCATCCAAGTGGCGTTGTTGAGGAGGCGGAAGTCTTCCTTCGTAACCTGCTTGGCATCCTTGCCGTCAATGTTCATCAGCCAGATATTGTCGCCACCACCAGCATCGGAGGTGAAGAGGATGCGCTTGCCATCCGGCGAAAAGCGGGGCTGCACTTCCCATGCGATGCCTGAGCGCAGTGGCGTTGCTTTGCCTCCGGCAATGGGCATCGTGTAGATGTCGCCGAGCATATCAAAGACGATAGTCTTCCCGTCTGGGCTGAGGTCGAGGTTGAGCCAGGTGCCTTCGGTCGTGTTGAACTTGACATCCTTCCAGCCCCACGGGCCGGGGGGATTGTTGACGTCCCATTTTGGAGCGTCGGCTTTCTTTTCGGTGGTGGGTTTCGGGGCTGACTTTTTGCTTGTTTTTTTCTTTTGGGCGAAAAGCGAGAGTGTGGCTAGGAGTGCTATCAGTGTTAAGTTGAGCTTCATGTTGATGATTTTGTTGAGGCGTGAAGGTAGGAGATTTTTCAAAGTTGAGAAACCGCTTAAATCCGTTTCCCCTTAAAGGCTGGTGTCTATCCCGTGATAGGCTGATGTTTCTTTTGCAAACATCCATAAGACTTTAGGATGAAATTGCTGCGCTTATGTTCAAAAAAAAATCGGCTGCGCCAATCACTTGACGCAGCCGATTTTTTTATGGTTGGCCGCCAAGTTTTGGTGGCCACGATTTTTACTTCGAGTAATTTTTTTCAAAAAACGCTTTGTAATCATCCAGCGCTTTCGACCTCAATAACTCCCGGTAGTTGTCCTGAGAAATTGGCAGCACATCGTATTGGTATTTCTTTTCATCCAGAAAGTCTTTCCGGTTCTTTACGCATGTGTCGAGGTATTCCATCGCCTCTTTTTTATCTGTAAAACGACGGATGGAAATAACTGGCTTCCTGGCTTCCCCGTCGCCGAGGTAGATGTTGTTCATCCTCAATTTTTGGGGTTTGTGGTATTTTTCATTGTAGTCGGAGACGATGATTTTGGCATCGTTCAGCACCACGTCGCTGTTGAAAACGACGACTACCATGTGCAATTGGTCGTCGCTGACCTTGTAGTTGCCGACTTGGCCATCTGCCAGCGGGAGGTCACGCTGTTGGCCGGGGCCGCTGCCCACGCTTTCGCCGAGCAGGCGCAGTATTTCCTTTGCACGGGTGGATTCGGGGTCGGCAGGGTACTTGGCAATTACTTCCTTCAGTGCTTCCACGTATGCCTCTTTGCCCTGAAGGTTGCCCACACACATGGCACCTAGCAGCGAGAAGCGTGACATCAACTTGTTTTGTCCACCAAACATTTCCGGCACTTTTTCAATCCGGTCGAAAGCACTTTGGTAGTCACGCCTTTCAAAGTTTAGCAGGGTTTCGTCATAATAGCTGGTCAGTTTGTCCTGCTTGGCTTTTATCTCAGCGGCGAACGATGGGTCTTTCAGTATCCGGGCGTAGTTGGAGTTCGGATAATTGTCCACAATCATGTCAAAGTAGCGCTGTGCATTGGCGGGGTCGCCCATGTCTCGGTAAGAAAGGTAGAGGTAGTAGTAGGCGTCCAGCTTGTACTGGGTTTCGGGGTATCGATTGAGCAGTTCTTCGAGCGAGAGCGCTGATTTTTTGTAGTTCTGGAGGCGGTCACGGAAGAGGCTGCCGAGGTTGAAAAATGCGGCTTCGATTTCACGGTTGGCGGCGGCAATTTTCTCGGGCGTGTCTGGCACGTCCTTCAGAATTGCCTTAACTTCCTCAGTGCTGAGGAGCTTTGTCTCCTTTGCTGCTTGAATTTCGCTGTTTTCATCGGCCACGCTTGATTGGTCGGCGCGGCGCCAGTTGTCCTGCAGCGTTCGGCTGCCCCATTTGCGTTCAAAATCCCGCTTGCCGTCTTTCACGTTCCGGTCGTTGTAGGCAAAAAACTTGGAGTTGCCAAAATTGACTGGAGCGGGTCCGCCTTTGGGGATGTTAGGTGCATTTGTGCCATTTTCTTGCGCAGCTTTTTCCTTAATTTTTCGGATTTTCTCTTCGTTCTCCGCTTTTCTGATGTTGGTGGCAAGTGCCAATTGCTCCTCCTCCGTCATGTTGCTGATGCGGAGCAGGCTGTCCTGCACGGAGATGATGTTCAAGTTCATGGCGATGCCTTCGAGGTTTTCGGCTAGGCTGGTCACTTTGCGGAAGCGCTCATCGGCGTCGGTCATCACCAGCAAGGTACTGTCATAGTAAAGTTTTGCCTTCACGTAGCTTTCCTCCTCGAAATATAGGTCAGCCAACAGCAGGTAGGACTCTGCTTTTTGTGAAATATTGGCGGTGCTTTTTTGGAGAGACAACTCAAGGTTTTTGATACCCTCTTTTTTGTCCCCATTTTCAAGGGCGATGGAGGCAAGTGCGAAATAAATCTGGTCTTGGTATTCCTTGTTTTTCTCCTCCTTGAGCATTCGTTCCAACTGGCTCACGGCCTCTTGGTTGGATGGGCTGGCCTCGGCAAGGTTGAGCCTAGCGGCAAAATCCATTTCATAAGGCGGCTGGTTCTTCAATACCACGGCGTAGGCAGCATATGCGGCATCCCTGCGCTTGGCCTTTTGGTGAATTTGGCCGAGGATGAAGGCCAGCCTTGCCTTCATTTGTTTATCTTTCACGAGGTCAATGGCGGCATTGAGCGGCTCCACTGCCAAGTCGTATTTTTTTTGTTTTAGGTAAAAATGCGCCTTGGCCACTGCGGCCTCACTGCGCACGTCGTCGAAAGTGCCGGGGCTGCGTTCCAAATCGTTCAGTATTCGCTCTGCGTTCGTGTAGTTCTCCCGTTCGATGTAGGTGCGGGCCAGCCAGAGCATTCCTTCTTGGTAGGCCGGGCGGTGCTTCATGAAGTAGTTTTCGGGATTGGACTGAACTACGTCAGGTTCCAAATCGCCCAAGGTGATGGAGCCAGGTGCAGGCAATGTTTCCACTTCAGGCTCATCGGCTACTTCGGTTTCGGCTTTGGTAGGCTTTTTTTCGGTCGATTTGTCCTCCGATTTTTTCGGTGCAACTTTTTTGCCCTTTTTCCTGGCTTTCTTGGCCTTTTTGGCCTCCTTCATTTTTTGCTTGCGCTCCTTTTCACGCTCTTTGCGCTTCTTGTCAGCCAGTTTTTGCTTTTCCTTTTTGCTCAGTTCCACTTTTTCATTGCCATCATCGCCACTGTTGGAAACCCTTCCTTTTTTAACGGCTTTCTTCCGTTTTTTTGATTTGTTGGACTTGGCTTCCCGCTTTGCCACTTCCTTTGGATTGAACTCAGCGGTCATGAACTCCAGGGACTCCTCAGCCGATTCAAAATCTTGCTTCAAGTATTGTGACTGACCAAGAACAAGGTAGCAGTCGTCGGTCCAACGGCTAACCCGGTGCATGTTAACGACGAGCGACACCTTCTCTGCGGCCTTGTCCATGCTCTCGGCCACTGCTTTTGGATTGTCGGTAGCCAAGTATTTGTAAACGGGAAGCACTTTGCGGTAGTTTTCCTTGTACTGGTTTTCGAGCTCTAGTTTGCCTTCCGCAATCAGAACGGTGGCATTGTAGTAGCCGTTGTAATGGGCCGTCATGTTGTGGTAACCCTTGCCCAGTGCGCCTACATCGTCCTTTTTCTTTTGGGTCACACAGCTGGAAACGACCAGGAAAACAGTTATCAGAAACAGTGAATTGGTAAACTTTCTCAAGACTATAAATTTTTATGAAACAAGCAGGAGATGCGAAATATGGGGGCAAGCTCAATAAAATAGCGCCCAAAACAGCTTCCTTCCTCCATCCCTATTTTTTCCTTTTTTTGTTATTGGTCAATATTTGCGAATTTTACGGGCCTTTTAAAACGGTGTTGCGGCGTAAGCCCTTAACGCAGTCACCAAACTAAATAAAGCGCAAATTTATTTTATTAAAAACAACGGTTAACGTCATGGCGGAAGAAATCAAAAAAGAAAGGCGCAGATGGGAGCGGATGAAAGACACCTATCGCCTCGTTATTTTCAACAATGACACGTTTGAGGAAGTCAAGTCGTTCAACCTTTCCCCCTTGAATGTTTATGTGATGCTCAGTACGCTGGTGGTACTGGTTTCCGCTGTGGCAATTGCCGCAATCGTGTTCACACCCATAAAAAGACTTATTCCTGGCTACGGCACGGCAAACACCCATCCAGAAATGGTCAGGATTTACAAAGATATTGACTCTCTCGAACACCTGTTGGCAGCACAGGAGCGATACAACCAGGGCATCAAAAAGCTGTTGACGGCTGATGTGGAGTATGCCCCAGCCGAACCACCTGCTAAAAAAGAACAGGAGTCCTCACACGAACCAATACCGGCCTCCGAAGAAGATGCAAAGCTCAGGAATGAAGTTGAAATGGGCGATATACGTAAAGCAACTGGGAGTGCAGCCCCTGTCAACCCTGTGAACATTTCTCCCCGTGAAGTGCCGTTGGAGCAGATGCATTTTTCGACGCCCATTGGCGGTTCTATCGTTGCTGGCTTCGATACTGACAAAAAACACAACGGAGTGGACGTGGTGGCTCCGAAAAACACCCCCGTCAAAGCCGCTTTGGATGGTTGGGTCATCTCCTCCGATTGGACGCTAGAAACAGGAAACACCATCGCCATCCAGCACACGAACAACATCGTCACTTTTTACAAACACAATTCTGTTTTGTTGAAAAAAGCGGGCAGCTACGTGCGGGGGGGCGAGGCCATTGCCATTATCGGCAACACGGGCGAACTGACGGATGGGCCGCATTTGCATTTTGAGCTTTGGCACCAAGGCAAACCAGTGAATCCAACGGATTTTGTGGACTTCAAGTAAAACGGACTGCCAGTCCGTTCTACACAAACATCAGCCTTTCCCCTTTTTTCTCTTCGTAAAATTGCCCACCGTGCCAAGCTAGGTGCCCACTAACAATGGTACTTTCTACATTCCCTTTGAAAACATGTCCTTCGAACGGTGACCAACCACACTTGTAATACAGGTTGTTTTTACCGACCGTCCATTCTTTGTTCAAGTCAACTAAAACCAAGTCGGCCCAATTGCCCTCATCGAGAAATCCTCGCGCTTCGATTTTAAAACAAGTGGCTGGGGCGTGGCACATTTTCTCCACGATTTTCTCCAGTGATATTTTTCCTTGGTGAAAAAATTCCAGCATTACGTTCAGTGTGTGCTGCACCAACGGGACGCCAGATGGGGCGTTGAAGTAAGTTGCTTGCTTTTCGGCCCAAGTATGCGGCGCATGGTCGGTGGCGATGATGTCGAGACGGTCATCGAGGAGGGCGGGCAGGAGGGCGGCTTGGTGTTCTGGCCCTTTCACGGCAGGGTTGCACTTGATTTGAGTGCCAAGCCTCTGGTAGTCATTGCTGTTGAAATAAAGGTGGTGTACGCAGACCTCCGCAGTGATGCGTTTTTGCGCCAGCGGAATATCATTCCTAAACAGCGCCAGTTCGTCCTTTGTCGAGATGTGCAGGATGTGCAGGCGAGTATTGTGCTTTTTGGCCAGTTCCACTGCCATCGATGAGGATTTCAGGCAACCCTCGGCACTGCGGATGTCAGGGTGCAACTCGATTGGAATATCCTCGCCGTATGTTTTCCTGAATATTTCTTCGTTGTGGCGGATGGTAGCTTCGTCTTCACAATGCGTGGCAATGAGCATCGGGCAGCGGGAAAAGATGCCTTCGAGGGTACGTGCATCGTCCACGAGCATGTTGCCAGTGCTGGAGCCCATGAAAATCTTGACACCACAGACCTGCCGATTGTTGGTTTTTAGCACCTCCTCCATATTGTCGTTGGTGGCGCCCATGAAAAAAGAGTAGTTGGCGAGGGATTTGGCGGCAGCAGTCTGGTATTTTTCTTCGAGAAGGGTTTGGGTGGTAGCTGTCGGCTTGGTGTTGGGCATTTCCATAAAGGAAGTAACACCACCAGCGACGGCTGCACGAGGCTCAGTGTAGAGGTCGGCTTTGTGGGTTAGCCCTGGCTCCCGGAAGTGTACCTGGTCGTCAATAATTCCTGGGAAGGCGTGAAGCCCACTCCCATTCATTTCGATGTTGGCTGTGCGGTCGATGATGCCGCCAACTTGTTCGAGCCTTCCGTTTCGGATATAGATGTCACCTCTGGTGATGACTCCTCGGTTGACTATCTGTACGTCTTTAATGAGTATTGATTTCATGTCAAATTGATATTTGGTGCAAATATCATATAACTACTGCTATTACGGGATTTGGTCACTAATTCTTTTTCATAATGCTTTAATTCATTGAGCTGTACCTTGAAGATTGCGTAGTTATTTAAGTCACGAATATCTATTTTCTAAATAATGGCTCCGCCAAAATCAGCAAAACCTTTTTTTATTGGCTTGCGTGACAAGCTTTTTAAACAATAAATCGATCAAACAATAAAAAAGTAAAAAAAAGTAGGGCTTTAAATGATGATTTATTGTTTGGCATAAATGCCTGACAGCAAGTGACGGAATAAATAATTAAAATGTCTTAATAAGCTGACAATGAATTTGTTACGTAAAAGTGTGAAAAATGGTTTTTTGAAAAAATATTTGCTTTACCCCTTGACAAGCATTCGATATGCCTGTAGCTTTGTGACGTATTTTCGAAAGAACCTCCTTTCTGACACAATATTCCCTTCAAAGTTTCCCCTTCGCACAAGATTCCCTCGGTATCTTTTTCAGCAACAAGGCGATTTGACAATTACAATTAAATTTTCTCATCCTCCCGAAAGAAGGCTTTAATTATCCATCAATAAATTTGCATACAGCCCGAGAAGGCATTTACAAACAAACCGGAACAACACTTAGACTCCATTTTTTGGAAGACCTGAACACAACACAAAAACTTAAAAAACAAAGACTTGGACAAATCAAAAAACAAAGACTCGGAACAACACTTAAAAACAAAAACTTGAACACAAAAACTTAAAAAACAAAGACTTGGACAAATCAAAAAACAAAGACTCGGAACAACACTGACAAACTTGAACAACGCACAAAATTAACTTGTACTAACACCCACTATTTTTATTTTGACCTCATTTAAACGCCCAATTTGCCAAGCTCATAAGGAGCAGAGATTTTGAACTACACCACCTTATTTTTTTACTTGTTATGAACCTGCTATTTAACAGAGACCCTTGAACACACGCCCTTAAAGACCAAAAACAATGAATGCATAAGTTAATTAGGTAGTGCATGAATAACAAAAATTTTGAACTTAATTTTTTATTAATGCTATCATTCCATATTGTATCCAAAAGATAGTTCACAGCAGAAAGCAAGATAAAACTATTTGACCACATTTAAACCAAACTCATAACCCTTCCCCCCATACTTTGTTTGGCGCTCCCCAGCGCCGAAATGTTACCACCATTTTCTAAAAAACTTAAACTATGCGGCATCGCTTCATTTTGAGCGCAGTTATATGGATTGCTGTGCTCAACCTACACGCCACAACGTTTTATGTAAAACAAGGCAGCTCAGGTACGGGCAATTCATGGGCCGATGCTACGGGTGACCTTAATTCAGTTCTTTTTATCTCACAGCCTGGCGACCAAGTATGGGTGGCAAAAGGAGCATATTACCCAACTAATCTAGCAGATAGAAGAATACCTTTTACAATACCTTCTGGGGTTAAAGTATATGGCGGCTTTAAAGGCAATGAAACCTCCGTCGGACAACGTGATACCAAGTCTCAGAAAACCATTCTGAGCGGCAATATCAGTTCTAAGACTGACGACTCCGACAATTCCTATACAGTGGTTTTAATCAAAAATGCAAACGAGAGTACCTTGCTCGATGGCTTCGTCATTGCAGATGGCACATCTGATGGTGCTGGTCCAAGTGCAGATAAAGACCGTTGTGGCGCTGGCATCTATATTGATGGTTCAGGGCAGGATAATGTGTCTAATCCGACCATACAGAATTGCATTTTTGAAAATAATTATGCACGAGATGGCGGAGCTGCATACATAAATGGACGGGGAGGCACATGTAGCCCTGTATTCATCAATTGTGTTTTCAAAAAAAACAGGGTTGACTTAGACGGTGGAGCCATATTCAATGATGGCCGACACAACGGCATTGCCAATACAATATTTAAGGACTGCAATTTCGATGGCAACCAAGCCAATTATGGTGGCGCACTTTGCAACTATGGCGGCAAAGGACAATGTAATCCCATCATCAAAAATTGTGTTTTTCGGAACAACGAAGCATTTTTAAGAGGTGGTGCCATCTTCAACATGGATGTGGAGGGTGAGGCAAAACCAATGATAAATGATTGCCAATTCGTTGGTAATCAGGCTGTTGCTGGTGAGTCTATGTACACATTCAGCAAGCCAGTGCCGAAAGAAAAAACTGAGCAAGTGAAGCTGAAGATGAATTGAGGAGAGTGGTAGGGGTATAGTTCTTCGCTGAACCATTATATGAGAGAGAGCGTGTGTCTATTATACAGAGGTTGGTGGTTGTTTTTTACGCCACCAGCTTTCTTTTGAATCATCGAACGACTCCGGGTTATGCATGAGAAGTTTTTTGGTAATAGGCATATATAATTGAATAGTTGGTTAAAAGGAGACCAATCCCAATCCCGTAAGAATTATAGCCATGGGAAATAGTTTGGAACTGGGCTAGGGATATTGACCAGTACACTGGCAATATCCCTATGACCAGATTTTTATTATAATGGCTTAAAAAATGATTAAAATGGTTTGAACATATCTTAAAGTTACTCCTCTGCTTGAAACACCATTTCAGTGGTGGCAATAATGTGCAGTATTTTAAATCCTACTTATCTATTGCATTCTTGCGCCAAAAGGGAATACTAAGGCTAAAAGCAAACATCTAAAGAACGGACCGCTCTACCCCCTTTTTTTTGAACAAAAAGAGCTTTATGATACGGGTTTTTTCATGCTGATTTATTTATGATGACACACATCACGAAATACATATCGTAGGAAGATACGTGATGTTTGATTCTCGCAGGTCTCTGTTCCGGTTAAACGGGAGGAGACCTTTTTTTTGCCGTTTTTTTAGCATGCTTTACTGTTGGATAAGGCAAGGCATGAGTTTGTGTCAAAAACTTAGCAACTTTGCTGGGATAGCCCACATAATTTGGGGTTATTTTCATAGCTCATTCACAGAAAAATCAAATGCTCCCAGTCTCCATCCAACAAAAGTGTGAAGAAATAATAGGTGCCGAAATCCTTGGTGTACAAACAGTATCGGGCGGCGATATCAACCAAGCAATGAAGCTGGAGACGAGGGAAGGCCTGTTTTTTCTAAAAATAAATACCGACCCATTTTCGGGAGCTATGTTTGAGGCAGAAGCTGAGGGGCTAGCCCTTCTAGCCGCTACCAAATGCATCCAAACGCCCGAAGTACAAGGCTTTGGCATGACGGTGGAAGGGGGTTTCCTTTTGCTTGAACACTTCAATATTAGTTATCGACCGACTGGGTTTTGGGAAAAATTTGGTGCGGCATTGGCTGAATTGCATCGCAACTCCGCTATTAATTTCGGCCTTGGAAACGATAATTTCATCGGTAGCTTGCCCCAGTCAAACTGCCTGCACGACACTTGGTCCGACTTCTTCAAAAATGAACGATTACAGCCCCAACTCGAAATTGCGAAGCAAAAAAACAAGCTACAACCCACTGATATTCAGGGCTTTGAAAAATTCTGTAAACGGCTCCCTGATATTTGTCCCGTCGAGCCACCTGCCCTCATACATGGCGACCTTTGGAGTGGCAACTTCCTGTGCAGTGCCGATGGGCAACCTGTACTCGTTGACCCGTCGGTGAGCTATTCCCATCGCGAAATGGATTTGGCCATGACCCGACTTTTCGGTGGATTTGACCAACCTTTTTATCGCAGTTATGAGGAGGCTTGGCCATTGGCGTCAGGATTCGAGCAGCGCCTGCCAATCTACCAACTTTACTACCTGCTGGTGCATGTGAACCTGTTCGGTGGGAGCTACGTCGGTTCGGTGCGTTCCATCCTAAAACAGTTTATTTGAAAGGAATGGATTGGGAATTTCGGATTTAGGCGTAAATTTGCGCCCCGAAACGGGTTTGCGTTCTAAATTTTGGCCTAAAAATCCGAAATCCGCAATCGAAAATCCGTAATTGTATGGTCCCGTAGTTCAACGGATAGAATGGAGGTTTCCTAAACCTTAGATATGGGTTCGATTCCCGTCGGGACTACCAAAATAAAATCAGCATACCGTAAGTCACTTTTAATCAGGGGCTTACGGTTTTTTTTTGTTTCACTAAAACTGGAATTGACGTCATGGAACGCCTAAACCGGCTACTCAAAGCCATTGAGTATAAATGTAAAGAGAAGGTTTGAATGACTTTTTTTAGCTGTGTTCATTCGTTGTAATCCGATGGATTCTTACCGAACCGCTCTGCGAATTTTCTGGTGGAATACGAGGCGCTCGCGATTCCGATTTCGTAGCGGACTTCGTTCACTGTTGAAAACTGTCGGTTTTCGAGCAATTGCCTGGCTCGCTGCAACCTTAGTTCGAGGATGAATTGGACGGGGGGCAAACCCGCCGACCTACCTAAGATGCGGGCAAGCTGGCGCTGACTATGGCCCAGTTGTTTGGCTAGGGTCTCCACGGTGAAATTGGGGTCGTCCAATTTCTCCAGCACCATTTTCTCAGCTTCTTTCAGGAGTACCTCGTCTGGATTCAGGCTAGGTAAGTTATCAATATTTTCAGCATCTTCTTCCGCCATTTCATCCCGCAACTGCTTGTTTTTCAGCAAACTGGAAACCCTCGCTTCTAGTTCGGGGAGGCTGAATGGCTTGGTCACATAATCGTCAATGCCGAGTTGGAACCCCTTCAGTTTATCGGCCTCCAAGGTGCGAGCAGTGAGCAGGATGAAAGGGATTTTTTGCCACTCAGGGCGCTCATTTATTTTTTCCCGTAGCGTAAACCCGTCCATATTGGGCATCATCACATCGGAGGTGATGAGGTCGGGAAGTTCAGTTGGCAGTTGGCAGTTTTGGAGGTATTGCAATGCCGACTCGCCATCTGCGGCAATGGAACAATCGTAATTTTGGGAGAGTGCGTTCTTCAGGTAGTCGCCCATTTCGGGGTTGTCCTCCACGATGAGGAGGCGGGGCTTTTTGCCATCAAGAAAAAAGGGCTTGTACCCTCCGGTGGCTGCCTCTTGGGGCTGACCCGATACCATCTCCGTGGGAATTGGGTCAGCTGGTAATTTCCCAATAGCAACTAGCTCGCATGGGAGGCTTAGGTCGAAACGACTGCCTTTCCCAATCTCACTCTGCAAAGTCAGGTCGCCGCCAAGCAGCTTGGCCAACTGTTTGGACAGGGCGAGCCCAATGCCTGTGCCGCCCGGTGTTGCAGGGCTTTTTTTGCCTTGGAAAAACCGGTCGAAGACATGGGGCAGGTCGTCGGGGTGGATGCCTTGACCCGTGTCAGTGACGGACAAATGGAGGGTTGACAAATTTTCAATGGTAACCAAATCGCCACTCAATTTTACTTGACCTCCTTTTGGTGTAAACTTCAACGCATTGGAAATCAAGTTGTTAAGCACTTTCTCTAGTTTGCCGACGTCCGTTTTTGCCATCGCCCCTGCGGGCAAATCGAATTGATAATCAAGGCTGACATCTTTCAAATCAGCTGCGGACTGGAACGAGAAAAGTACCCGTCGAAGCAAGGAGGCCAAGGCCACCTCGGTATCTTCGACTTCCAGTTTTCCCACCTCCATTTTCGACAAATCCAGCACCTCGTTCACCAATCCGAGCAGGTTTTTGCTGTTGCGGTGGGCAAGCTGGAGGTCAGCTTCGAGGTTCACCTGTTTTAGTTTTTTCAGCACCTCTTCCAGTGGACTGATGATGAGGGTGAGTGGGGTGCGAAGTTCATGGGAGACGTTGGTAAAGAACTGCGTTTTCAGTTCATCCAAATTACGGAGTCTTTCGGCCTCCATCAATTCCGCCTGGAGGGCTAATTCTACCTGTTGCTTTTTCTGTTTTTGCCGATAGAAAAAATATTGGAAGACACCAGCGGTCAGCGCTAAAAGCAGTATGCCGCCGATGAGGATGTTGGTCCGTTGGTTTTTCTGCTGTTCTATCTCCAATTTTTGAGCGGTGAGTTGTGCTTCTTTTTTGGAGGTTTCAAATTTGGCATCGGCATTGGCCAGAGCATCGGCCATGTTCAGGTTGTACAAGCTATCGGACAATTCTTTCCGTTTTTTCAAAACCGTAAAAGCCCCATAGTAATTTTCATGGCTGGCGTAGTAGTCTGTTAAGTTGTCATAAGCCCTCAACATGGCCTCTTTCAACCCCTGTTCCTCTGCCAGTTTCACGCCTAAATTCAAGTGGTATTGTGCCGAGTCTAGCTGTTTTAATTCTCCAAATAAACTTCCAATTTCAGAATGCAGGTTGGCCAACAGCAGATAATTTTCTGTTTGCATTGCGAGGGATATGGCCTGTTGGTATTCTGGCAGGGCGGCGTTTGGTTGATGGCACTGTTCCCAGAGGAAATTAGCTTGGTTGCTATGGGCATAGCAAAGTGCGAACGGATTGTTTTGCTCAAGACCCATTTTGATGCTTTTCAGGATGTACTCCTGCCGCTTGGTAGAGTCCGGCTCCACAATGCCCAGGTTGGTGAGCACGTCCAATATGCCCGAAGCGAGTTGCAGCTTGTCGTACAAATCCAAAGCCTCCAGAAAATATTTCCTTGCATTGACATTGTCATGCTTGTCAAGGTAAATGACACCAAGGTTGTTGTATGCGTGGCCCAGGTCAAGTGAATCATTCATCTCAAAGCACAAATCCATGTACTTCATTGCGTATTCCAACGCTGATTCTGTGTTTCCTTTGAGGCGGTAAATAATGCCAAGTACGTTGTAGCAAGAGCGTATTCCTTTTTTTAATCCGAATTGTTCTGCCAATTTCAATCCTTCCGTCACTTCTTCTGTGGCTATATCGTACTCGCCCAATGAGATACGTGCCAGCCCTTTTTTATAGTGAGCATTCCATATCCCAGGCCCATATTTTAATTGAGAAGCAAGCTGCAAGCATTGTTCGCTGTATTCAAGGCTTTCTTTAGGCTTTTTGTTGTACAAATAATAGGCAATGGTACACAGCAAATCCACCTTGCTGGAATCCTCTTTTGCTTCGGGCACTAAGCGTATAAGGCTATCTGCCACTGAGGTTTGGCCAGCGCATAAAAATGGCAGCAACCATAATACAACTGTAAGGAAATGGAAAACAGATTTCATTTTTTTGTTTTAAAACACTGATAATCAATTTGTTGCGATGAATGTCCAAAATGGGCAATCATTTGTCCAAAAGCAGCAAGAGAGCTGGCGGAAGATAGATTCATCTTTGTAGCGGCAACAAGATAGCCAAGAATACTAATCTAAAGCAACCCTTGAACCAAATGAAAACTACCACGCCCATACTTGCCCAGATGGACTGAGGCAACGGGCACTGTTTACATCAATTTTTCATCAAAATCCGAACCATGCAAAAGTCAATTTTCGTCATGGGCTGGCTCTGCCTTGCCCTTTCCACTGCGTTGCCCGCACAGGTCACCATCAATACCGACGGCTCAAATGCCGACCCTAGTGCGGTGCTGGATTTGAAAAGCACCGAGAGGGGCCTGCTCATCCCACGGATGACCACCGCCGAAAGGGATGCCATCACTGACCCGGCAAACGGACTGCTCATCTTCAATACCGCAGTGAGCAAATTCCAATACCACGTTCCCCCAGATTGGAAAAATCTGGCAGAGGGTGGGTTCGGTGCCTGCATCGTGGACGGCGACATGGACACCAAGGTCTGTGTGGACACTGCCGCCGCCGACCCTGACATCGTCTTTTTCTGGACGGATGACACCCTCCGCTGGGCCATGAACCGCAACACGCTCGAACCCCAAAACAACAAAAGCTCCGTGTACATCGGGCAGGCAGTAGGCATGAGCGGCGGGGCCATTGCCATTGGCAACACGGTGGTCGGCGACAGTGCTTTTGTGAAAAACACCGACGGCCTTTTCAATACAGCGCTCGGCACTCGGGCTATGTATGAAAATACCGGCGGCGGCATCAACGTCGCAGTGGGTGTTTCTGCTTTGCAAAGCAATACCGTTGGCAACAACAACGTGGCCATCGGTGGGCTCTCGATGGGCCTCAACGAACTTGGGGAGAACAACACGGCGATTGGCACGGCGGCATTGCTGAACAACACCGACCGCTCTCATCTTGTCGCAGTTGGCGATTCCACCTTGGCGAATAACGGCTTGAACGCTGTCCAATCCTATGAAGCAACTGGCAACACAGCCCTTGGCTCCAAAGCATTGAAAAACAACGAGACCGGCTTTTACAATACCGCCACAGGTTTTGAGGCCCTTTCGGGAAATGTGGGTGCACCTGCCAACACCGCAAATGGCTTCCAGGCATTGGTCACCAACGAAACAGGCGAAGCCAACACCGCCATGGGATTTTGGGCATCTGCCCTCAACCAAAGCGGTTCGGAGAACGTATCGGTCGGCGACCGGGCAGCTTATCAGAATATTTCCGGCTCATACAACGTCGCCGTTGGCGCATTGGCCCTCTCGGAAAATGACAGCGTGAGCCACCTCGTGGCCATCGGAGATTCGGCGCTTTGGAACAATGGCAGCAACGTGGAATTTGAAACGGATGGCTACTTCAACACCGCCGTGGGCAGCCGTGCCCTGCGCACCAACCGCCGGGGCAATGCCAACACCGCCACTGGCTACCGGGCGCTTTACAACAATTTTGATGCAAACGGCAACTCGGCGTTTGGGCACGAGGCGCTTTTTTCAAATACGGCTGGTGAAGGGAATGTGGCGATGGGCGATTCCAGTTTGTTTAACAACTTGGAGGGGTTGGCTAATACTTCGGTAGGTTCAAAGTCGCTTCTCAACAACACGACAGGAAATTACAATGCTGCTTTTGGCTATGGGGCATTGTTCTCAAATACAAGCGGCGGAGGGAACGTCGCTATTGGAAGGCATGCTTTGCATGAAAACGGCGGATTTGATTACCAAGTGGCTATTGGCGATAGCGCATTGGCAAAATTAAGTAGCGGGTTTGGTGGGAATACAGCCGTGGGAAAGAACGCCTTGGCAGACCTCAATGAAGGGAGTTTTAATACAAGCTTTGGTTTTCGGGCAAATAGCAACATTGGTGCCAGTCAAGATAATTCTACTGCCATTGGAGCTATGTCTATGCAATTTGCAAAATCTTCAAGTAGCACGGCAATAGGGGCCAACACCTTGCAATATTGCCAAGAAAATGGCAATACGGCTATCGGTGTATCTGCCATGAGATACCGTATTCAAGGAAGCAAAAATGTTGCGATAGGCAATCAAGCACTTTTGCTGGATACAATGGGCATCGCCAATGTTGCTATCGGGGACGATGCAATGAGGGAAAATAGAAGGGGCAGCCGTAATACCGCCATAGGTCAAAGCGCCTTGTTTTCAAACGACTCCCTCTCCCACCTCGTTGCCATCGGCGATTCCACCCTTTTCAATAACGGCCTCAACCCTGACCTGCCCGGAGATGGCTTGTCCAACACCGCCGTCGGCTCAAAAGCATTGCAGAAAAACGAGAACGGCTCACTAAATACCGCCGTTGGGTTTTACGCCCTGCGGGCAAATAAGGGCGGAGATTGCAATGGAATTTACAACAATGGCAATTGCTCGGAGGGAGACCAAAATACCGCCGTGGGGGCATTAGCTGGTGAAAAAAACACCAAGGGCGCTGCCAATACCTTCATTGGTAATTATGCCGGAAAAGAAAACACAGAGGGTGGAGAAAATGTCTTCATCGGCAATCAAGCAGGGGTGAACCATATTACTGGCAATGCAAATATCCTCGTCGGGCCAGGGGCAGGCGGCAATAATATTACGGGTGGACGGAACATCTCTATCGGCCGTAATGCGGGAGCGAACAATACCGCTGGCATTGAAAATGTCACCATTGGGTTCCATGCCAGCCACAACCTCATCGGAGGGAGTGCCAATGTGGCCATCGGCAGTTATGCGCTTTTCGGCGATTCCACAAATCCTATTTCAGGATTGGTAGCGGTTGGCGACAGTTCCCTTTTTTCCAATAGCACTGGGATATACAATGTCGCTTTGGGCAGTTCCGCCATGCGGGACAACACTACTGGCTCTTTCAACTCCGCTTTCGGCTATGCTGCGATGGTTAAAAATATTTCCGGCTACAGCAACACCGCAGTGGGCAACCGGGCGATGGGGTGGAAAACAACTGGTAATTCCAACACCGCCCTCGGAGACTTTGCCTTGTACTACAATGCAGATGGATCCAATAATACGGCAGTGGGCGCCAATGCGCTATACAACGACCAAAACGGCAACGGCAATACCGCACTTGGCTTCGAATCACTCTACCACAGCATTGCCGCCTCAGAATCCGTAGCCATTGGCAGGCAGGCTGGATACAATAATGTTTACGGCTTCGGCTCCACCTATCTCGGCGCTTATGCAGGATTCAATGACGCTGCAGGGGTGAATAATACCTTCATGGGGTACCGTGCCGGTTACACAACCAATGCTGACGACGTCTCTAACATCTTTATCGGCGCTTATGCCGGTGAGAACGTGACGGTCAGCCCACAGAACGTTTTTATCGGAAACTTTGCTGGGCAAAACCAGTCGGGCAGCAATAATGGCCACAATGTTTTCATCGGCTTCCGTGCTGGCCAAGACAACGTAGGTTTGGGTGGCAACACCTTTGTTGGCGACGGTGCTGGCGAATCCAATTATGCTGGCGAATCAAACATATTTTTAGGTCAAAATGCAGGTTCCAATAACAACGGTAGTTTCAACACCTTCCTTGGTTGGGGCGCCGGAAACAGCACTTCCTCTGCCAATTCATGCGTCTTCATCGGCTTTGAAGCTGGGAAGAACGAAACCAACAACAACCGCCTCTACATCGAGAATTCCGACTCCAGCACTCCCCTCATCTACGGCGAATTTGACAACAACAAAGTCGAAATCAACGGCAGCCTCGAACTCAATTCCACCACGAGTGGCTTCATCCTCACCCGTATGACCGCCACCGAAGCTGGTGCCTTGGCTGCCGAGAACGGGATGATGATTTATGTGACCACCACCGACGCCACATTTACCGCCAAAGGTTTTTGGGGGTACGAAGAAGGCGCTTGGGTGAAACTGTAAAACGGGTTCCAAAATAAAATCAACATGAAAAAGTATCTCCTTTGGGCGGCGCTGCTGCTCACTTGTAGCCACGCTTTTGCCCAGTCCTATACCAAGGTTGAAAGTGGTTATATCAAATTCGGGGACGCCACCATCGTAATTGAAGACAGCGATGTCCAGTTTTTGGGAAATGTGGACGCCGGCACTTCCACGGTCATTTTAGCTGGCGCAATGGACGTAGAAATCACCTGCGCAGGCAATGTTTTGCATAAATGTGGCGTGAACAAAACAGCGGGCGGCCTGGTCACACTTCAAGATTCGTTGACCATCATTGATAGTCTCCTGTTTTTAGGGTCGTCCGGTAAGGTTGTCCTCGGCAGCTACAATGTCCATTTCGGCGCCGTCGCAGGTGTGAGTGGTTTTGGCAGCAGCAATTATTTCATCACCGATGGCACGGGGCAGGTGCGCAAAGCTGACCTCGGCCCAATGCCTTTTACCTTCCCGGTCGGTTTCAACCCGACCTCCTACAACCCAGTCACAGTCACCCAATTCGGCCTCCCCGACACCCTCGGCATCCGATGTTTGGAACATGCCTACAACCAGGGATGTGTCGGCACACCGTACGTTGGTGGGGTGGTGGATGCGTCCTGGGAACTGACAGAGGCCATCCCCGGTGATTTGGATGTTGACATGGCCGTGCAATGGAGCGCAGGCGACGAGCTTTCAGGGTTCGACCGCAGTTTTTCCGGCAATGCCTACTACGGGTCATCTGGCTGGGACTTGACGGTGAACGACTGCGCCGCTGCCGCTGGCCCCGACCCCTACACCCGTGAGCGGATGGGCATTACCGAGCCCGGTGCATTTGCCGTAGGCAACGACTCCGTGGCGACCAGTGTATTGCTCGACCTCAACCTTTTCCTCCAAGGCCCGTATGCGGGCGGTGGTTTGATGGGCGACGCCCTCCGCTCCGCCAGCCTGCTGCCCGCCGATGAACCATTTGGGGGGCTTGGGTTCACCCACTACGGCTTTGGCGGCAGCGAGAGTGTTGACCCAGCGATATTCGACGTTACAGGCGATGATGCCATTGTGGATTGGGTGCTGGTCGAAATCCGCAGTGGCTCCGACAGTACGATTATAAAATCTACCACCCCAGCCCTGGTCCAAAGGGATGGCGACATCGTTGGGAGGGACGGTTTTTCACCGCTGGTTATACCTGGCATTGGCGAAGGCAATTATTTCGTGGTCGTGAAACACCGAAATCACCTCGGCGTGATGACGGCCAACAAACTCGCCTTGTTTTCTACTCCCACCGCATTCGATTTTACCAATGACCCTGCCAGTACTTTTGGCGGTCTCAATGGCATTGCCGACTTGGGTGGGGGGCGGTTCGGTCTTTTCAGCGGTGATTTCAACCACAACGGACAGGTTCAGAATACAGACGTGACGGGCCTTTTGCCCTCGCTTGGCAATGCCGGGTATCTCCCCGGCGATTTGAACTTGAACTCGCAGGTGCAGAACACTGACCTCCAATTGTCGCTGCTTCCAAACATCGGAAAGGGCGTCCAATTCCCCAATAATTAATTCATAGCTGGCGAAAAATACCAATAGCTCGCCAGGCAAATTTGAATGAAATGAAAAAATTTCTCTACCTCACCATATTTTCTGCATTTTCAATTTCAATCCTCGCACAGAACGTGACATTTTCATTCGCCAATGCCATGAATACCAGCAATGGCGGAACGGACTATTACGAGATTGACGTAATGATTTCGAGCACTGCACCCTTCAAACTGGGTTCTGGGCAGCTCTACTTTAACTACAACATTTCCGCATTTGGGCCAGATGTACATGAAAATAACAAAGTAGAAATCACCCACCCGACCAACTATGTCCTTGGGCAGAAAGACAATTGGCTGAACATATTGAACGTGTACGGTGATTTTTTCGAAAATGACAATTCGGACGCAAGGTTTTCGTACGCATGGCAGCAGAGCAAGGAGGGCGACTGCATCAATCAGAATGTGGGGGTCACACCTGCGCTCCTTTTCCACATAAAATTGGAATACATCAATATCTCCCAACCACCAAATTTCTGTTTTGAATCAGGTCCATTGTTCACTGACCAGACCTATACCCATTGCGGGCCAAATGACGGGGTGTGCTCACTCGCTGATGAAAACTGCATAACCGAACAAGGCATACAAATCACAGATGACTTTTTCGACTGCGCTGGAGCACCCCTGCCTGTCGAACTCACCCAATTTGCCGCCCGCCCACTGAACGAAACGGACGCCTTGCTCAACTGGCAAACCGCAAGTGAGGCCAACACTTCGCACTTTGAAATATTGCGCAGCACAGATGGAATAAACTGGCATTTCATTGGTGAAACGGAAGCAGCAGGAGAGAGCCAGGCCATTCAAAACTACAGTTTCGTGGACGAGCAGGTTCACCGAGTAGGCAGCCCAGATGCTGCGTTTTATTATCGTTTGAAAATAGTGGACAAGGACGGCAGCTTTGAGTTTTCGCAAGTGCGCCAGGTTGGATTTGATGGCAACAATTCAATCGGGATCTTCCCAAATCCAACTGCGTGGGGAGTAAATATCCTTGCTTCCAATGAACATCGTGATGACTTGTTGACGGTTGAAGTCTTTTCACCGGATGGCCGCCTTGCCATGAAAGAAGTGTTGAAATCGGAGGACGGGACGCTGCATTTTCCAGCATCCATGCAATCCGGCATTTACAACTTGGTAATTAGAACCGAGGATGGAGTGGCTTCGAACCATCGAGTGATACTACAGCGATAATGGGCTTTACTTATAAATCAAATTTGTCCCTTTATGTCTCGTCCGCGCCACGTTGTCATCCTGGAAGGAACCGTCCTCGTCGTAAGGGCGGCCTCGCGAGACTTCCCTTACGACGAGGACG
>JAIPBL010000050.1 GCA_021739645.1 Saprospiraceae bacterium | reverse complement strand
AAGTCGGTTCGGTCTGCCCAATAAATTGGGCGACCACAAACGAAAAAGCCCCGTGCTGGTTGGCACAGGGCTTTTGTATTTTGGAAAAAGCCGAACTGGCTTATTCTTCTTCCCCAGATTTGGCAGGAGCTGCCTTTTCAGCAGGAGCTTCTTCGGTAGCTGCTTCTGGTTCGGGTATTTCTACCGCTACTGTTTCAACAGGAGTTTCAGCAATAGGCTCGGCCTCCGGTGCTGGCGCTTCTGCAACAGGGGCTTCCGCCTCTGCTTCCGCTTTAGGCGCTGTGGCCTCTGCGATATCCTCCTTCAGCTCATCGATGGCATCTTCAATTTTATCGCCAATGACCAAGGCCACTGCCTTCACGGTGTCAATGACATCCTCGAAAGATTCGCCCATCATAGTTCCCACTGCTCCCAAAATGGATTCCTCCTTTTTTGGTGCTTCGGCTTTCGGAGCGGCTTTAGCCTTTGGCTTGGCAGTGCTGATTTTCTCAGCAGCTTTGTCCAATTTTTCGGCCACATCCTCACGGGCTTCGGCTGCTGCCTTCATTTCCACCACAATTTTCTCCTTCACAGCCTGCTGGGCTGCGCGTCGAGCTTCTTTTTCCTTCAGGGAAGCAAGGCGCTTTTCCAGTTCGATTTTGGTGGCATTCATCTCGTTGAGCTTCTCATCCTTTGAGTTGATCCGCTCTTCTATCATTTTCAACTTGGCCTGCCGGAGTTGTGCTTCCAACTGACCTTCGGTAGTATTGATTTTGTGGTTTTGGTAGTCGAGGTCGTTGCGGTCACGACGGATGGACTGCTCCATTTTACCAATGGCCGAAAGCAAACCATCGTATCGGCGCTGAGTGCCCTGCAGCATCGAACCGCCGCCGCCGCCGCCATCGCCAGACTTTGAACCAAATCGCTTTTCCTTTACGGCCTTGAAAGTGCCGTCGAGTTTTTCCCAAACCTTGTTGCGGTGCTCACGGGTCAATGTTTTGGATTCCCGGAACATGCTTTGCAGCTTTTTCAGCTCGTCAAACAACGCTGGTACGCGTGCGCCGCTTTCCATTTTGCGTTCCACCTCGCCCAGCGCAGTAAAAAATTTGTTGGAGGCTTCTTTTGAAAGTTTTTCAAACTCCTCGTCCAATTTGGAGCGGAGGGTTTTCATTTGCCCGAAAAGTTCGTTGGTATGCGCCCGCAGGCGGTCGGCATGGTCACGGAAGAGGTTCCGCTCCCGCACCTGTTCTTGTACTTTGTCCCAGAACTCCTTGAGGTTGTCCCAGGTTGACTGGTCAAATGCTTCGAGCTTGCCTACCCTTTCTTTCAGCTCGCTCAGTTGGGCTTCGTAGGCATCGTGCAGCTTGGAGGACAGTATCACAAACTGCCATTCGGTTTGCGCCCGCATCACCACATCGGTGCGCTCCACCTTCAGGTCATCGGGCAGCAAACTGTCGGTGACGGAAAGGTCGCGTTCAAGGTGGGTTTTCGGATCGGGCAGTTCAATGCCTTCTCCGTCGCGCCATTCCTTCATCATTTGCTGGTAAAAGTCCTCGGTGGCCACCGATTCTGGGAAAGTCCAGATGTCAACTTTGTTGTCTGCTGCTCTCAGTGAAACGGCAATCAAGCATTTTTCGTCCTGGGCGTTGCTGCCCCAAAGTACAAGTTTCGACTTCATGTTTCAGTTGCGTTTAAGTTGTTGTCAGTAAAAAATCAGTCAGTGTAAATCGTTCGTATTCAACATTTTGAACGGTAAAATTGTAGATTCGTTCGTTAAGCCAAGTTCAGGCCAAAAGCACTGAACAGATTATAATTTTTTTCAAAATTAAGGTAAAGTTGGATTTTCCAACAAATTTTATTCAAAACTAATATTTAAGTGGTTGATAGGGCTGGTGTCAGCACTATCAACTTAATCTTAAACTGCTACCTCGATGGCCTGCACCAGCGAGTCGAAAAGCACCCGCCCATCAGCATTGCCAAGCACATCCTCCGAAGCCCGCTCTGGGTGCGGCATCATACCGAACACGTTGCGACTACGGTTGCAGATTCCAGCGATATTGTGCAGTGCCCCGTTGGGGTTGGCCTCTGGTGTGATGGCGCCAGATGGGGTGCAGTATTTGAACAGTATCTGGTCATTGGTTTCCAGTTCGGCCAATGTGGCTTCATCTGCGTAGTAAAGACCCTCGGCATGGGCGATTGGAATTTTCAATACCGATTGAGAGTCTATGCGGGAGGTGATGGCTGAGTTGCGGGTCATGGAGCGCAACCAGATATTCTTGCAGATGAACTTCTGGCGGTCGTTGCGGAGCAGAACGCCCGGCAACAAACCAGCCTCGCAGAGTATCTGGAAACCGTTGCAGATACCCAAAACATATCCGCCGCCATCTGCAAATGCAATCACCGATTCCATCAGTGGTGAAAAGCGGGCGATGGCCCCACAGCGCAAATAGTCACCGTAGGAAAAGCCACCCGGCAGCACCACGCAGTCAAGGTCAGGCGGTAGTTGGCTGTCCTTGTGCCAGAGTGACACCACCTCTTGTTGCATCACGTTGCCCAAAACGTGGAGCACGTCGTGGTCACAGTTCGAGCCGGGAAAAATCACTACGCCAAATTTCATCTTGCTGCTTTTCGGAGACATTAGGGTATAGATTTTAGACAACAGACAATTTTTGCGGTAGTTATCTAAAGTCTAACTTCTACAGTGGAATGTCTTTTTTGAGCAGCAAAAATAGGCAAAAGCAAAGCTCAAATGCCCTACCGGTCAAGTAAAATACTTATGAAACAGGTGATTTTTGGCATAAATGCACCCGAAACATGCGCTAACTTTGCGCAGCGACCAAAATCCGCCTTTATTTATGTCAAAACAATTCACCCATCTCGATGCTGCTGGTAATCCCTCCATGGTGGACGTAGGAGAGAAAGCCGTCACCCGCCGCACGGCCAAGGCTCGTAGCATTGTGGTACTGGATGAGGTGATTTTGCAGCACTTTAACAACGATGATATCCACACGAAAAAAGGGCCTGTGTTCCAAACTGCCATCATTGCTGGGGTGATGGCTGCCAAGCGAACGGGCGAGCTGATTCCGCTCTGCCACCCACTCGGGCTTGAAAACTGCCAAGTAAACATTGCGCTCAATGAGCAGCGTGAGGTCGTCATCGAGTGTATGGCCAGCCTGACGGGCAAGACGGGCGTGGAAATGGAAGCCCTCACCGGGGCAACCGTGGCGGCGCTCACCATTTATGATATGTGCAAGGCCATGTCTCACAACATCGTTATCCGGGATACGATGTTGTTGGAGAAGACGGGCGGGAAAAAGGATTTTTTAAGAGAAAAGGAAAAAGTATAAAGGAAAAAGTGACAAGAGAAATGAAGCACAAAAAACACGAAGATATTGCGAGGCCCTCGCTGGGGCATTTTGGGCGGAACGAGTGGGCCATCCTCGGCACCAACTGTGGCGAAATTAAGCAGTTGGCAAGCCAGTTGACGGCAGCTTTTTCACCAAAATATAAAATCGGCTACGTGGATGCTGACCATCAAGAAGTTGGCAGCTCGGCAGTTCGCAGTTTGCAGTTGGGGCACGGCGCAAGACTGGAGTTCACCGATAAAATTGAGTACAACCGCCTCGACTTCATGGGCAAGCCGACGCAGTGGCAGTTTCGCCCGATGTTCAACGAAATGGACCTCGTACTGGTGAACGGCAACCATTTCACCGCCCAAAAACAAGTGGTGTTTATTGACCAAAAAAAAGAGGATTCCTTGCATCGCAAGCTCGACCGCTTGACCGATGTACAATTGATTTTGCTCACCGACCCCACGGTACAACCGTTTGTTTTTTTGAAAGAGAACTTGAAGGGCTTTAAAAAAATACCCGTTCTTCAAGCCACTGACTTCCAAGCGATTAAATCCTTTTTTGAAAAAAAACTGCATGACGCTCTTCCCCCGCTGAACGGCCTTGTACTTGTAGGCGGAAAGAGCCGCCGGATGGGGACAGACAAGAGCGTCTTGCAGTACCACGACAAACCGCAGCGGGATGTGATGATTGATTTGGTGAGCAAATTTTGCATAAAAACACAGCTCTCCTGCCGCCCCGAACAGGCTGGGGAATTGGCATACACCCACGATGTACTGTCCGATACTTTTCTTGGCCTCGGCCCGATGGGCGCTATCCTATCGGCCTTTCGGCAAGCACCAAACAGTGCCTGGCTCGTAGTGGCCTGCGACCTGCCCCTACTTGATGAAGCAGCGTTGCAATTTTTGGTGAATAACCGAGATACGTCTGCGATTGCTACGACCTACCGAAGCCCAGAGAGTGGCTTCCCGGAACCGCTGGTGGCCATCTGGGAGCCTAAGAGCTACTCAGTGCTGTTGCAGTTTTTGGCGCAGGGCTACTCCTGCCCCCGCAAGGTGCTGATTAACTCCCCCGTTCATGTGATTGATGCGCCGAACCCCGATGTGCTGATGAACGTGAACACCCCGGGCGAGGTGGATGTGGTGTTGAAGAAGTTGGGGATTTTTGAATGACGATTTTGGATTGACGATTTACGATTGGGCGCGCTGCTAAATTCATTGAATAGCAGTTATTTGGCAACCTCGCAATCGTAAATCCAAAATCGTAAATCGTAAATCAACGAACCATTGGCAAGTGCGGAATATCGTCCTCCAGATACTCATCGCCGCTAACGACGAACCCAAAGCTTTCGTAAAAATTCCGCAGGTAACTCTGTCCGCCGATCTTGATGCTTTCGCCAGAGAACAGTGCGTCCATGCTATTCAGGGCTTCTTTCATCAGCTGCTGTCCGGCGCCCGTTCCACGGATGGAGGGAGAGGTTGCAATCCTCCCAATTGACACAAAATTTTCATAAGAAACCCCCTTGGGTAGTAGCCGGGCGTATGCCACAAGCTTGCCGTCGTCGTTGTAGCCCGTGAGGTGGTAGCCCTTCAGGTCTTTGCCGTCGGCGTCAAGGTAGGCGCAGTTTTGTTCCACGACGAAGACCTCTTGGCGCAGTGCCATGATGCTGTAAAGCTGTGGGGCGGTCAGCTCGTAGAAGGGTTTGCAGCGAAAGGAAATCATGGATTTTTTTGTTTAAAAACCAACATTACGCCCGTTGTGAGTGAGTATGGGTAGGTGCTTGAATAAACTTTGGAGGAGGTGATGGGCATGGAATTGATGAGTTCAAATCCCGCCAAATCGTTTTCCAAAATGGTGGCCTGCACGTCACGGGCGAGCTGGTCGCCGTTGGTTTCCTCGATGGACATGCCGAAGGTAGCCTTGTATTTGGCCGTTGCGGCATCCACAAAAATCGTCTTGTATCTCATTGGTTATCAGATTTTCACAACCACTTTTCCCATTGTTTTGCCGGACTGGAGCAAACGAACTGCATCGGGCAGCTTATCAAAAGTCAGCTCATGCCCCACCCTCGGCTTGCCGATGTTGAGTTCCTTAATCTCTTGAATGTACTGGTGCAGCAGTTGCGATTTTTCGTACAAATATATCAAGTTGAAGCCCAACATGCCCCGGTTGCCGTCTGTCAATTTCAGTGGGTCAATCATCGGGCGGGTCAGGAACTTCCAGATGATTTTCAGCAGGTTCGGGCGGTTGCCGTGGGTGATGAAATCGGCGGCGCTGTAAACGATGCTGCGGCCCATTGGCGACAGCCGCTTGAAGTCCTCCATCAGCATCTTGCCGTTGTTCGTTTCCAGCACCAAGTTCAGTTCCCGGTCTTTCAGGATGACATCGAGGTTTTTGAAAAAATGCTCGTCCCGAACGATGGGGAAGTCGACACCTTCTTGCCGAAGCAAGTCAAGCTTGGCCGAGCTGCCCACTGTGCCGATGGTTATTGCACCTATTTTCTTTGCAATGCGGTTGGCGAAAATGCCTGTGCCACCCGCTGCGCTGTGGATGAGCACCGTCTGGCCAGCTTGCAGGTTGCCGAGCGGGCGTAGTGCGTAGTAAGCCGTGAGCACCTGCACCAAGTAGGCTGCCCCCTCCTCAAATGACCATCCCTCGGGGATGAGCATGGCGTATTTTTCGTCCATGTTGACGTGGGTGGCATAGCCCCCGAAGCGGCAGACTGCCATCACCCGGTCGCCCACTTTCACGGTTTTCACGGCATCGCCCACCTTCGTCACCACGCCCGAAACCTCCAAACCTGGCGTAAATTGGCCCTTGGGCGTTGCGCTGTATAGCCCCATGATAACTGACACGTCGGCAAAATTGAGGCCGATGGCTTTCACTTCCAGCGTCACTTCGGAGGGGCCGGGTTCTGGTAGCTCCTCGGTGATGAGCTTAAGGTTGTTGATGTTGCCAGCTTTGAGGCGGTAGGCTTGTCGTTGCATTTTTTTGAAGTAAAAAGGTAAAAGTATAGCGTCGTGGTTTGGGCAAATGTAGGGTAAAGCGATGGATTTCAGGCCGCATTTTGACGCACTTTGTCCCAGTCCACGCATCGGGGATAGTATACAAGCTTCTGTACCCTACTTTTGCCCTTGTCCGTTAACCTTTTTTCTTGATGCAAAACTATCCAGCCAAACTCCTTCTTTTCGGCGAGCATACCGTCAACCTCGGCTCACAGGCGCTGGCCGTGCCGTTGCCGTTGTTTTCGGGCAAATGGACGTTTGCTCCGCAACTAACCCCCGACGAACTCGCCGCCCGACAAATGCAGCTCCCACAGCTTGCCGACTACCTCGACTACCTCCAGCAGCGGGGCGAACTGCTTGCCAACATAGACTCCTCAGCTTTTCGGAAGGCATTGGCCGAGGGGCTGGTCTTTGAATCGAACATCCCGACGGGGTATGGGGTGGGGAGTTCGGGGGCGCTGGTGGCGGGGGTGTTTGGGAATTGGGGAATTGGGAAATCGCAGATTCACGCCAGTAAATTGGGAATTGTGGAACTAAAAAAGGCGCTGGCGCAAATGGAGGCGTTTTTTCATGGCACGAGCAGTGGGACGGATCCGCTGGTTTGTTTTTTGCAAAAACCCATGCTGCTTGGTGGGGCTGCTGGCGCAAAAATCGTGGAGTTGCCTAACCGCAATTTCACCCACCAAATCTTTCTGCTTGATACTGGAATCCAGCGCCAAGCCACTCCGCTCATCGAGTATTTTTTAGAAAAAATGAAAGGCGAAGCCTTTTCAGCGAGCTGCCGCTTTGAGCTTTTGCCAGCCGTGGATTCAGCGATTGCCGCTTTTTTGGCTGGCAACGGGCAACTTGTTTTTGAGAAAATACACCGCATCGGCGAGGTTCAGTTTCGCTTTTTGAAAAAACTCATCCCAGGAAAATTCCAACCAACTTGGCAACAGGGACTTGATGGCGACCTGTATAAACTAAAGGTATGTGGCGCAGGCGGCGGCGGTTTCCTGCTGGGCATCACGGCAGATTTTGACGCAACAAAAGCGGCGCTGGCAAACTATAATCTGCTGCCGGTCATAAAGGTGTGACCATGAGTTTTAAGGAATTGGTATTTTTGCACCAAAAAAAATCATGAAAGAAATAGGTATTTGTTTGCTCACTACCCTCCTACTCTTCGCTTGCCAGCCGGGACAAGACCCTGCTCAAGCCAAATTGCGGAGCGAAATCAAGTCGCTTGAAAGTCAGTTGATAAAAGCCGAAGATGCCAACAAGGACAAGGTGGCAGCCCTGCAATTGATTGAAAAAACGGCGCAGTACGCCCAACAATACCCGCAGGATACCCTCACTCCCACGTTGCTTTTTCGGGCAGGTGATGTGGCAAAAGGAGTGAAGGAATACGGCAAAGCCATGGAACTTTGGGGCCAGGTTTGGCGGGATTACAGTAAGCACCGTCGGGCGCCAATGGCCCTGTTCCTGCAAGGTTTTACTTTTGACAGTGAACTGCACGACCCCGTCATGGCGGCCAAATACTATAAAAAATTCCTGACGGCCTACCCAAATGACACGGTACTAGCGCCACAGGTCAAACAATTGCTCGCTGTCATCAACGTTAAACCTGAAGACCTTATCAAAAAATACGAAACAGAGTAAACGGCTATTTTAAGTTAAAAAAATGTTGAAAAACCAGAGGATGGCCTGCCTTTTGGGCATCTGAGTTGTTAAACCCGTTACTTTGCGCTTCTAAATTCAAATCCAATTTTACATGAAATACCTATTTTCTTTTTTCATAGCCCTAGGCATGTCACTCCAATTGGGCGCACAAGGCATCGATTTTTTTCACGGCAGCTTCAAAGAGGCACTGGAAGAGTCTCAAAAATCGGGCAAGCCCATCTTCATGGATGCCTACGCAAAATGGTGCGGCCCCTGCAAGCGAATGGCAGCCACTACTTTCAAGGATGAGTCTGTCGGGGAGTATTTCAACAAAAACTTCATCAACCTGAAAATTGACTGGGAGGAGAGCGAGGGTGTATCGTTGCGTAGCAAATATAACGTCAGTGCCTTTCCTACCTTGTTTTTTATCAGCAGCGATGGCGAAGTCATCCAAAAAGTAGTGGGTGGTCAAGATGTAAACGGGCTGCTGCGGCAAGGTGAAATGGCGCTCGGCAAAGTGGACTACAGCCGGGAATACGCTGCACTTTACGAAAAGGGCGACCGCACCCCTGAATTAGTTTACAACTACGTGAAGGCACTCAACAAATCAGGTAAGCCCAGCCTCGGCATCTCCAACGAGTACCTTCGTACGCAGGAAGACCTTTCGACGGAGTTCAACAAGAAGTTCATCTTGGAGGCTGCCGTGGAGGCCGATTCCCGCATTTTTGATTTGCTTGTGAAAAACCAACGGGAAATCGGGATGCAGGAAGGTTTGCAACCGCTTTTGGATAGGATTGAGCTGGCTTGCACCAATACTTTACAAAAGGCCATTGAGTTCCAGTCACCCGAACTTTTGGAAGAGGCCAAGGCAAAAATGAAGGCTTACTACGCCGAAAAATCACCGGCATTTTCTGCCAAAGCTGACTACAACTATCACAAGGCGGCCAAGGATGCAAAGAAATTTGGAAAATCCTGCGGTGCCTATGCAAAGAACGTGGCCAAGGACCCCAAAGGCCTCGCCAAGTTGGCCACTGACATCGCCAACAATTTTGCTTCTGATAAAAATTGCATGAAAATGGCTGAGAAGTACGCCAAGGAAGCTGCCGTAGAGGGCAACGACTTCCATTTTTATGCTTCGTATGCCGAAATACTGAATGCCAACGGCAAGAAGAAACAAGCACTGGAAGCTGCCAACAAAGCACTCGAAATGGTTAAGCAAGGCGAAACCATTGACAGCGGCGATGTGCGTTCGATGGAAGGCCTAATCAAATTAATTGAAAGCTAAAATTATTGTTGCATTGCCGTCAATGTTGAATGGTTGTTCAGATAACCATTCAACATTGACTTCAATCATAACCATTCATCCATGAAAAAATACCTTATTTTATTGGCCTTCGCCTTGCTTATCGGTAGCAATGGCTTTGCGCAGGGAATTGAATTTACCCCCGGTACCTGGAAGGAAATTAAGGCAAAAGCAGCAAAGGAAGACAAGCTCATCTTCATGGATGCCTACGCCGAATGGTGCGGGCCTTGCAAGAAAATGGCTCGGGACGTTTTTACCGAAAAAGAAGTGGGTGACTATTTCAACGCCCATTTTGTCAACGTAAAAATGGACATGGAAAAAGGCGAAGGCATTGGCCTTTCGAGCGATTTTGGCGTCCAGGCCTACCCAACCCTTCTTTTCATCAATTCGGAAGGCAAGGCGGTACACCGGGCTGTCGGTTATCACACCACCGACCTACTTATTGGGTTGGCAGATGCCGCAAAAGACCCCAACCGGAACACCGGCTCCATCACCGCCCGCTACGATGCTGGTGACCGCTCGCCGCAATTGCTCTTCAACCTCGCCATGGCCCGCTACGATGCCATGGACGGTACTTATGTAAAAATTGCCGACGAGTACCTTGCCACTCAGAAGGACTGGAACACGGACGATAACCTGTCCTTCATTTTCCGAATGGCCGATGACCTAAATTCCAAAATGGCCGATTACCTGATGAACAACCGTGGGTTGTTTGAGGATAAATACGGTAAACAAGCCGTCACTGGCAAAGTGGATGAAATGGTGCAAAACACCATCTCCCACGCCGAAACGGAAGCCGACCTAAAAAAGGTAGAAACGCTTTACACCAAAACATATCCAGAGCGGGCCAGTGAATTGTCCGCTCAGCTCAGAATGGGATTTTATGCCCAGCGGGAGGACTGGACGAACTTTGCGAAAGTAGCTGACAAATATTTCAAGGAATTTCCGGCAGAAGACTGGACCGTGTTGAACGATTTGGCGTGGATGTACTACGATGCTGTTGACAGCAAAAAAGAACTTAAATGCGCTTTGGGCTGGGCCAAACAGTCGGTGAAGATGGATAAGAACTACGCTAACACGGATACTGTCGCATCGCTGTATTACAAATTGGGCAAAAAAGGCAAGGCCCTGAAATATGCCAACGAAGCCATCGCATTAGCAAAAGCAACCGATGAAGACTATTCCCCCACAGAGCTGTTGATACAGAAGATAAAAGGATAATTGGTTCGACAACCGATGCTCAGGATGGGACATTGTTTAAATACAAAAGGCGACCGGATTTCCATCCAGTCGCCTTTTTTCATCCTCAAAAATCCGAGATTAACGTGCAAACTGCACCGCTCTTTTCTCCCGAATCACGGTCACTTTAATCTGCCCAGGGTACTGCATTTCCCCTTGTATTTTCTGTGAAATCATAAAAGCGAGGTCGTCGGCATAGGCATCGGTGACCTTCTCGGCCTCCACAATGACCCGCAGCTCACGGCCTGCCTGCATGGCGAAAGCCTTGGAAACACCCTCGTGTGCCATGGCGATTTCTTCGAGGTCGCCAATGCGCTTGAGGTAGCTTTCGAGGATTTCCCGGCGGGCACCCGGCCTTGCGCCGGAGATGGCGTCGCAAGCCTGCACGAGCGGGGAGATGATGTTGTTCATCTCGATTTCGTCGTGGTGGGCACCTACCGCGTTGCAGATGACTTCAGTTTCACCGTTCTTTTCACAAATCTGCATCCCGACGATGGCGTGGGAAAGTTCGGTTTCCTCTTCGGCCACTTTTCCGATGTCGTGGAGCAGGCCGGCACGTTTCGCCAATTTGGCCTGCTTGGGAGTCAGTCCCAATTCAGCAGCCATGATGCCGCAAAGGTTGGCCGTTTCGATGGAGTGCTTGAGCAGGTTCTGTCCGTAAGAGGAACGGAAGCGCATGCGTCCCACCATTTTTATCAAATAAGCGTTCAGGCCGTGGATGCCCAACTCAATGACGGTGCGCTCGCCGATTTCGACGATCTGCTCGTCCAATTGTTTGCGGGTTTTCGCCACCACTTCCTCGATGCGGGCTGGGTGGATACGGCCGTCGGTCACGAGTTTCTTCAATGACAAACGGGCAATCTCCCGGCGTATCGGGTCGAAGCTGGAGATGACGATAGCCTCGGGCGTGTCGTCCACCACGATTTCAGCGCCAGTAGCTGCTTCGAGCGCCCGGATGTTGCGGCCTTCCCGGCCAATGATCTGGCCCTTCATGTCGTCGGAGTCAAGCGGGAACACAGAAACCGTGTTCTCGATGGTATATTCCGAAGCCATGCGTTGGATGGTCTGGATGATGATTTTCTTGGATTCCTTGTTGGCGTCCAGTTTGGCCTGCGTGATGGTTTCCTTCACGAGCGCCATGGCGTCGGTTTCTGCCTTGCCTTTGATGGCTTCGAGCAGTTGTTCCTTGGCCTCGCTTTGGGTAAGGCGGGAGATGCCTTCGAGTGCTTTGATGCGCTCTTCGTTGGCAGCTTCGAGTTCTTCTTTTCGCTTGGCGACTACCTTGAGTTGCTTTTCGAGATTTTCCCGAACGGCGTTGTTTTCCGATACTTTTTGCTCAAAATCGGCGTCCCGGGTATCCAATTCTTTGGCGCGGTTCTGGAGTTTGTCTTCCTTGGATTGTAGGTCTTTTTCGAGGCCCCGGATTTCCAGTTCCTTCTCTTTGACGGCGACCATTTTCTCGGCCCTTTCCTTGTCAAATTCGGAGCGCATAGAGTTGAAGCGGTCTTTTGCTTCCTGTACTTTGCGCTGCTTAATCGTCTCGTTCTTCGACTCCGCTTCGTCCAAAATTCGCTTGGCAGTATCCTGTGCCTTCCTGATTTCTTCGTCCGTTTTTGCGGTTACATCGGCAAGAAGCGCGTCCTTCTTGCTTTTCATGGTAGCCTGTATGATAAAATATCCGGCTACCAACCCGACGACCAGTCCAATGACCAGCCCGATTCCTATTTCCATGATGTCAAAAGGTTAAGATGGTTACAAGGGTGCATGGTTTTTCGGCCTAAATGCCCCGAGGTACGCTTCGCTAAAAGCATGTACCACGCAGCTGCTTGGCCGTTTAGCCACTTTACCCAAAAATATTACAGCAGGAAAAACTTAAGGCATCGCTTCATCAAGTAGCGATTCAATACGGGCGAGTTTATCGGAAATTTCTGGCGAAGAAGCAGTCGTTTGGCTTGTGGCTTTGTGCAAATCCACCGCGTAGGCCAAGATTGCCATAGCAAGGCAGTCCTGTTTTTCACGGTTGGCATAAGTCAACTGAAACTTGTTTATTTTTTCGTTGACCTCCTTTACTATCTGACGGATGACGGGTTCGTCGTTCGCCTTTATCTTCAAAGGATATGGCCGCCCAGCTATTGTAACGGTCAATTGTTTGCTATCCTGTTCTTCCATATCCTAAGCGTTTTGAAGCCACTCAATACATTTATCTATTTCGTTGATGTATTGGTCAATTTGCTTTTTCAACTTTTGGTTGCTTTCCGAATCATCTCCCCGCTGCCCGGCCAATGCCTGCTGCGAGTTAGTTAATCTTTCTGTCAATTCGCCGATGCGCTCAGTCTGAGCTGTCATTTCGGCTTTGAGCTTATTATATTCTTTGGAAAGAACGGCATTTTGCTGGCGCAATGCAGTCACTGCTTCCACCATTTGCTGTACTTTCTGTTCGATGTTGTCAAGTTGTTGGGTCAACGGTAACGATAATTTTTATTTGTAAACCCTTCTTATTCTTAGTCTTCTTTCGTCGAGAACTGAAAAATGATTGTACAATTTTTCAAAATTCTCAATGACTGTGCTTACGCAAAGTTCAACTTTCACTAACAGTTCAACGCCACTCAGTCTCAAAAGAATGACGCCAAAATTCGGTTTTCTCAACCTGACGACCAATTCCCCAAAATCTTTGTCTTCTGTCAACAAAAGTAGCTGAAGTTTATTGGCCATTTCGAGGACTTCGTCATCTGAGATTCCGGGAGCCATCTCAACTACTGCCGCCACTTCTACGCCAGATTCTCTCAAGGCTTCTACTATTTCAAAGTCAACGCTTTCGTCAGCAATGATTTTCATTTGAAAAATGTTACTGATTTAGGCAGCCGCTGCTATTACTATTTCATTCTTCACGGCTTCGGCAGCAAATATCAAACAAGCATATATCGCCTGCTTTTCCACCCTCGGATACGCTTTCAAAAGCCGCTCAATACTTTCTCCTTTCCCCAATTTCTCCAAAATCAGGTCAACGGGCACCCTTGTGCCTTTCACCACTGGCTTGCCAAAGAGTATCTTTGGGTCGCTTGAAATATAGTCGTGCCAATTGATTTCGGTCATTTCAACAGTATTAACGCCGTATCAGCGCTCCAAGTTTCCCCTCAAACGCCTCGATTAATTCATTCATCACGGCGTCCACCTCTTTATCCTGCAAGGTGCGGGTCGGGTCTTCGAAGCTAAAACTCAGGGCGTAGGACTTTTTACCCTCGCCAAGCTTGGTCTCGTCTTCAAAGACATCGAACAAATTTATATCTTTCAACAGCTTTTTGCCAACTTTTTTGGCAACGGCGGCAAGGTCGCTAAATTTTACGGATTTACCAATCACCACCGCAAGGTCTCTACGCACCGTTGGGTACTTGTTCAGCTCCGCAAAACTGATACTCTGTTTTTTGGCGGCTGCCAGCAAGGCGTCCCAGTTCAGGTCAGCGTAAAAAACTTCGCCACGAACGCCCATCTTCTTGCAAACCTTCGGTTGCACCTTCCCAAAAACCACCAAATCCTGCGGCCCCCGATGATACTTGATGCCGTAGGCAAGAACCTCGTCCTTCACAGCCGTTTCCTGGAATCCGCTGCCCACGCCGAGGCGGGTCAGCACGTTGCCCACAAAAGATTTCAAAGTGAAAAAATCTGCCGAAACCTTCTCCTTGTTGCGCCAGCTCTCCGGCCATCGTTGGCCAGTTAGGAACAGCGTCAAGTGCTGTGGCTCAATGTATTGCGGATTGCGGATTGTAGATTGCGGATTGGAGGCCGTAGAATCCGCAATCGGATGGTACGTTTTCCCAAACTCAAACAATTTCAAATCCGACTGCTGCCGATTCTGGTTGTTCACCACTGCCTCCAGTCCACTGAACAGCATCGTCGGGCGCATAATGTCAAGCTGCACATTGCTCGTATTGTTCACAAAAACGAGTTCGCTTGTTTCCTTCGGTAAAATTTCCTTGTGAAACGCTGATTGCGAGAGCGATAGGTTCATTACCTCGTTGAAGCCGTTGGCCGCCAAAAAATCAGCGACGGTATTGCGCACGGCGTTCGGGTCGGGCTTCTCGCTGGCCACCATGCTGCTGCGGATTTGCGCAGGGGCTGGCACGTTGTCCAAGCCGAAAACTCGCAAGATTTCCTCCACCACATCAGCTGGGCGGGTCACGTCGGCCTTGTCCGTCGGTACGCTGACGGTGAAGGAATCGCTCGTTTCCGCCATGATTTTCATCTCGAGTGCTGAGAGTATTTCATTTATTTTTTCCTTCGGAATTTCCATACCGATGAGGCGGTTCACATAATCGAATGAAACGGTAATTAACTGGTTCTCAATGGGATTTGGGTAAACGTCCACTACTTCCGAGGCAATTTCACCACCTGCCAGTTCCACTATCATTGCCGCTGCCCGCTTCAGGGCGTACACGCAGATGTTCGGGTCGCTGCCTTTTTCAAACACCTTGGCGGCATCCGTGCGAAGGTCGTGGCGGGTGCTGCTGCGGCGTATCCATTTTGCGTTGAAATGGGCGCTTTCGAGGAAGATGTTTTTCGTTGTGTCCTTCACGCCCGACGTTGCACCACCGAACACACCGCCGATGCACATGCCGTTTGAGTCGCCATCGCAAATCATCAGGTCGTGGTCGCTGAGGCTGCGCTCCCGCTCGTCGAGGCTCTGGAATTTGGTGCCTTCCGGCAATGTTTTCACGATGATTTTTTGCCCAGCGATTTCATCTAAATCAAAAGCGTGGAGTGGCTGGCCCAGTTCGTGGAGGATGAAATTCGTGATGTCCACCACATTGCTGATAGGCCGCACACCAATGGAAAGCAGCCGCTTTTTCAGCCAATCCGGCGATTCGCCGATGGTCACGCCCTTGATGGTCACGCCAGCGTAGCGGGGGCAAGCCTCTGTATTTTCGACCATGACAGCCACAGGTAGGCTGTTGTTGTTTACCTTGAAATTTTCAACGGAAGGCATTTTCACGCCGCTCGTTTGCCCAAACTGCACTTGCAGCGCAGCGGCCAAATCCCTTGCCACGCCGAGGTGACAGGTAGCGTCGGAGCGGTTCGGCGTCAGGCCGATTTCATAGACGATGTCTTTTTCCAGCTTAAAATAGTCACGCCCAGTGGTACCGATGGCCGTGTCGGCGGGCAGCACGAGGATGCCGCTGTGGTCTTCACTCAGGCCGAGTTCGTCGCTGGCGCAAATCATGCCCTGCGACTCTTCGCCCCTGATTTTGCCGAGCTTCAAAGTGAGGGGCTCACTGCCAGTAGGGTAGAGCGTAGTGCCGACCGTGGCCACGAGAACCCGCTGCCCGGCGGCCACGTTGGGTGCTCCGCAAACGATTTGCAGTAAGTCGCCTGTGCCGATATCCACTTTGGTGAGGCTGAGCTTGTCAGCGTTCGGGTGCCGCCAGCATTCCTTCACTTCTCCCACCACGACGCCTTCCAGGCCGCCTTTGATGCTTTCCACCTCCTCCATGCCCTCCACTTCGAGGCCGAGGCTGGTGAGCAGGTTCGAGATTTCCTCCGCTGGAAGGTTGATGTCTATGTATTCTTTGAGCCAGTTTAGTGATATGGTCATTTTTCTAAATTTGAAGGGGCGAAGATAGGTTTAAAACTACTTTTCCCCCAACTCCCGCAACACCTTCTGCACCCGTTTCCGCCTTTCTTTCGCCTCCACCACCGTCGGTAGAGCCGCCCGTTCAGCACAGTTTTGAATGGGGCAGCGCTCGCAGGTCGTGTTCACCTCCCGGCGGGCGATGGCGGGGTCGTCGAGGAACTTCACCCGTTTGCGCAGCGAGGGGTCAACGAGGATGCCCACGGTGATGCTCACGTTCTGGTCGGGCGAGGGGTAGGCCGGGCGGGCGATGGTGAAGCAGAGGTACTCATCCTTGGTGTCGTGGTAGCGGCTGCGCTGCGCCCCGACGAGCGCCCCGGTGTACTTGCCACCTTGTTGCATTTGCGACAAATCTTCGAGCAGCGAAGTGGCCAGCCAGCGGCGGCAGTAATGCTCGCTGATGGCGTTGCCATGCGGTTGATGGCGGCGGTTGAGGTGCAGTTCCTTGTCCATCCTGAACTGCCCGGTAGCCGGGGTTTGGATGAAACGGAGCAAGAAGAGTTTCTCCAGCCCGAAGAATTGCGGCAGCACGTTGGTCATGCGCTGGAAGAGCATCTCCGGCGAAGCCTGGTACTTGCGCAGCAGGCCGAGGATGAATTCGCCGTCCCAGCGGGGAAGTTGGAAGAACCCCTCCATGTCCCGGTTGAACGCCTCACGGTTCATCAGCAGCGCCGCCGAAAAGTAGCCGGCCTTGAAGTGGCTGAGCACTTCCTCAAAGGAATTGACCCGCAGGAGGGCGGCGGTATTGGCCCGTTCTTTTAAGCCTAAATAATTGAATCCCAGCTCTTTACCGAACTGAAACGCCTTTTGCATATCGTTCAGCTTGCCGTTCAGCAACAGCTTCTTTGATTTGGGAACAAAGACGGAACGGATGTCCGCTAGCTCCGGATAAGGCGACAGCCCGTTCTCGACGATGGTGTAGCCGTAGCGCTTCTCTAGGAGGCGGGCGAGCAATTCCACAGACATTAGGCCCGTCGTTGGCAGTTTGTTTCGCTCCGCAAAATCGGCGGCGGCCTGTTCGATTTCCTCGAAATAATTGTTGTTGAGTTCCAAGTAGGAGCGAAGTGCGCCGAAGTAGAAATTCTCCTCGGCCAGTGCGTAATTCCTCGACAATTCAACCAGTGTGGAAATGAAAGCCCCAACTTTCAGTGGCGCATTGGCGATGATTTCTACCACTTTGGAGAGGTCAATGTCGAAGAGGTCGAGCGGGAGTTCGTTGAGGAAATTGGAACTGAGCAGGTCGGCCACGGGGCCGAGGTTTTTCCCCAAATCCATTGACATCAGCTCCGCCGAATCCACGCCGAGCGCCCCGGCCAGCAGTGCTATTTTGTCTTCTTTCGGGAATTTTTTGCCCTTCTCGATTTCGTTCAGGTAGGAGATGGACATGCCGGTTTGCTTCGCAAAATCAGCGAAATTTAGGCCACGGGATTGGCGTAACTGCTTGAGTTTCAACCCGAAAATGATGCGCTCGTTCGGCGATTTCTGACTCATGGGGGCAAAGGTAGGGGGATTGGAGCGAATTTTCGCTGAGATGGGAAGGGAGTCTATTTGTATTTAGAAAAGTAAAGCGAATAAAGTGTTCTTAGTGAACTGGACTTTTGACATGATTTCAATCTGAAAAATCAAATGATGTCTTAGATTCAAGTTTGAAGTGCAACTTTTAGGTAAAAAGTAAGGCCAGTAGAAATACTGTACCTTTCGCCTCCACCAAAAGTTGAAAGATGAACAAGTAAGTAGGTATTGGGAATTAGGTATTTGGCATTGTGTTGGAAATCAATTACTCGCACAATTTATTCTCTAAACTAATTTCACGGACGTATCTTATCTGTTGTTTTTAAGAAAGAAAAGAATGGCCTAATTTTTCAATTTTCGAGAATGCCTGTCCTTCCTCTCCAGTTTTTTACCCGCCCCGACGTCGTACAAGTCGCCAAAGACCTGCTCGGCAAATACCTTGTCACCAATTTCAATGGTGAAATTACCGCTGGAAAAATAGTGGAAACGGAAGCCTACCGAGCCCCTGACGACCGAGCCTCCCATGCTTTCGGCAACCGCCGTACCAATCGTACCGACGTCATGTTTTCCGAAGGAGGCCATGCCTATGTTTATCTCTGCTACGGTATCCACCACCTATTCAATGTGGTAACTGGCCCAGCGGACATGGCTCACGCTGTACTAATTCGAGCCGTACAACCCATTGACAATGTGGAATTTATGCTCAAACGGCGCAAAATGGAACGCTTGGAGCGCAGGCTGACGGCAGGCCCCGGCGCATTGACGGAGGCACTCGGCATTCGAACAGCCCACACGGGTCTTAGCCTGCTCGACCCCACCGGCCCCATTTGGCTGGAAGACCGCGGCGAGGTCGTTTTGGAAGAAAACATTGTGGACAGCCCGAGGGTGGGGGTGGCTTATGCGAAGGAATGCGCCGACTGGCCTTGGCGTTTCAGAATAAGAAACTCAGTTTGGACAAGCCCGGCGAAGTGAGTTGGCAGTTCGACAGGCGGCAGTTGGCAGTCGAGAACGTGGAAGCAGCTCCTGACTGCCCACTGTCGAACTGCCAACTATTTCAACCCCCATCCTTGTGTCGCCACAAATACAGGCAGGCGTAGGAGCGGTAGGGTTGCCAAGCTTCTGCTACTTCGGTCATTCGCTGGTGCATGGCTTTGCCCGTTTCCGATAGGTTGTACAATTCAGCAATAGCCATTCGGATGCCGAGGTCGTCGAGGGGCAGCACATCGGGGCGGCTGAGGGAGAACATCAGAATCATTTCCACGGTCCATTTCCCCACACCTTTTATTTGGGTCAAATAGCGGATGATTTCATCGTTGTCCATGTCGCTCCAGTCCTTTTCGAGGAGGTTTTCCCGTTGGAAAAAATCGGCGACGTTTTGCAGGTAGGCAGCTTTTTGCCTCGAAAGCCCGGCGCTGCGTAGGGTGTCAATGTCCTTTTCCAAGAGCAGGCGCGGTTGCGGATTGTCGTTGGGAAACAATGCCCGAAAGCGCCCTGCGATGACATTGGCCACTTTGGTGGAAAGCTGCTGGCTGATGATGGAGCCGAGCAGGTCGAGGTACACGCCTTTGGAGTTGATGGACAGCTCACGGAAAGTAATTTTGTCCACCAAATTTTTCAGTACGGGGTCTTGCGAAAGGTGTCGGGTGACGGTGGTTTGCATCGTTGTAGTTGATTTTCAATGGTGTATAGCTTTTATAGTTGGCCGCAAATTACAGGGTTGAAATGGAGTGGCTTGAAATATTTTACAAAAAAAACACGCTCAAATTCTCTTGGATTAAGACATTTTTCTCACCTTAGCCCACACGAATTATAGTCGCTGGAACATTCTATGATGGCTTCGCCAAACATTTATCAAGGATACAGTGATTTTACGGGCGAAAAGTATGGAACAGCCATGCGCCAAACATCTTGATGTCGGAAAAATTTTTAATCCAGCTTACAAACAAACAACGCTATGTTAATTTTGTACATTGCCTTTGGCGCTTTTATCCTCGGAGGGGTTATTTTTTTAGCACTTGGTATTAATCCACAACGAAGTTCCCGCAAATGGTATTGATTTAATACTTTCCTGCAAGCAAGCCATAAATGGCTGATTTTCAATGCTTTTCAAACATCACGTAAGTAAATTATCCAGCCGTTCGCCAGTGATGGGTCTTGAACCTTTTGTAAATAGTGGCGTTCACTCGCTGACTTGTTTCAAGCCCAAATTTTATTCTTACCTTTTCGGCCTGAGCAACCACCTTTCAAAATGTCTTCAAAAAAAATTCTGATAACGGGCGCTACTGGCTTCATTGGCTCCTATCTCGTTCGGTATTTGCTGCAAAATGGGCATACCAACCTCCGCTGTACCCGGCAGCCGAGCAGTTCCTTGGCCCTGCTAAAAGATGCCGCCGACAAGGTGGAATGGGTGGAGGCCGACCTGCTAGATGTGTCGGCATTGGAAGCAGCAATGGAGGGCATCCAGCAGGTTTACCATTGCGCAGCGGTCGTTTCTTTCCAAGAAAATGGCAACCACAACATGATGAAAACCAATGTGGAAGGAACGGCCAACATCGTCAACCTTGCCCTTGATTTTGGCATTGAAAAACTGGTGTACGTCAGCTCCATCGCCGCCATTGGGCGCAAGCCCAACAACCCTCATATTGACGAGCAAACCACCTGGCATGATGCGGACTGGAACAGCCCTTACGGCATCAGCAAGCACCGGGCTGAAATGGAGGTATGGCGTGGCATCGCCGAGGGGTTGAATGCGGCCATCGTCAACCCGGCCAACGTGCTGGGCAGCGGCTTCTGGAAGTGCCGAACCAGTACCGGGCAGATTTTTCACAATATCTGGAAAGGGCTGCGCTTCCAACCGCTCGGCACTAGTGGCTTTGTGGACGTGCGGGATGTGGTGCGGTTTATGGTGCTGTTGATGGAGAGCGAAATATGCAGCGAACGCTACATCCTAAGTGCTGAAGACCTATCGTTCAAACAGCTTTTTGATAAAATAGCCGCTTCGGTTGGTGCGAGGCCGCCGTCCATTCCTGTAACCCCGGTCATCCGGGAGACAGCCTGGCGGGTGGCATGGTTGGCCTCCAAAATTACAGGCAAGCCACCATTCATCACCAAGCAGACGGCCCGTTCCAGCGCCCGTACCTTTTTTTACGATAGGCAAAAATCGCTGTCGGCATTTCCGTTTCAATACACGCCCATCGAGCAAACGGTGCGGGAGACTGGGGCGCAGTTTTTGCAATGCGCAAAAAATGATTTTGAGCCGGACGTGCTTCCTTTTTGATTGGCCAAATGCCAAAACCACCCCACTCTTTTGCCCAGTTTTTTTTACGAACGGGCTTTCTTGTGTACGTTTGTTTCCTTTTTAGTAAAAAACGGCGGGAGCAAACGGTTCTTTCGCTTGTTTTTTCAACACAACTAAATGATTTTCAACCTGTTATACCATATCGGCCGCTATATTATGCTGCTGAAACAGACCTTCTCACGGCCTGAAAACCTGAGCATGTACTGGAAGGAGACGATGCGGCAGATGGAGGACATTGGCATTGGGTCACTCATCATTGTGGTGCTGATTTCTGTGTTCATGGGGGCAGTGGCGGCAGTGCAGTTTTCCTACCAATTGGATGGAACACTGGTGCCACGCTGGTACATCGGGTACATTGTGCGGGACTTGGCTATCATCGAGTCTGCGCCAACCATCACCTGTTTGGTACTGGCTGGCAAGGTGGGCTCCAACATGGCCGCCGAGCTGGGCACCATGCGCCAAAAAGAACATATTGATGCCATGGACCTCATGGGCGTGAATACGGCGGCTTATCTGATTTTACCCAAAATCATTGCGGCGGTTTTTATGATACCACTATTGGTGACGCTTTCGGGATATGTGGCCATTGGCGGCGGCTTTCTTGCGACGGTCCCCACTGGAACACTATCGGCGGATGAGTACGAACGGGGCCTCCGTGCCTTTTTTCTGCCCCATAACGTGACGATGATGTACGTGAAGGCGGTGGTTTTTGCTTTCATCCTCACGACTGTTCCGTGCTTTCAGGGGTACTACGTGAAGGGCGGCAACATTGAGCTTGGCAAAGCCAGCACCAACGCCGTGGTGTACAGCAACATCATGATTTTGCTGGCCGACTATCTGCTGGCGGTGCTGCTGACAGGTTGAGCGGTTTCAGGTTTAAATGGGTTTCAGGTTTCACGAAGGAGAATGCTTTTGAACAATGATTAGAGCGGAAAATATTTTCAAGGAATTTGATGGGCACGAGGTGCTGAAGGGGGTTTCCATGGAGTTCAACCCAGGGAAGACCAACCTCATCATTGGGCGAAGCGGTGCGGGCAAGACGGTTTTCCTAAAAATATTGGTCGGGCTGATGGAGCCAAGCGCAGGCAAGATTTGGTACGATAAAATTGACTTTTTTTCTCTCAATAAGAAACAAGCACGGGCCATCCGACTGGAGGTGGGCATGCTTTTTCAAGGCTCTGCACTGTTTGATTCGATGAAGGTGGAGGAGAACGTTCGATTCCCGCTCGATATGTTCACCACCCATACGCTTGCCGAAAAAAATAAGCGGGTGGATTCGTGCTTGGAACGGGTTGGCCTGGTAGGAGCCCATAAAAAATATCCTTCGGAAATATCTGGCGGGATGCAAAAACGGGTCGGCATTGCACGTGCGATAGCAATGGCTCCGAAGTACCTTTTTTGCGACGAACCAAACTCTGGTCTTGATCCCAGAACTGCGCTGCTCATTGACGAGCTGATACAGGATATCACTTATGAGCACAACATGACGACCATCATCAATACGCATGACATGAACTCAGTGATGGAAATTGGTGACAACATCGCCTACCTGCACGAGGGCCGCTTGGTTTGGCAGGGGAGCAAAGAAGATGTGCTGACCAGCGACAACGAGTTATTGCAGGGTTTCATATTTGCCTCTCCTTTCCTTCAGCGCTTGAGGAGCGCCGCCTTGAAGCAGGGTTGAATCTATTCGGCAGCACTTATTTTTTCCGGATTAAGATTGGTCTCATTGTCCTCCGCATCACTTCCTTCGGCCAATACCTGGTCAGCCTGTGAGCTGAAAAAACTGCGAAAGAAAATGAGCAGGCTGAGTACGCCGGTTGTAATGGCGGCATCGGCCACATTGAAAACGGGCCTAAAGAACTGAAAATGCTCTCCGCCCCACATGGGCAACCATTCCGGAAAGAACCCTTCGAACATCGGGAAATAGAACATGTCCACTACCTTGCCATGAAGAAATCCAGCATAGCCACCGCCTTCGGGGAACATGGTAGCCACGCCGCCGTGGTAGGGTGTTTGCGAAAAAATCAGGCCGTAGAAGGCACTGTCAATAATGTTGCCGATGGCACCGGCGAGGATGAGGGAAAAGCTGGCAATCAGGCCAAACGAGACTTTTGAGCGCAGCAACAGGCGCAGGTAGTAAAACAGGAAGCAGACTGCGGCGATACGAAAAAGGCTGAGAGCGAGCTTGCCATAATCGCCGCCCAACGTGATGCCAAAGGCCATGCCCTCGTTCTCGACGAAGTGGATGAGTGCCCATTTTTGCCCAAGTAATTGCATCTCTTCGCCGTAAGCGAGGTTGGTTTTTATCCAAATTTTCAACCATTGGTCAACGACCAAAACAGCGAGTATGATGAGGGCTACTTTAAGTGATTTCTTCAAGACTTTATTATTTTTTCGCAGGTTGAAGCCCCGGCAGTTTGTCGGGATGTGAGTTCGAGCAACGGCTTACTTTTTTTCTGATTCTAGTTATCATGTGCGCTAAACTCATGGCTTGCGTCCAATACGACAGGGCAAAGTTCAAAATTGTTTGCGCATTCTGAAAATAAAAATAGCGATTGCGCCACAGGCACAATCGCTATTTGGATTTTAGTCTTGTAATATGGGGGGCTATGCAAGGCCTTTTCGCTTGGCGTCCATGCTCAAAGTGGCGTGGGGCACTATCATTAGGCGCTCCCTTGAAATGAGCTTTCCTGTAACTCGACAAATGCCATACGCTTTGTTTTGTATGCGCAGCAAAGCGTTTTCCAAGTGCTGGACATGGCTGCGCTGGCGAACGGCCAAAGAGTTGAGGTACTCTCGCTCCGATGAGCCAACGGCATCGTCCAAGTTCTTGATCTTTGCGTCCTCGTTGTCGGCTAGCTCTGCCATTTGCCGCATGTAATATTTGAGTTGTTGGTGGGCATTGTCTAATTTATCGACAATCAATAGCCGGAATTCTTCTAGCTCGATATCAGAATAGCGAGTTCTAGCTTGTTTTGTAGCAACCATAGTATCGGTAAGTTTTATGAAGATTATACGCTCGTTTAGTGTAAAGCGTGAATGAAAATTTTGTCGTGTAGTTATTTTCTTATTTTTCGCTGGGCAAAAGTAAGAATCTAACAATAATAAACAAAACCAAAATATTATTTTTTTTTCATTGTTGATTGTATCCATTTGTTTTCAAGGTGATGAAAAGTGGGCGTTCGGCAGGTGGTGGTCACACTTTTTACCCTTCGTAATAAATCTTGTACTGACAATATTTTTGTAGGCATAAAATATTGTTTTTCAGCTTATTACTTCAAATGCGTGCGGCCAAGTTTCCCGCATTTTACCGCTACTTTTTACAAAAAAGCCGGGCCACAATGTTGCGGCCCGGCATGATTCGGGAATGAGGAATATTGATGCTGAAAATATAATCTCACATAGTTCACAAATTTGGGCCTACTCAGTGCTCTCCTCCTGACAATGACTGGTCTTGAACATCGGCGTCAATATGACTGTAAGCAACCTGTAGCAGCTTCCTGGCATCCTGGCGGTAGGGTTCTAAATCCAAAGCCCGGTACAGGTCGCTCACCGCATCATAGTACATTTCACCTTTGATGTTGGCGGCTCCACGATGCATATAATATTCGGCTTGGTCAGGTTTTATATCAATGGCTACGCCAAAACTCTCGATAGCACTGGCCACGTCTCCTTTGTTCAGTTCTACATTGCCAATAAAGGCGTACACCTCCGCATTTTCACCATCGAGCAGCATGGCTTCCTTCGCATCGGCAATAGCGTCGCTGTAATTTTGGTCGAGCAGGTAGCATTGCGCCCTGGCCAGGTAAATAGCGCTTTTGCGGGAGGTCCGCAATGCTGCCCGGAAGGCATCCATCGCCTCCTGTTTTTCACCCAACTGAAACCTGATAACGGCAAGGTTGGTCAGTGCCAAAGCATCGCCGGGCCGAATGGTCAAGGCTTGGTCGAGCCATGCGGCAGCAAGTTTCGGCTGTTCCAGCTCCATGAGCGAAATGCCCTTGCCCAAAGTCGCCTCGAAGTTTTTGGGGTTGAGTCGGAGCGCCTCGTCGAAGTCGTGCAGCGCCTCGTTAGTGTGCTTGATACTGATATACGCTAGTGCCCGATGCACGAACCGGACATCGGTCGGCTCTGCATGAAGCACCATGTTGAAACATTCAATGGCCCGGCCAGTATGTCCCCTATGGAGCAGCGTGTGGCCGTACAACTCAAAAACAGCTGTATCGGCAGGGGTTAACTGTAGAAGCTGTTCCAGTGCCACCTCGGCCTTGCCATATTTCATCAGCTGGAAATTGGCTAGTGCAAGGTTGTAAAGTGCCTTGGTGTTTTGCGGGTCTTCATCGAAAGCGGCGGCGTAGAACTCGGCGGCCTGCTCCATGGCGCCTGCATCATAGAACTGATCGGCCTGCTCAAAGAAATGCTGCGCCTCCAATTCAAAACCTGCTTTCTCCCGAAAGCTATTGCCTTGGGCATGAAGCAATGCTACTGCAAAAAAAAGTACAATTGTGGTAATGGGTGTCCTTCTCATGGCTCTCTCGGCTTTTGTAGTGCCTGTGCTTTCCAAGAAAAGTACAGAGCGATAATTTTCTCCGCACATTCTCGTAACAAGACACGGCGCTATCGGTAAAAAGATGTTCAGGGTGCGTGGCACAAACTGTGGCACATTAATAATATTAGCAACTTATTTGCCAAAAATGCACTCAAAGTGTTAAAAATCAGTTTTTTACAGATTTTTTCAATTAAAATGTTGCCTTTTTTGATGTTTTAAATCAAATTGCAAGCACTTGATTTAGTTACAGATAAACATTTTGATAAATAGTAATTTAATTTCTTGTTTTTAAAAATTTGGTACTCTTCTTGTCAGTGACATTAAGAATTATTAAAATATCACAAGCAGGAGATTAAACCAACTAGAGAAGACCGAATTCCTCCTACTGTTCCTTGGGTTAGAGAAAAGAAATTACACTACACACTAAAGTTAAAAAAAGGCTAGGGCGGCTGATTGATGCGGATGGTGGGCTTAAGGCCATCCTTCATGGAGTAGGCAGCTACCGTTTTTCGATGGACGACCAGCCACTAAATTTCTTGGAACATGAGATTGCTACACATCCTATCCGTAGGCTTCATTTTTTTATTGCCGAAATCGGCGTCCGCCAACTACATTCCTGATTTCAAACAGCAACTTTTTATCGAGACCTGGGCCAATTTGGCAGTGGACCAAATGAGGCAGTACGGCATTCCGGCCAGTATCACCCTTGCACAGGCCATTGTCGAGTCGGGCTGGGGAGATGGCTATGTTGCCAAGCTCGCCAACAACTATTTCTGCATCAAGGGCAACAACGGCTGGACAGGCCCGGTGGTCAAGGCAAAGGACGACGACCCTGACTCGTCCAGCTTCCGCCAGTACCCCAACATCGAGGAATCGTTCACTGACCACTCCAAGTTCCTGCTGGAAAACAGGCGCTACCACTCGCTTTTTAAACTCAGCGCTTACGATTACAAGGGATGGGCTTATGGCCTAAAGGCCGCTGGCTATGCCACGAAGCCCGATTATGCAGAGTACTTGATTGCCACCATCGAGAAATACGGGCTTTATCTGTACGACTATGCTGTGCCAGCCAACCAGATAAAATCACTGAACCTCCAGTTCGAACAGCAGGAACAGGAAGATGTGATGATGTCGCCAACTCACGACCCGGTAATCCATTTGCCAAAGCTTGATAACCAGGCAGACAGCAAGGCGTCCAGCAGTGAAGAAGGGCAGCCGATGTCTGCGCCCGGCTACCATTTTGACAGGGAGTCGGCAACTGTGGCATCACCCAAACCTGAAGTGGAAATGCCAGCAGATAAGAAACACGTGAAAATGCCTTTGATTTTGCCGAAGGCAGCGCCGAGATTCGAACGGCGGTAGTTGATGGACAATTGACGCAGAGCGCTTGTTTGCGAAATGGCGACGCAGGGGGAGGCCTACTCCTTAGTTGGTGGCTTGCCACCAACCAAGGAGTAGGCTTTTTTTAGCAGCCAGCCCGATGGGCAAAGCCCCTTTGCCAGTCCCAAATGTTAAAGTTTTGCGCCATGCTACTAGGTCCAAAAACTATTGCTACCTTCCCCGCATATTTTAGTTTTGCTTGCCCACCTTTATTAAAAATCCGCATGGTCGCCCTTCGGCCAGCTTAAATCCTATTGGACGTATGTTGATGAACCGATTACTCACTTTTTCAAACCAATATTCGCATGAAAAACACAATTTTCTACGAACTGGCAAGGAACCTTGCCAAAACCTTTTCTTTTCTTTTCTTTTCTTTTCTTTTCTTAGGGAGGGTTGAGGCCCAACCACCAACAAACTGTAGTTATTACAGCGACCTTAAGTTCAACAATAGCGATGACCCAAACTACCAAAACTGCCTGATTCAAAAACGGCGCTTTTATTTTACTTATCCAAACTTCCCCCCCGGGCCGTCACCTTTCCAGGCAAACGAACTTGTTATTCTTGTTACTTTAACGGGAAACGGCGTTTTTGACCCGGTTTCAAATGCTGGCCAATACCCTATTGGCCCCACTAACGGCCCGGCAGTTCAAGTAACTCCGACCCAACTTTACTGGGTGGTACAATGCAATCCAACCGACCCAAATGCTACTCACAGCATCCCTACTGGCGACGAGAACAACCCCTTTTTTGATGCTTTCGTGATAGTAGATGAAGGAGCCACCGTGACTATTACCGCCACTGTTACTGCCAGAATTAATCAGCCGTTAAGCAGTGGTTGTCTAACTGAATGCAACATCACTGGGTCTTTGGCTCAGTTCAACAGCCAAAACAACACTTGCAGTAACCTTTCCGCAAAATTTACAAGTCCCTCCCTCACCCCAGTCAATGGCACTTTCACTGCCGACCCACATGCCGAAGTGCCGATTTACCTCGACCTAACAAACACTGGCACTTCAACAATCACTTTGTCCGACCTTGACTTGAAGGTAAAATTGACCGATTTCTACAATACCTTGCCCGACGTGACCGACTGGGATAACTACTTTGCGGAAAGTACCGTTCCTACGAATACCCCTGCCTCTGAGTCGCACGACGGTGATTTCCACTATTTCCATTTTGGCACCATCACGGGCAACGGTGTTATTCTTCCAGGCGCAACGCTCAGCATACTTGCCTTCTCCATAAAGCCCCCGGAAGGTTTGGACAATATCCTGGGCCGGGCCGATATTAACGTCGAATACTTGCGTGTTTCAGATAATGGGGGTAGCTGCTGTGCACTTACTCCCCCTGCTTGCGCTGTCCTTTTCCCGGGCATTTTGCCCTGTTCCGGTGACCCAACGGTCAGCTTTTCATTAAAACAGGTCATTTCAGGGCTTGGGAATTGCCAATCAGCATTCGATATCGTGGCCAGGGTGTTGGATGCCAGCAACATGCCGACCTCCGTGCAGCTAAGCGATTTGGACATAAACCTGTTCACCACCCAAACCGGGAATTTGTCAATAATAAGCGTTGCGCCAGCACCGGGCTTGGTGGAGGACTACTACTGCCCACCGGGCATCGGCAGCTGTGAGGTCACCATCTTCAAGACAAACCCGGGAATACCGTTCACGCTGGCGGATGGGGCAACGATAGGACGGGTAATCTACCAAGGTGACAACGGCACCAAGCTTCAAAGCATAGATGTCAAGACCGCATCCATAAAGGACTATAACACCTCAATTGAATGTGTTCCTGTTGTAGATGAAGCAAGTGCAGGTCAATTCCTGCCATTGCAGAACAACTGTACCTATTGTCAGGACGCAAGGATAAGCCTGGTCGGCCCTACGCTCCCAGTGAGTGATTGCGGAACGGGCTATGCAGTTAGGGCAATTAAAACAACGGGGCAAGCACCTTGGAAAAAACTCATCGTAAAGCTCTCCATGCAAAACCCAAACAACCTTGGTTTTTCTGTAGTACCAAATTCCACCTTCGATTCCCCGTTCGCCCCGAACCAGTGTACCGTTGTTGTGCCAGCAGGTGCTACACCGATAACGACAGCAAGTGGGGTCATTGGCTATACGATGGGGAACGTCATCTATTTCGAGTATTGTGCTCCTCAATTAAACAACATCCCCAGCAGTCCCATCCTTTTCGATGTTTCAGCGGCTGGTTCTGGTTGCCTGTCCAACGTGCAGTTTGAAATGGAAACGGAATTCGAACTTTGGAACGGACAAGGCCCTTGCCCGCCAACCAATATTTCAACGAGCTACCCGGGCATATACTGTACCCCCTGCATGAACTTTGCGGTGGGCGGCTCGATAGACAATGAGGAGGATGCAGGCATTGATGTACCGGTTGAGTTGGTTGGAAGCACGTACAACTCAGGCATTTTTATCAGAGGTTCGGAAGCGGGCAGCAGTTGTGGCACTACATTGTCAGGGCCTTGCGACCATGTTGTGCCAACTGAGGGGCTGGGGAGTTGCACAGGGGATTATATCCTTAATTTTTCGAACGCCAATTGCTCGAACGTCAACAACTTCTCGATTAAGCCATACAAAGACATCAACCCGTTGAATGGGGTCTCTACCTTTGACCTGGTGAACATCAGCAAGCATATTTTAGGTGTGACGCCGCTTGGCTCTCCTTACAAGATTATTGCGGCGGACGCGACTAAATCAAACAGCGTGACCACTTTTGATTTGGTTGAAATTAGGAAATTGATATTATTCATCAATCTCGAATTTACAGACAACACCTCTTGGCGCTTCGTGGACAAGGGTTTTGTCTTTCCAAACCCACTAAATCCTTTCGAAACAACATTTCCAGAGTGCGTCACGCTCAATTTTTCTGCGGGGAACCCATCGCAAACTGCGGATTTCGTGGCCATCAAAGTCGGTGATGTCAACAACAGCCATGCTTGTGATTTTTTTACCGGCAACCAATCTGAGGAAAGGGGGCAAGCCAAGGTGAACCTGCTTTATGTGCCCAATAAAACAAGCATGGGCAAAGGGGAGGATATTGTCGTTGATTTTTACCTGGACAGCCCGGCCGACCTTGCTGCCTGGCAGGCTGGTCTTCGTTTCGACCCGGCACAGCTTGAATTCCTGGAAGTGTTGCCATCTGATTTGGACGGCATGAACATCGGCAATTTTGGTCTCACGGAAGCAAAGGACGGCAAGCTGCGGGCACTTTGGTACGAACGCCATGCTGAAACCGTGCCTTTCAAGGGCAATGCGCCCGTTTTCAGCCTCCGCTTCAAGGCAAACCGTGACCTCAGGGACATGGCCGGACTTTTCAGCCTGGACGATGCTGTCCTGTTTGGGGCGGCTTATGAATCGGACGGCAGGGCCAACAGCTTGAACCTGGAATACAAGGCCAATGCCGCCGGACTATCTGGGCTGCCTCTCGCAGATATATTGTCCGTGACAACCGCCCCCAACCCGTTCAGGGACGAACTGCGGCTGACCGTGGCCCTAAAGGAGGCTGCCTACGTGGATGTCGCCATCTACGATGCGCAGGGCAGGGTGGTCGCCACCTGGAACGAACACACCGAACCGGGCCAGCGGGAAATCGTCTTCAATAAGACCTCCCGCTGGGGCTTGGGCGTGTTCACCTGGCAGGTAAAGACCGACAAGCAGGCCCAGTCCGGCAAGGTGGTCAGGGAATAAATATATTGCCCTGTTTTTGGCTCATGACGTTCTATCGTGAAAAATAGGGGGCTTGGGGGCGGAACGCCCCCAAAGGCTCTCTCCCCGACGAGCCGCCGGAGGCGGCGAGGAGGGCAAATTTCATGCGAACTCCTTGGTGGGGTGAGATTGCTTTTCACGCTAAAACGTCATGAGCCTGTTTTTCTTCTTTTTGTCATTGCCGAAGGCAATCTCTTCGTCATATATGCGGTCAAACATGACGCAAGGATTGCCTTCGGCAATGACAAAATTACTCAAACTAAATCCAAAATAATTCTTCCCATGAAGCGATACCTACTCGTACTCAGCTTTATTGCTTATATCTCCTCCCATCTTTCCGCAACCATCCTTTACGTCAATGCCAATGCACAAGGCGGCAACAACGACGGCAGTTCCTGGCCCAATGCCTACCTCAACCTGCAGGATGCATTGACCGCTGCCGATTATGGCGATACGCTTTGGGTAGCAATGGGTACATATCTCCCAACTGCCACAGCCAACAGGAATTTTTCCTTTAACCTGAAAAACGGGGTGCGCATGTTCGGCGGATTTTCCGGTAGCGAGACGCAGCTAAACCAACGGGACTTGAACATAAGCCTCACCATATTGAGCGGCGATATCGGCGCACAGGGCGACAGCACCGACAACTCGTTTACGGTCGTGTTTGCCAGTTTTGTGGACTCGACGACCATATTGGATGGATTTGTCGTTACGGGCGGCAATGCGAACAGCACCGTACTAGCCGAACCTGCTTCGGGCAGGACAAAAAGCGGGGGCGGCATGTACCTCATCAGTGCTTCTGCGACCGAAGATTCCCGCCCTTCCATCCTGAACTGCAAGTTCATGGCCAACCATGCCAACAACTATGGTGGCGGTATTTATATGAGAAGCAATTCATCAGGCAGCGTAACTCCCCTTATTGCATATTGTGCCTTCACGAACAACACAGCCCAAGATGGCGGCGGAATATTCAAACAAGGAAGTAGCATTAGGTTGGAAATGAAGATAGATTCTTGTGTATTTTTGGGCAATTTTGCCTATTCTGGTGGGGCATTCAATCACAACAATAACTATGGTTCATTGGGACTGTCATTTTCCCATTGCAATTTTGAACATAACAGTAATTTAGACCTTGGTGGTGGAATTTACCAAGAAAACAATGGACAAACTATTGATTTAAAAATTAGCAAATGTTCATTTATTGAAAATTTTGATTTAGGAAGTGGCACAGGTAGTGCTATCCTTATTTTAACCAATGTAGGTTTAAGTATAGCTAACATAGACTCTTGTTCCTTCTTGTTAAACACTACAACTGGTGATGCTCCGGTTGGCACTTATTACTCCGATTTAAATTTATTTAGATGCCGTTTCATAGCAAATGTAGGTACAGACGGTAATGGATGCTTAAATTTTCAATCCGGAAAAATTAATGTAGTTAGCTGTGAATTTCTTCATAACTCTGCTAATTTGGCTTCGGTAGCACTAATAAGTTCAAATGCTGAAGTATTGTGTTTAAACTCAACTGTAAGTAATAATGAAAGTTTTGGGATGGTTTCAGACTATGAGGGCGTATTTGTAAAGCAAGGTAACGCATTTAATTTTTCGTTGAACAATTCCATAATATTGAACAATTCTAGTGGTAATTTAAAAATCATTTCAGGAAAAGCAACCATCTCCCACACCCTTATCGACGCTCCCGACTGTGCCTCCATCTCCTCCACCCCCATCACCTGCGGCCCCGGCATGATATACCTCGAAGATCCCCTCTTCCTCGACACCAGCGCCGGAGACTACCGCCTCCACCCCTGCTCCCCCGCCCGCAACACAGGCAGCAACCAAATAGTGGACTCGCTCAACATCCAGACCGACATTGAAGGAGCGCCCCGTATTCAAGGCGGCACCGTGGACATGGGCGCTTACGAGTCGCCCAGATTTGGCATCGCCTCGGCAAGCGTGGGGCAGCCGCCCTGCACAGGCACCACTGGTACGCTGACGATGGACTTGGAGTACGGCTGCCCGCCGTTCTTCTTTGCCTGGCCGGGCGGCAGCGCCATCGCCGACACCCCTTTTGTCATACTGCAAGTACCGCTCGGCACCTACTCCGTCACCGTGACGGACGGCAAGATGGAGGGGGACACAATCGCCGTGCAAATCGTTGAGCCACAGCCGCTTGCGGCCTCACTCTCGGCCACGCCCGTCATTTGTCCGCAGGGCGCAGGGGTTTCTGTGGGCGGCACGGCCACCATTTCCGCCGCTGGCGGAACGGGTGCGTTCAGCTACCTTTGGTCAAATTCGGACATCACCGCCACGGCCGCCAACCTGCCCGCTGGCACTGCCACCGTCACCGCCACCGACGCCAATGGCTGCACCCTCACAGATTCCGTCAGCATCGGTGCCGAGGGCAGCCTGCAGCTCGGCCTCAACATCGGCATCATCTCTTGCCACGACTCCAGCGACGGCACCGCCACCGTCACGCCCCTCGGCGGCACCATGCCCTTCGAATGGCTTTGGCTCTCAAACGATACCACGCCCATGATTGACAGCCTCAGCGGCGGCAGCTACTCGGCCACCGTCACCGATGTGCTCGGCTGCACGGGCGACCTGAGCTTTATGATGGAAGCACCCACGGAAGTGGTGGCCAGCATCGAGGCCGTGCAGCCCCCTTGCTTCGGTGGGCTTGCCACGGCGACGGCCAGTGCCACGGGCGGTACACCCGGCTACCATTTTCTCTGGGACAACGGCGCCATGCCCGCTTCCACCATGCTCGTGCCCGGTTTCCACACCTGTACCGTCACCGACGAGCACGGCTGCCCGGACACGGCCGGGGTGAGCATCATTGCGCCGCCGCTGCTGGTGGCGGGTATTGCGGCGCAGCCGCCAACGCTCTGCTTCGGGGGTTCCAATGGCATGCTGGCCGCACTGCCCACGGGCGGTACGCCGCCCTACGGCCTCCTTTGGAGCGCCGGCCCCACGAACTTGCCAGCGGGCAACTACTTGCTCACCGTCACTGACGCCAACGGCTGCACCGCCAGCGCCAGCGCCACCATTGCGGAGCACCCCGAAATCACCGCCACGGACACCATCACCAACGCCAGCAGCCCCACTGCCACGGACGGTGGCGTTACGCTCACCGACGTGGTGGGCGGCACGGGCAGCGGCTACACTTTCGAGTGGAGCAATGGCACTGCTTCGCAAAACCTACTGGACGTGCCGACCGGCACCTACTCGCTCACCGTCACGGACTCGCAGGGCTGCACGGCCGTTTTCTCCTTCTTCGTGGGCTTCGCCAATGCGGTGGGAGAAACCGTGGCCAACCCGTTCGGGGCGGCCATCGTGCCGAACCCATCGGGCAGGGCAGGGGCGAGGCTGGTGCTGGAAAACGCCGAGCCGGGCATGATGCTACGAGTCTTCGATGCGCAGGGGCGCTTGGTGTTTGCGGAGCAAATGACCGCCGCGGAGCACCTGCTGCCAAAGGGGCTGGCGGCGGGGGCGTACCAGGTGTTGCTGGAAAACGGAAAGAGAAGCGTGGTGCTGACGTGGGTGGTGGGGGAGTGAACTTTAGGAGGAAACCCTGCCCTGCAAAAAATTCAGTTTTAGCAAACGGGAGTAAGCACCTGACCCACAACTTGCATTTATTTACAAGTTGCAGGCAGCGACTTGCTCCCGTTTTTTGTTTATGAAAAACGACGTTAAGTATTCACTTTAAGCTGCTTACAGATTTTTAAAAAAAAATTTGTCGGTGGTTAATTCAAAGTTTTCTACCTTAGCGGCCAATTTAAGATGAAGTGAAAACTTCATTTGGACTTTTATCATCCCATGAACATTTTTTACTATGAAGCCGATTGTAGTCCGATTACAAACCTATCTCCTGTTTCCTTCTATCACCCGACTTGGAACAATTTCGCCACCGGGAATTCTTATATTCTCCATGAATAAAAAACGAAGCTGATACTGTTGCTTTGCCAAAACATTGGCGAACAGTTCAACCTTCATGTTTTTTTTTTCGTAGAGGAAACTGCATCGCTTCTCAGGCAAAGAATCCTGAAAATCCATTATTTTTTTAAATTTAAAACCGGTAAAAAAACGAGGTATGACGAACCGATTACTCCTCAAGTGGCAGTTGCGACTATTCTTCGCAATGAGCCTAATCCCATGTACATTACAGCTTGTTGCCCAGTGCGAATGTGGTACACCTATCCAGGTGCCCGACCCACTCTGTCCTGGCGGCTTCAAGCAGCAGTGCTCAGGCAACCTTTTCACCATGAATTACTGCGGCCCGGACACCATTTATGTAGGAGCCTCCTGTATGGGGACGTTGACTAGTCCTGCCACCTATGTTTCAGTATCGGGAGGCAATTTTTCCTCTTTGGTTGAATACGTTCCACCTGGAGGTTACCCCATCGGTAGCAACATCCCCGCTGGAACACAGGTCACCGTGCACTACATCATCACGTCCCCGACCAACGTCAAGGACACACTTTGCTTCAACCTTGCCTTCATCGACACCATCTCTCCAGTGATTAACATCGCCCTGGCAAGTGATACGGTTGGCTGCGAGTTGAGCGACTACGCCGGTTGGCTGCAAGCACAAATGGATTCCCTAGAAGCCCACAAAGCCGGCTTCGACAACTGTGGTGTTGATACCATTTATAATAATGGCCCGGCCACCTTCACGGCTACCTGTGATTCCGTTTCTGTCACTTTCTATGTTGAAGATGTATCGGGGAACAGGGACAGTATTTCCGCCAATTATACCATCACGGACTCTACACTGCCCACCTTGATTGGTGTGCCTGCCGATGTGATTATTAGCTGTCTGGACACCATCCCTGCAATAGCTACTGTCACTGCGATGGACAACTGTTATGTCGGATTGATGCCCTCATTTAGCCCTTCCAACTCTCAGTCGTCAGACCCCTCCTCCTGCAACCACTACGATTACACCATTATTCGGAGTTGGACGGCAAACGACGGTTGTGGCAACGTGGTCACGGAATCGCAAACCATTAATATCGAGGATACTGGCCTGCCGAGCTTCGACATTCCAGCCGACACCATGGTAAATTGCGGGACGCCCATTGACACCCTCTCGCTCGGCTCCTACAGCAACGCAATGGACCTCTGCTCTTCGGTGCTGAACGTGACCATGGCAGATGTAGTGACCAATGGGATGTGTCCTCAAGAAAAAACGATTATGCGCACCTGGACTATCAAAGATCCCTGCCTTAATTTTACTACAAAAAATCAGACCATCACAATCAGGGACACCATCCCACCGACAGCGGTGTTTCCTGCCGACATCACAGTTGATTGCGACAGCGTCGGAAACATCAACATCACCGGGGTGCCGACCATGGTCAGTGACAATTGCGATACCCTCGCTTTTTTCACCCAACTACCCGATACGCTCGTGACCGGGTCTTGCGACCATAGTTATGTGCTAAAACGCCCGTGGAAGATAGAAGACGCCTGCGGTAACGACATTCAGGGCCTCCAAATCATTACCGTAACCGATATTATTAACCCGGTTGTTGGTACACAGGCGCAAAACCAGCCCATCTTCTGCGATGATACAGTGGATGCCGACAGTGTTTTCAACGCATGGGTGAGCAACAACGGCGGCGCCTTGGCCACCGACAACTGCACGAACACGCCTGACCTAACGTGGGTTGCCTATGACGCTGGCACAAGCACAAATGCTAGTTTGGCTGCGCCAAATTGCGCAAGCCCGACACCAGGCATCTACCGCACGAGAACAGTAAACTTCATCGTGGAGGACAAATGCGGCAACCGTGACACGACCACGGCGACCTTCACCGTGGCCGACAACACGGCTCCCGTACTGACCAACTGCCCAACTGACACCCTCACCAGCACCGACCCCGGCCAGTGCGACGCACTGCTGACCCTGGCGCTCCCGGAAATCGTTGAGGAGTGCGGCAATGTGGTTGCTTCGCAAAGTTTTTCCCTGACGGAAATACTGACAATCCCTAGCGGCATGGACCCCGTTGAGACCCCGGTGAACAACGTGGTCTTCAACTTTAGCGTACCAGGCCCGCCGTTCATCGCCACCTCAAGTGCCACTCTAAAAATCACTTTGGACAATGTGGACGCTGAGGAGCCTACTGAATTTTTCATGGTTTACGGCGAAGATGGCTCGGTGCTCGGCCCAGTGGCGCATACACCTACACAGTGCTCCGACACGATGACCACGTTTACCCTGACCATTGCTCAAGTCAATGCCTGGGCATTTGACGGGGTACTGACATTAACCGTGAAGCCTAACATTCCAGTAGGTCAGCCTGGGCGTTTTTCCATCAACCCCATTTGCCCCGGTGGCTCGGTGACTGCCGACTTGAACTACATGACGGAGTATCCAGTCAACCTCAAATTTGAGTACAGCCTAAATGGTGGTGCCCGCAACTTGGTGTCGCCGATAGCTCCCGTGACCGAGACATTTGGACAAGGCACGACTAGCGTTACCTACTTTTTCACCGATTGCGCAGCAAACGAAACGACGTGCAGCTTTGACGTAACGGTGGAGGATAACGAAGCACCAGTTATTGCTTGCCCGCCTAATATGAGCATCAACCTCAACTCGGGCGTGTGTACACAGGATGTCTTGATTCCGCTTTTCACAAACATCACTGACAACTGTGCTGTGACGACGCCAGCTGTGCAGTCGCAACCATTGGATTCGCTCGACCGACTCATCAGCTTCAACTACAACCCGAACCTGAACGATTATGTCGCCAACGACAAGTCGTTTACCTTCACTGGCTTGCAGGGCAATGCAACACCGGGCGGCGTGCAACTCATCATTACCATCCAAGGTGATGTGGACTCGGTGGGTGCTTATTTTCAAATTTACGACAACGCCGGCAACTTCCTCGGCACCACGGCCAATGGCCAACCGAACGTAACGCCGGGAGACTGCAACACGCCAAGCACGGCGACATTCACTATCCCTGCCTCCACGTTCAACGACTGGGCCACAGCTGGCGACATCCATATCACTGCGGTCTCCTACTTTAACTATCCAATACCACCAGCAGGACCAGGATGGGGTATCAATCCTTGCAACCCTGCTGCGGTCACTGCCGATGGCGACACGGATGGCAGCTTTATTTACGCTACCTTCAGCTACCAGAGCGTTGCTCCGACATTCTCGGCAACAGGCGCTACAACCATCAGCCAAGTAACGCTGACGCCACCTCTGGAAGCCCAAACCTACACGCTCAACCAAGGCACGACCACCTTTACTTACGGCACTACCGACGTGGCGGGCAATCCAGGCAGCTGTTCCTTCGATGTGACGCTGAACGATGTGGAACTACCCGTTGCGCTTTGTGGCCCTACGTTCATTGACATCAACCCTTCGGGCATTGTTTCACAACCAATCTTGGTTTCTGAAATCGACCTTGGCAGCACCGACAATTGTACCATCGTCTCCATGACCGTGACGCCAAGCACCGTGACTTGCAACGATGCACAGAACAACCCGAATCCCGTGACGCTGACGGTGACGGATGCCTCCGGCAACGTTTCTACTTGCAATACTTTTGTCAATGTGACCGTGCTCGGCCCGAACCCAACAGTTTCGAGCACTTGCGGCAGCGCCAATTTGTCGCTGTTTGCCAATCCGCCAGCAGCGTCTGGTGGTGGTAGCAATCCATATCAATATGTTTGGAAAAATCCACAGGGCATACCATTTGCATTCGTGCAAAACCCCGTGATTTTGGATGCAAACCAGAGCAATCTCGGTTTCTATACCGTTGAAATACAAGGCCTGACAGGTTGTGTGGCTGTACAGTCCGTACAAGTGACTTGCGACCTGCTGCCACTGCAAAAACCTGCCATTCAAGCAGTGGATGCAGCTATTTGCTCAACGGAGAATGTACAGTTGACTACCCCATCTGTTTGCGGCAGCATCGTCATCTACAAATGGTACAGTGGCAACGCTCCTGGTGTGCTGATTGGTACGACGACAGTGCCAAACTTCTCGATGGCACCACCCGCTTCGGGCATGTTTACATTTTATGTAGTGGTGGAACGCAACGGCTGCCAGTCGGCACCATCCGACCCAATTACGGTGACGGTGGAGGCTTCGCCAACGGCCATGCCTTCGCCAACGAGCATCATTCTTTGCGAAGGCGAGCAAATTTTGCTCAACTCCATCAACAACGCAAATGGCACGACCTGCCACTGGACGGGCCCTTGCGGTTTCGAGTCGTTCAGTTGCAGCCCAGCGCCGATTTTGAACGCTACGCTTTGCAACAGCGGCATTTACACGTTAGTTACTACTAAAAACGGTTGCCCATCCAACCCGGCCACAGTGGCCGTGACGGTGGTGAGCCAACCTGCACAACCGTTCATTTCCAACTCAACAAGCGCAGGCACGCCAGCTTGTCAGGGCGCTACGCTGACGCTCACCTCCACCAACGTGGCTGGCGCAGTGTCATTCCTTTGGACGACGCCCACGTTTACCACCATCAGCACCTCCACCAACGTGCTGACCATACCAAGTGCCACCATTGTTCAACATGCAGGGACATGGACGGTGCAGGCCATTGGAAATCCTTGCGTTTCTGTGGTGTCGCCTCCAGTGACTGTTTATATCGTGCTGCCTCCCGAGGCAGTTTCTGCATCAGCCACCCCGACGCAGGTTTGTGAGGGTCAAAGTGTACAACTTTCGGCTACTTCTGCTTCGCAAAACGTGGGTTACTTCTGGGTGTACCCGAATGGCCAGACCACGGCAATTCAAAACCCGGTCGTCACCAACGTTAATACTAACAACAGCGGCATTTACAACCTGATAGTGACGAATGAGTTCGGTTGCTCCGTCACCTCCTCTGTGGAAGTAAGTGTCATCAACCGGGTGAACATCACCAGTGTCAGCAGTAATGCACCGCCTTGCGCAGGTGGCCCCGTTAATGTCGAATTGGTTTCCACGGTTTTCCCTGCCAACAACGGCACGTACCAATATCTTTGGACAGGGCCGAACGGCTACACCTCTGTGAACGCCATCGCTACCATTCCAAATGCAACCTTCGGTAACAGCGGCACTTATACATTGGTGGTAACCAATGCGCAGGGTTGCAGCTCGCTGCCAGCTACGCTGAATGTGGCTATTCCACAGGTACTTAACACACCCAATCAACCTGCGGGAATTGTTAATCCATATTGTGTAGGGGATGCGGTGACCATCACTACCAATCCTTACCCAGGCCCCAACGTGACTTATGTTTGGCACACCCCATCTGGTGACTATACGACTAGTACCCCATCGTTGACACTTAGCAACCTTACCGTAACCGATGCAGGTCCTTACACCGTAAATTACAGTGTGGGCGATTGCCTGTCAGGCACTTCTAGTTCAAACCCACTTGTGGTGAACCCAGCACCTGCGGTACAGATAATGAGCAATAGCCCGGTTTGCGAAGGCCAAACACTCGAACTCAGCGTAAACTGCACCACTGGTGCCATTTACGAATGGACAGGCCCTGGTGGATTTAGTTCTACCGTCTGCAACCCAGTGATTGCCAACGCTAACCCGGCATTGCACGCAGGGACCTACACCGTTCGCAAAAAAGTGGGCGGCTGTTGGTCGGACATCGTTTCTGTTAACGTTACGGTAAATGTTAAACCGGCAGTGCCAACGGCTATCAACGCTGGCCCTTATTGCGCAGACAGCGACAACGTGATGTTGAGCGTGACCGCCAACTCAGCGACGCCGGGTGCAACCTATACTTGGTACGACACCAATGGCCTGCCGCTCGGAGCGGCTACGCCTTCCATCAACTTCCAGGTGCCGAACCCAACACAGTACGGCAACGGACCCGAGGAATTCTTCGTGGTGGCTACGCTGAACGGCTGCAACTCATCACCTTCGGTGCCAACGGTGGTTACTTTGAATACCATTCCAGGCAACCAAGCGATAGCAGGTGCGGACATCGTTGGCTGTCAGGGCGACATCATCACCCTCTCGGCTACTGTGCCCACGGCTGGTACAGGACATTGGAAATTGGTAAACGGAAACCCGGCGGGCGTGGTGATTGCTAACCCAGACCAGGCCACTACCACCGTTTCCGGTATTGTGCCTGGACAGGATTATGTGTTCCAGTGGTCGTTGTCAAATGGTGCCTGCACGGATTACTCTAGCGATGAAATGAGCATTTATGTTGATTTCTTGGAGCAAGCAGACGCCGGCGACCCTATCACGATTTGCTATGCTACTGCTGCAAACCTTGCAGCAGCGATGCCTGCTTCGAACGATGGTGTTTGGACACAACCCGCTTCGCAGGCCGCACTTGGTGTAGTTATCGTTAACCCAGCCAACCCAGCTACCCAGGTAACCAATCTGACACCTGGCAACTCATACGTCTTTACTTGGACGATTGACGGTGGCTGCGGCAATTCATCTGATATGTTGCTGTTGACGGTAACAAATGAGCAGGCTTCTGCCTCTGCAAATGGCGCTGATGCCATCATTGTTTGTGGTGATTCGACACAATTGGTGGCGGTACCCGCTATCGTTCAGCCCAACGGCCAATCGAATGGATATTGGAGCAGCCCTAATGGCACTATCAACATCATCACACCAAGCTCCGCTGTGACCTCGGTTGAAAACCTCGTACCTGGCCAGAACATCCTCATCTGGACGATTTACGGTGGGGCTTGTGGCCAACAATCGGTGGATACCTTATTTGTGAACTATACCATCCCACTGGCAGGAGACGATGAAATAAATATTCCATTTGCCACCAGTGGGTTCACCGATATTCTCGCCAACGACAACCTTTCCAACCCTGATGCTTCGACTATCAGCATCGAGTTGCAGCCAGCGCATGGCACTGTCGAATTGGGGACTGGCGTAGCTAAGCATATTTTGACTTATACGCCTGATATCAACTTCGTTGGCTTGGATAGCGCCATCTACATGGTTTGCCAAGAGGGTTGCACCTGTGCCACGGCTACTGTTTACTTCAACGTAGGCAAAGATGCCAAGTGCGAGGTGCCGAGCATCATCACGCCAAACAAGGACAGGATGAACGATTCATTCATCATCCCTTGCCTTGCGGAAGATGGAGCCTACCCGAACAACGTGTTAAGCATCTTCAACCAATGGGGCGATGAGGTTTACCACGCCGAGCCTTACAACAACAATTGGGAAGGCACTTTCGATGGCGAAGACCTCCCGCCGTCCACGTACTTCTACATCATTGACTTGGGCAATGGCGAGAAGCCGATGTCGGGCTATTTAATCATCCAGCGATAAAAAGTGGATTGGTGATTGGTGATTGGGATTTCCCCGGTTCACCAATCACCAATCACTAATCACCAACCACCAATACAACATGAAAAATATAATCACCACCATCATATTCTGCTTTTTGGGAATAGCCATGCTACAAGCCCAGCAGCAGCCGCACAACACACAGTTCATGTACTACAAGCTGGGCTACAACCCCGGCTTTGCAGGTAGCCAGGATGCGCCCTGCGTGACCTGCATCTACCGCCAGCAATGGCTCGGCTTGGACGGTGCGCCTTCCATGGCCATCGCCACCTTCAATATGCCGTTGAACAACCAGCGGGTAGGCATCGGGGCCAACCTTTACCGCCACACCATCGGCATCACGACGATGTACAATGCGGACTTGGCCTATTCTTACCGGGTCAGACTGGGACGTGGGATGCTCGGATTGGGCATTCAAGGCTCCTTGCGGAGCATGGAACAAGATTTTGCGAAGACCAACGCCACGCAGCCAAAAGAACAAGACGGCAGCATTCCCGGTGCCAGCAGCAGCAAGTTTTTGTTCAACTTCGGAACAGGACTTTACTACAACAGCGACAAGTTTTATGTCGGCCTGTCAGCACCACGTTTGTTGGAAAACAATATCGACTTCACGGACTCGGACATCATCATTTCGAGGGAAGTGCAGCATTTTTACTTCATGGGCGGCGTGACGTTTCCGCTGAACGAAAACTTGGCATTGAAGCCACAGGCGCTGCTGAAACATGCTTCAAAAGCACCAGTTGATTTCGATGCGAATGTTAGCTTGCTGGTACAAAACCGTTACGTGGTTGGCGTCACCTATCGCTTGGGTGGCAACAAGGAGAACGGCAACGGCGAGTCAATCGACGTGTTGGTGGGGGCACAGCTCACGCCCAGCCTCATGTTTACCTTCTCCTACGACTATACCCTTTCCGACATCAAGGGCTACTCCAATGGCAGCATAGAAGCCTCTATCCGGTACTGTATCGGCAAGGCGAACGATGGAGGCAAGGAGTACGACAACCCTCGCTTTTTTTAAAAAAAGAGGTAGAAAGGCTGGTCAATGAAGCCAGCCTTTCTACTTTAGCGAAGTTTGCATACTAAAAACAAGTCCAGCATGGTTAAATATGGCATCGCTGAAACTTGAACGTTGAAACCTGAAACCTGAAATCCAAAGCCCCCCTTCCATCATACATTCAACCATCGGTTCGTCCATGAAAAATCTGATATTTAGCCTAGCTGTTTTGATATTGCCAGTTTGTTTGTCGGCGCAGCAGCAAAGCTCCAAGTCCAAAAGCTCGGACAAACTCTACGAAAAAGGTACGGGCAAGCGAAGCATTGCTTTGCAGAACGCCAAAGTGATCAACTCCAATCGGTACGAGTTTTCGCCAGCGTTTTATCAAAATGGCATTGTGTACGTCTCGTTTCATAAAAACGGGCCGATAGACTCCAACACCGGCAAGCCATTTTTCAAGCTGTTTTATGCTGAATTGGACAACCAGTTCTTGCCGCAGTCGGGCCGCTCGTTTTCCATCACCATCAATTCACAGGTACACGAAGGCCCTGTCTCTTTCAGCCGTGACAACAACCTAATGTACTTCACCCGCAACAACCTCGAAGGTGGCATTGCCAAAACCAACGGCGAGGGCAGGGTCACTTTGAAGATTTATGAGACACGGCGAGGCCAATACGATTGGGAAGGCATCAAAGCCCTTCCCTTCAACAGCGACGATTATTCCTGCCAGCACCCCACGCTCTCTGCCGACGGCAACCGCCTGTTTTTCTCCTCCGACATGCCCGGTGGCTATGGCGGCTACGACCTTTATTTTGTGGAGAAAAAGAGCGGCGATTGGTCAAAACCCATCAACCTCGGCCCAGATGTCAACAGTGGTGGCAACGAGGTGTTCCCTTTCCTGCACGAGACAGGCACCCTGTTCTTCTCCACCAATGGGCGGGGCGGCGAAGGCGGTCTGGATATTTTCAGCATTGACATCAGCGGAAGCGAATGGGGCGTACTGACCAACCTCGGCACCCCGCTCAACTCCGCCACCGACGACCTTGGGTTTATCCTAAACAACGAAGCTACTCGTGGCTATTTCGCCAGTGACCGCCCCGGCGGTAGTGGCGCCGATGACATCTACATGTTCGAGGCCGATGGCCCCATCCTCAACGACGACGCACCCGCCATCAACGCTGCCATCATCGCCTACGACGCCACCACCAACGAGCGCATTCCCAATGCCGGGGTTCGTGTTTTCCAGCAATCCGAAGACGGCTTCATGGAGGGCAATGACCTGTACGACGTGGAGCTTTTGCCTTCGGAAAATGGAGAACTCCGCATGAGGCTCGTGCGCAAAAACGCCAGTGACCTTGGCGCCCCGTCCATGTTCACTGACGTGAACGGCACGGTCAACAGCACCATGCGCCAAGGCAAAAAATATTTTATCCTCGTCACCAAAGACGGATACGCTGATGGTGAACTACAGTATGCCACCGAAGATGTCGCTGGCTCACCCAGTATCCGGATGCCGCTAAAGACCCGCACCTGCACCGTCCTGGATGGCCTCGTGAACATGAAAGGATACGATACTTATATTCCAAACGCTTTGGTGCGAATCCTAAACCTGACAACCAGCAAGGAAGAACTGCTGCGCACCAATGCTAACGGTGGCTTCGATTTCTGTCTGCCTGCCAACAGCGACTACCTCGTGACCGCCTCAAAACTGGGCTACGAAAACAGTTCCGAAAACATTTCCACCAAGAATTTGGTCGGCGCACAGCCGCTCAACCTGACCTTGAACCTGCAACCCGCTGCTGGAGAGGAGGAAGTGGTCAAAGAGCCCATCCGCAAGGGCAGCGTGATTTTATTGGAAAACATCTACTACGATTTCAACCAGTACATCATCCGCAAGGGCGCTGGCGAGGAGCTCGATGCCCTCACCCAGTTGATGAAACAATACCCCAGCATGGAAGTGGAACTGACGGCACACACCGACAGCCGTGGCAACGACCAGTACAACCTCGAACTCTCGCTCAAACGGGCCGAATCTGCCAAGCGCTACCTCATCCAGAAGGGCATCCGTGGAAGCCGCATCAAGGCGATGGGCCTCGGCGAAACCCAAATCCGTAACCGCTGCGCTGACGGCGTGGAATGCTCCGACGAGGAGCACCAATTCAACCGTCGCACCGAAGTGAAAGTCGCCCGCATTGACGAGCCGGTGAAGGTGCAGTATGGGGAGGGGAATCCGAGTGGAGGGAAGTAAAGTTGGCAGTTCGACAGTTGGCAGTCAGAGACTGGAAACGGCGGTGGGGTAGAGTCCTGCCGCCGTTTCAATTACATGCTACTATTAATCTGGACTTTTGACAATCCCCGAAGCCTGAAGAATCGATAATCAAGGACAGGGACTGGCAAAAGGTAAGGCTTACTTGGGGTTCTTGTCTTTTCTTATCGTTTTTTTCTCCTTTTTCAGGACTTTGTACTGCGCTCTTTTGGGCAAAGTTTGCCCTGCCGCCCCTTGCCTTTTATTTGCAGTTTGGGCAAAAAGTGGTCCTGCTCAAAATCCAAAACAATTCTTTCCAGCTGCCTCTGCACCTCTGAGGGGCTTCCCGGCACTTTGCCAGGCCCGGCATCGAGCAGCCTGGCCCTGGCCAGGCGGAACGGCTTGCCCTTCGTGTTCTTGCCACGCTTGGAACGCAGCACCGTGCCCCCCAGGCCAAGGCGCATGCTCAGGGGGAGGGGGAGGGGGAGGTTCCACGGCGGCCCGGCGGCGCCGGGCAACTGATGTACCCCAGCCTCAATCAAGGCGGCTTCTCCACTTATCCTTTGGTTCAAAATCTTGTGGAGCGTTTTTACCCCAAAGCCAAGGCTGGTGGGTTGAAAAATGGGGATTTGATGGTGTTGGAGGGGGTGGTGTGAGCGTTGAGCAGACCGCAAGTTACGCTACGCTAAACTTACTCGAACTGGTTTTTTTGTTCTTTGGCCCCGTCTTGTGGTTCTTGTTGACAGGGGCTGCCTTGTTTTCCGGCTGCTGCGGATGCGGGAGCAGCGGCTTGATTTGTCCTTTGGGCAGGTTGCCCTGACCGGTTTTCAGGCGTTTTATCTC
>JAIPBL010000142.1 GCA_021739645.1 Saprospiraceae bacterium | reverse complement strand
GGCCATTTTTTTATGCTCAAATTTGAGTCACGGATTCAAGCCTTTTTTGGCTTCATCTTGAATTCTGAGTACATCCTGCCATCCCGGTACTCCTGCAATACATGCTGAACTGTGTCCGAGAGATTGGAAGGCAGGTTTTCCAGCGAAAACCAATCCACGCCCTTAAATTTATTAGGCTCACCCGTGATGATTTTTCCAGCCCATTTTGTCGCTTTGAAATACAGGGTGATTCGGTGCCCGTTGCTGTTGGTTCGTTTGTGCAGCACGTGCACGAGTTGAAGGTCTTCTTGGTTAAGCAGGAGGCCAGCCTCCTCTTTAGACTCCCTGATAAGTGCTTCTACGGCATACTCCTTTTCTTCGATGGTACCGCCCACAAGGGTGTAATTGCCACCAAGGCTTTTCTTTTGCCGCAGCAACAGAATGTTGCCCCGGTCGTAAAGAATGAGTCGAACCTTAAGGTTTGTATTGGCCATAATGGTTGATAGTGAAAGGACGGGGCCAAAGATAGAACCATTGGAATATTTTTTAACACAATTTCACCCACGTTCCTCAACAGCCTATTATTTGGCCTTCCTCACAGCCTGCACTTGAAGGTAAGCAATGGGACTCCCTCCGTGAAAGTAGAGGAAATCCGGTAGCGGCGCTTTGACCGCCGGTCCACTTTGTGAAAGTGTGGCACCAAATAGCCCACCAGTGCCCCCATTGCGTAGCCAGTGGCCACATCCGTAAAGTAATGCTTGCCAGCTTTGTAGCGAAGATAGCCAGTGACTACCGGAAGGGTAGCGGCAGCCGACCAGACCACTGGTTTCCAAGGGCTGTTGGGGTGGTAGTCCGACCAGACTTTCGCTGTGAAAAAGGACATGCTAGCCGTCATGGCCGTGTGCCCGGAGTAAAAGGAGAGCATGGACTTTACTGCCAACTTCTCTTTCAGCGGAGTTTCGGGGTTGAAGACGTAAGGCCGGTCACGGCGTACGATGCGTTTGGTGGCGAGTACCAGTCCGTTGGTGACAAGGGCAGTTTCTGAAAATAGAACGGATACGTTCAGTGCCTGTTCCCGGATGTCCTTGTCTGCCATGAGGGTCAGGGGGAGCAGGACAGCGCCGCCAGCCACCCAGTCGCTGGCCGTTTTGGCCGCAGCGGAATGGTGCTGTATCGCCCGTTCGTCGAGGCCGATGAGGTGGCCGTGGGAGAGGTTGTTGAGGTCGTTGGCGTTGCGGGGGGAGAGGTTGTGGATGGAGATGAAAGCCAAAGCGTTTATGCCAGCACTTCCCGCTATAACGGGCGCATCCACGTTCCAGTTGATTTGGTAAACGGTGTCCGTTCTGCTTTGCGAAGCGGCATTAAAAACTCCCAGAAAAATGCTCAGAATGGCGGCTATCAGTTTTTTTACCATAAAATTCAATAGTAGTTGGAAGCCAGAGGAGTGGGTCGTTGGCGTTCAAAATTTTACAATAAAACCCTCACCCGTCAGAAAGTTCGCCCTTTTGCGCCAGCCAAAATAATTGGCAAGAAGTGCCAATGCTGCAAACGGCCACGGTAGCGTGATTATTACGGCCAAACAAAGGTCATTGGCAAATTTTCATAAAATCATTTTGCGTGTTATCTGCTTTTAATAACTTGTGGCTGCCAATTAAAAATCATTAAAAAAGTGTCGCATGAACCCTCACGTCGTTGCAATTTTTGGAGGTGCTGTGTCTGGGGCCGAGGCCTCCCACCAGCTTTCGCAGCGGGGCATACGCTCCGTGGTTTTTGAACAAAATGCATTGCCCTACGGCAAAATAGAAGATGGCCTGCCCAAGTGGCACGCCAAGCTCCGTGACAAAGAGGAGGCCAATATCGACAGCAAACTTGCCGACCCGCAAGTGACTTTTGTGCCTCATGCAAAGCTTGGGCAAAATATTGATTTTCAAGACGTTGTGAAGAACTGGGGCTTCTCGGCGGTCTTCCTCGCTACGGGTGCTTGGCGTGACCGACCGCTGGGCATTGAGGGCTTAGACGAATATTTGGGCAAAGGGCTTTACTACCAAAACCCCTTCATGCACTGGTACAACCACTTTCACGAACCAGGCTTTCAGGGTGAAAAAATAGCACTGGCCGACGGTGCGCTCGTCATTGGCGGTGGTCTCGCCTCCATTGACATCTGCAAGGCGCTGATGATGGAAACCGTGATGGTGGCGCTGGCCGAGCGGGGCATCAATACCACGATGTTCGACCTGGAACGGGGCATCGCCAAAGTGCTCGAAATCCACGGCCTCAGCCTCGCCGACCTGGGCTTGAGGGGTTGCACACTCGTCTATCGCCGCCGAGTGAAGGACATGCCGCTGTTCCCCGGCGATACCGATACCCCAGAAAAGCTGGCCAAGGCCGAGACCGTTCGGGAGAAAGTGCTGCTGAATGCCCAGTCAAAGTTCTTGTTCAATATGCTGCCTTGTCATATTCCCGTGGACAAAATCGTGGAAGATGGCAAGCTGGTTGGGCTGGTGTTGCGGGAAACCAAGGTCGAGGACGGCAAGGTTTCGGAGGTGCCAGGTTCCGACCGTGCGCATCTTGCGCCGCTGGTGGTTTCGTCCATCGGGAGCGTTTCAGAACGGCTGCCGGGCGTACCAATGAAGGGCTACCTAATAGAGGTGGAAGGGGGAGAATGGTGCCGATTGAAGGGTTTTGAGAACGTGTTTGCACTAGGCAATGCGGTGACGGGGCGTGGTAATATCAAAGAAAGTGTGGAGCATGGCAAGTCCGTCTCCGAGTCCATTGCCGAAGGCTACCTGACCAACCCCGAAGGTTCGGTGAGGGCCCAGTATCGGGAGAGAGAGGACAGCGTATCGGCGAACGTGGCAGCGCTGGCCGAGCGCATCGGGCAGATGAAGCCGCCGAGTGACGAACAGCGGAAAAGCATTTTTGAGCGGGTAAAAACCTTGCAGGAAGCCGTCGGCTACGGCGGCAGCTACCAAGAATGGGCGGATGCCAAGCGGCCGGTTCGGTTGGAACAGTTGTTGGGGTTGGAGGCGCATGGGTGAAGTTGGCATCTATTGGTTAGTCTTGGGATTAATTTGAAAAACTGGCCACACTGAATTCAATTTCATACGTGATAAAAAAATGTCAAATTTCAGCACTTAAAATTTCGAAATACCCCCCCCCATGAACTATATTTGCGCTATTAGTAGATTTTTTAGGATTTTACTTTTCTTTTCCGATGCTTACTTGATGGAGGCGGCAAAGCCACAAGCAATCGAGCCTCCCGGCGGCCAACCCACATTCAAATGACCAAGCTACCCAGCGCCGCTAACACCTGTTTACCCAACTGTATGAGAAAGTCTTGAAGTAGTTTGACGATTGCTTGCCCCTTTGGGCGTGAAATTGTTTTTGGCTGTGGCTACCCACGGCAGTTACAATTTCAAATCATACTTTAGGCACTCATCAAACTACTTCAAACAATTTATCGCTCTGCCTTGTAGGTACGTCCTTGCTGGACTCGCCCTTGGTGCTTTATGCCTGTACATATCGACTCGGATTTTCTGCCATGCTCCTTACACATGGGTGGGAGGGGTGTGGGATGTATTAATTTCTAAATATTTTTATGCCATGAGGAATGTAATCCTACTTCTGCTCGGCTTAACCTGCGTAGGTTTAACTAAATCAATTTCACAATGTGACGACTACCCCTTTATGCTGGACATATCGGGGTTCACTTGTGGAAACGAGACAGGCACCATTTGCATAGTCACCAATTATGATGCATGGTTGCCGTGCGAAGACATTTATGAGGAATTTGGGTTCCAAATCACCTACCCCGAACCCAACTTCATCTATACTGACCTGGACCCCAGTTACTACATCCCTTTTGCGGACGTTTCAGACCCAATAGGCAATCCTGGAACAACGACATTGTATGCCTATCAGGAATTCCCTTTGCAGGACATCAATATCGTGGCTTGCTTTGAAGGGGTTCTACAAACTCCAAATACCGTGTTCACACTCAGTATAGTCAACGACGAAGACCCAAGCATCGTCCTGAACACGGTCAATTTCACCATAGACAATGCCGTGACCATCGGCAACCCCAACACCCCTACTTTATTGTCCAGTTGGATTGCACCAAACGGGCCGCTGCTCCCATCGGCACAAGCCGCAGTCACTGGCCAGTTTGTCGAGGTCGTTGGCGACATCATCGTTGACGTGAACTACAATTTTGGCACTGCACAGTTCGGAGGTGGCACCTACAATGACATTACCATGTGGCCAGGTACCAGGGTGGACATTACAAGCGGGCATACCCTGGCTACAGCATTTACCAACATACATGGCTGCGGCAGCAGTTGGAGCAGGATAAACATCCAGGGTGGGGGCACCTTCGACACAAGGTTCACCACCATCAGGGATGCAACAGTTGCCGTAGAAATGCAGCACAACAGCACTTACAACGTGCGAACTAAGACCGACCTCATTGGAAATGTAACGGGAATCGGTTCTTACGGAACTACAACCAAGCAGGTAAGCCTAAACGTCCTAACCAATTTTGGGAACTATACCGCCGTCATCAGTGATGGGACGGAAGGCATCCATTTTGAACACGTAGCACTCGTGACGGTCAACAAGCCGCTGTTCATTCAAAATATGTCAAAAGCTGGCCTGTACCTCGACAATGCAGATTTTTCCGGCCAATACCTATTCTTTACGGACTGCAAGGACGGGACAATCGTGCCAACCAAAAACGACTTCCTTTCATTGGACAATTGTGATACTTACTTTGGAGAGTCAGGTGTCGAAACTTATGGCACAAAAGAACTGATTGTGACCAACGGCGCATATTCCAACTTGATCACTGGCGTAGCTATAGGGGATTTGTACGGCAACTCACACTCATTGATTGAGCACAACACAATGGGCTTTAGCAACTACAATGTACTTGGCATCTTGGCGCCCTCCGCTGGCGAGATCCAGTACAACTCGATGACGGCCACCAATTGCAACGTGTTCCTGTGGGGTGCAGGCACAGGTGACCACAAATGGGCCATCCAGCGCAACCCGCAAATGTGGGTGCAGGGGGCTGGGCAAAACATTTACCTGAACTACACCAACAACGCAAGGGTGTTCAGGAACGACGAAGTAGTGCTCTCCGAAATAGGCCGGAACTTTACCATGAACGGTGGCTCGAACAATAAAATAGACTACAACCTGGTCAGCGCCGACAAGGACAACATGCAACTGATAGGCAGCCCAATGTCCCTCATCGCCTGCAACCGGGCCACGGACGGCAGCCAAGGCCTCGTCGTGACGAACGACAACGCCGGTGCCGTCATCAGGGGAAACGACTTCACCAGCAGCGGCCTCAACCTCTCCTACGGCAATTCTGGCAACACTTACGCCCACACTGGAGAACAGAAACTCAAAGGCAACCTCTTCGACCTAAGTTCTTCGTCCAACAAAAAGGCAAGGAATTTTAGCGCCGCAGCAGTTGCATCTAATAATCGCTACCTTGTTGGTTTCTTCCGAACACAAGGCGATGAATTTTTTCCATTCTTCACAGCAAACATCCCGGACTGGTTCAAGAATGCAGAAGTGGGCGACTACGTCTGCCCTTCCCCGCCCATCATCGGCGAAGAAGACCCGGACATCAAGCAAACCTACAAGCGGGCTGCCCATTCCGGCATTGACCTCCTGGAGGCCGGGGTCGGCAGCATCTACGGGGGCGAACTGGCGTTTGACGCCGAACTGAAGTTGTACAGGCACCTCAGCCGACTGCAGGAATTGGAGCCGCTGAACGAGGCGGAACTGGCAGCCTGGTACAACGGCTTCAACGGGAGCAACGTGCAAAAATTCGTGCAGTTCGAGACGGCCTACCGCAATGCCCTCGCACCAAGTGCCAGTGAGCAGCAGCAACTGAGCACGCTAAGGGTTTGCGCAAAAATAACTTCCTACTTATATTTTTGATTTGGGGCGATACTATAGTTCCATTCCCCATGAAATTTAGCTTCTGTCAAATTCACCTTTTCAAGCGCTTCGTCCGACACTACAATTCCTTTTATGT
>JAIPBL010000049.1 GCA_021739645.1 Saprospiraceae bacterium | reverse complement strand
ATCCTTAGAGTATGTTAAAAACGGGACGTTTAGTCAAGTTTAAAACGGGTGGTATGGCTGATTTCCTTCATTACAAAGGAACTCTGCACCCGGCCAATATTATCGAGCGCCGCCAATTTTTTAGAGACAAACGCCTGGTAGCTTTCCATGTCTTTTACCACCACCTTGAGCAGGTAGTCGTACATGCCAGCGATATGGTAAACCTCCTGCACTTCCTCGATGGATTGTATTTCGAGTTCAAACTTTTCGAGAAAAGGCGTGGAGTGTACCTTGAGCTGAACGTCGCAGAAGGCGGCGAGTTTCAAACCCAACTTTTGCCGGTCGAGCACTGCCGTATATTTTCGGATGATTCCATCCCGCTCCAACCGTTTAATCCGCTCAAAAATGGGCGTGGTGGTCATGTTCAATTTGGAAGCAATTTCCTTGTGCGTGGCATAGGCATCCTCCTGCAAGAGGTCGAGGATTCGAAGGTCGAGGGCATCAAACTTAATCATGGCTTGGAATATTTTTCCAAAATTAGACAATTTTAAAACCGCTTTTAGATTTATTTTTCACAAAATTACCTTTAAAAAGAATCATTTTCTTCATTAACGTAAATCATTGGAACAATTTGCCAAAGCCCGCAACTTTGCATCGAATAATAATTCAATATCATGAAAATGCACAAGTTCCAACCAGAGAGTTTGATGATGTCATACGGCTACCGTCCTGAGTGGTCGGAGGGTGCCATCAAATGCCCGATTTTCCAAACTTCCACTTTCGTTTTTAAAACTGCCGAGGAGGGCAAAGCCTTCTTCGAAGTAGCCTACGGTCTGCGAGAGCAGGGTGAAAAAGAAAAGCTTGGCTTGATTTACAGCCGCCTCAACAACCCCGACCTCGAAATCCTCGAAAACAGGCTCACCCTCTGGGACGGGGCGGAGGATTGTGCCGTGTTCGAAAGCGGCATGTCGGCCATCACGACGGCCATGTTTGAGTTCCTGAAACCTGGCGACTTACTACTGCATAGCGGCCCGATTTACGGTGGAACAGGGCATTTTATCACCCATGTTTTGTCGAAATTCGGTATCTCAGCCGTGGAGTTCACACCGGGAATGAATTTCGAAGAGGTGGTCGAGCTGGTTGAAAAAACGGGGAAGGGCGCCAATCTGGGAATGGTCTTCATTGAATCCCCCGCCAATCCGACCAACGCATTGTTCGACATTTCCATGTGCAAACGCTTGGCCGACCATTTTGCCACGCCAGAGCACCAACCGATGGTGGCCGTGGACAACACCTACATGGGGCCGCTCTGGCAGCATCCCTTGAAGCACGGCGCCGACCTCGTTCTCTACTCCGCTACCAAGTACATTGGTGGTCACAGTGACGTGATTGCAGGCGCTTGCCTCGGTTCTTCGGTGCTGATGCAGCGGGTAAAAGCCCTGCGTACTTTTCTCGGAAACATGGCCGGCCCCTGGACGGGGTGGCTGCTGTTGCGAAGCCTCGAAACGCTGAAAATCAGGATGCAAAAGCAAGCAAAAAATGCCCAAAAAGTGGCTCTTTGGCTACAATCCCACCCGAAAATCGAGCGGGTACTCTACCTGGGCCTACTCACGCCCGAGGATGGTGACGAATTTCTACTTTACAAAAAACAGTGCTCATCGCCGGGCGCCATGATTTCCTTTGAAGTGAGAGGCGGCGAAGCGGAAGCGTTTGCTTTTTTGAACAATCTTCATTTGGTGAAACTGGCCGTCAGCTTGGGAAGTACAGAGTCGCTGGCACAGCACCCCGCCTCCATGACGCATGCTGGCATGGATCCCGAAGAAAAGCTGAAACTGGGCATCAACCCAAACCTTGTGAGGCTCTCCGTGGGTGTTGAGCATGCAAAGGATTTGATTTATGACTTGGGACAAGCACTGGAAAAGGTAGGTTCCACCAACCCAGAGAGGGCTTTCTTATAGAAACCACGGATGGCGACTTGGCGTCCCATTATTTGTGCCTTATGGCAATAGGGCCATTTTTATAAGAAATCCAAGAAAGCTTTTTTTCCAAAAGAAAAATATTTCACCAAAAGAAAACGGGGCTGCCAACGCAGCACCCGTTTTTTTTGTGTGTGGAAAAATGGCAGGTTTCAAGCTGTGGAATCAATGTCGCAATCACCCTCTACCTGCCAACTTATAGTTTTCCTGTTATTTTGAGGATTAAAGCTTGATAAATTTTGGCTGTTATAAATTTACCTGAACGAGCTTGTTACCTTTGCACCAACAAATACATTGTATGAAACAAACCTTTCTACTCCTTCTATTTTCTTGCCTTTTTTCGGTTTTTTCCTTCGCTCAAGTGGTCGAAATAACAGGGCAGGTTGCTGACGAAAACACCAACCAGCCCATGGAAGGTGTGACAGTCACCGCCGCTGGCACCGAAACTTTGACAGATGCCGCTGGCAATTTTACACTAAAACCTCGGCTCCGGGGCGGCGGGTTAGTTGTCTCATTTTACAAAGCCGGTTTTTTGGCTTTCGATAAAACGGTAGAACTTAAAAGCCACCAGACCAAGGTGGACATCGGGACAGTAACAATTTCCCAAGAACCCAGTGCCAAGGATTTTGTCACGGACGAAGACCGCATCCCCATCATCTCACTTTCCGGTGATGATGAAGGTGCGAGGGGCGAGCAGAATATTTCCGGCATCCTTTCGGCCTCCCGTGACCCCTTTGTAAATGCAGCTTCGTTCAACTTGAGCACTGGCGGCTTCGAAATCAGGGGATACGACGCCGAGACGCCAACGCTTTTCAACGGCATTTTGGTGAACAACCTCGAAACTGGCTCGGTCTATTGGAGCACTTGGGGCGGACTCAACGACGTGACCCGCAACCGGGAAAGCACGATTGACCTAAGCCCATCGACCTACAGCTTCGGTGGTATTGGTGGTGCTGCCGCAATTGATACCCGAGCAAGCGAGCAGCGCACGGGCAAACGGGTATCTTACATGTACGGAAATCGCTCCTACACTGGTCGAATCATGGCCACTTGGAACACGGGAATGCTGGCAAATGGTTGGGCATTTTCATTTTCCGGCAGCCGCCGCTGGGCGGAGGAGGGCTACGTTCCAGGTACTTTTTATGACGCATGGTCTTATTTTGGTTCAATTGACAAAAAGCTGAACAATAGGCACATGCTCAATTTGACCGTGATAGGTTCACCAGTGCGCAGGGGGGCTCAAAGCCCATCCGTACAGGAAATGAACGACCTGGCTGGAACCAATTTTTACAATCCCAATTGGGGTTGGCAAAATGGTCGAAAGCGCGACTCCAGGGTGGTGAACGCCCACCAGCCTTTCGGTGTGCTGCGCCATGACTGGACGATGAGCAAAAAAGCAACCCTGACAACAGCCGTAGGCTACCTGACAGGGCATTATGGCCGCACCCAACTGGATTGGTTCAATTCCCCCGACCCCCGCCCCGATTATTACCGGAAACTGCCCAGCTACTATACATTGCCTGGGAATGGTGGACAGGCCATCGCTAATCAGGTAGCTGAAATTTACCGCAACAACCCCGACCTGCTGCAAGTGCAGTGGGATGAAATTTACGAAGGAAACCGCTTAAACGGCCAGTCGTACAACAACACGCCGGGCAACATGTCGCAGGTCATCATCGGCGACCAACGCTCCGACCTTACCCGACTGAGCGGGAACACTATTTATCAAAATATCATCAGCGACCATTTGACCCTCAATTTTGGGGTGCAGTTCCAGCAGGAAAAAACGCACTATTTTTCTCAGGTGGAGGACTTACTTGGTGGAGACTATTACGTCAATGTGGACAGGTTCGCCTTGGACACACCACTGCCAGGTCAATCCCCAGAATTTGACCTGAACAATCCCGATCCAATCGTGCGCAAAGGAGACCACTACAAGTGGGACTATGACATTACGGGCCGCCGGTTTGGCCCGTGGCTTCAGGGCCAGTTCACCTTTAACAAAATTGATTTTTTCGTAGCTGGCGAAGCAACGAGCACTTCGTTTTGGCGCACTGGGAATTTCCGCAGCGGCCGCTATCCGAACAGCTCATTCGGGGATTCAGAAAAGCAAAATTTCTTCAACTACGCCGGGAAGACTGGAATAACCTATAAAATAAATGGCCGGAACTACCTCTACGCCAATGGCGCATACATCAGCCGGGCACCAGACATTCGAAATGCCTACGTGTCAGCCCGGAACCGTGACCAACTTGTGCCGGGCTTAACGAGTGAGGAAATTTACAGCGGTGAGGCCGGTTACCAGATTCGTTCGCCACGGTTGAAGGCTCGTGCTACCTTCTTTTTGACGGAGTTTAAGAACGGGTTAAAGGTGAACCGTTTTTTCTTGGATGATGATTTGAGGGGCTTCGGTACCAGCATCCTCGTTGGTACGGACAAACGCCACGCTGGCGTTGAGTTTGCTGCGCAATACAAGATTACACCCACGATTTCTTTTACTGGGGTGGCGTCTGTGGGGGAATATATTTACACCTCCCGACCAAATGCCATCTTCGTAATTGACGATGACGGGGTGATTCAAAACCGGGGCACATCTTACCTAAAGAACTTTTACATCCCAAGCACACCTCAAACGGCATACAGTGGGTCACTGGAATATCGTTCTCCAAATTTCTGGTCTGCCAGCGTTACCGTCAATTATTTTGACAGGAATTACATCGACGTGAACCCTTACCGCCGCACCACTGATGCGGTATTCGGCGACCAGGTGGGCGATGCCAATTACGACAGAAAGATTGACCAGGAGCGCCTTCCAAGTGCTTACACTTTTGACCTTTTTGCCAATAAATCTTACAAAATCAGCGATGGTGTGTTTTTCAATTTGACACTTGGCGTTACCAACTTGCTGAACGCCAGTTTCAGAACGGGAGGCTTCGAACAGCTCCGCTTTGATAGGGCAGATTTTGACAACGGCACAAACGTTTTTGCTCCAAAATATTTTTACGCCTACGGCACCAACTTCTTTCTGATGGGGGCGCTACGGTTCTGATGGTTTCAGGTTTCAGGTTTCACGGGAAGCTAGTCGTGAAACCCAAGACACTAAACCTCTTCAATCCTTCAATCCACCAATCCTTCAATCCTTTTTTATAATGAAGAACTTAATCAAATTTTTCCTTCCTGCATTATTCCTTGGCGTCCTTTTCAACGCCTGCCTCAAAGAAGATTTCGACCAGCCGCCAACCGACGGAACTGACCCCGGACTGACCGCCAATGCGACCATTGCGCAAGTAAAAGCCCTCCACACGATTGGGGAGCTGGAGACCATTGCCGAAGATTGGATAGTGAAAGGTACGGTTGTGGGCGACGATGCCAGCGGCAACCTGTACCAATCGTTCGTCATTCAAGATGAAACGGGCGGCATCATGGTGAAAATCGAAACGACCGACAGCTACACGCTTTACCCGGTAGGCCGTGAGGTATATATCAAATGCAAGGGGCTTGTGATTGGCGATTACAACAACCTTTTCCAATTGGGCGGGTTCATCACCGACGATGGCCAACTTGGCAATATCATCAAAGTGAGCGACCACCTGATTCGGGGTATAAAATCAGCAACACCACCAGTGCCCAAAGTCAGGAAAATCAGTGAGCTGACTTTCGATGACGTGAATACGCTGGTGACGGTCACAGATGTTCAATTTGTCCTGGCAGATACGGCACTTACCTTCGCCGACCCGGTGACCCGCACCACTTACAACCGTGATTTGGAGGACTGCGACGGGGTGACGCTCCTCGTCCGAACCAGTGGTTACGCAGATTTTGCGGGCGTAAGCCTTCCAAACGACGGCGGCACTTTGACAGGAATTCTCCAAATTTACAGGAATGACCTCCAGTTCGTCGTGCGTGATATGAACGATGTGGACATGAGCGGCCCTCGTTGCAGCGGCCCGGTCGGACCTGACCCCTGTGCCAACGGCCCGGTTCCAGTAGTGGCTGGCGTGGACGAGGGTTTCGAATCCTTGGCTGATTTTGACCCGGTGAACCTGACTGGCTGGACCAATATTGCGCTGAAAGGCACTCGGGTTTGGCAAGCGAAAGCGTTTTCTGGCAATATTTACGCCCAAGCAACGGCCTACAATGACGCTTCCCCAGAGATGGACACTTGGCTGGTTTCTCCACGGATTGACTTGACCCAGGCGCAGGTGCTTACTTTTGAAACGGCTAAAGCATACTTCACACACGATGGCCTCTCTGTTTGGATTTCAACTGATTTCCAGTGCGACCCAACTACTGCTACTTGGCAGGCTTTGAATCCAACATTGGCCACTGGTGCAGAGCAAAGTACAGACAATCTATGGGTGCCTTCAGGCGACATAGATTTGACAGCTTATGTTGGTCAAAAAATCGCCATCGGCTTCCACTACGTGGGTGGCAGTGGCACTGGTCAAACCGGTACCTTCCGGGTGGACAACATTAAGCTCGGTATGGGCGGTGGCACTGGCGGCAACAACCCCTGCGAAAACGGCAATCCGCCACTTGTGGTAGGCGATTTGAATGAAGCCTTCACCAGTGGGGCAAACAATGCCTCCATTGCACTGACAGGTTGGGTAAACAAAGCGACCGTGGGAACCCGCTCCTGGATTTACAAATATTTTGCGGCCGACAACAATACCTATGCTCAAGCAACCGCCTTCAATGATACAGAGGCCAACATGACCGCTTGGCTGGTAACACCACTGCTCGATATCAACGCTCCAAAAACACTATCTTTTGAGACTGCTAAATCGTTTTATGTGCAAGCTGGACTTACGGTCTGGATTTCTACCGACTTCAACTGCGACCCGACTGCAGCCACCTGGTCGCCGCTTGCTGGCGCAACGATTGCTGGCGCTCCAAACGTGGACAACGAGTGGATTTTTTCCGACGATATTGACCTGTCAAGTTACATCGGACAGAAGGTAGCCATCGGATTCAAGTACGAGGGCAGTGGGCCTGGCGGCCAGACGACAACCTATCGGGTGGACAATGTGGTTTTGCAGTAAAATGTATCTCGGAAATCTTTTCCGAGAAAGCGCCCTGAAAAGATTTCTGGGATACGTGTAGAGGCTGTGTCAAAAGACCTCGTTGAAAAATAAATACCAATAAGAATTCTGTCTCCCGCAGATTACGCAGATTTACACAGATGAAATCCGATGATCTACCCAGGAAAAAATCTGGATAAATCTGCGTAATCTGCGGGAGGTTGACTTGTGATGCAGCCTCTTTTGGTTCATGGTGTTAGGAAAAAAACCTCATCGTTGCCTTTTTCTGTTTTCAAGATAACTCAGAATTGCCTTTTTTGAAACCAGCCAAATTCGGCCTTCTTTGTGAGCACCAATTTTACCTTGCCTAGCCAATAGGCTTAAATATTCATTATCGAAAGGTATTTCAGGGTCTTGGGCTATTATGGAAATAGGCTGGAATTCTTCGTATGTGTTGGTCATGTTTCCCAAATATATCTCCAAAGAACGTTCAACCGCCTGCATGACCAATGTCAACAGCTTATTAAAATCGCCTTTGTTTGCGAAATTCAAAGCGTCGTAATATTTCTTACGGTCATTTTTCAAAATGATTGCAGGTGGGTAACCCTCTCGCATCAACAACAAATTATAGACAAGTCTTGCTGTACGCCCGTTCCCATCAAAAAAGGGATGAATCCAAACTAATCGGTGATGAAATATGGTAGCTTTTACAATCGGATGGTAGATGTTTCCAGCGTCATTGACCCATTCCAAAAGTTCATCCATGAGGTCGTTGACTTTGAGCGCATTGGGTGGCACAAAGTTCGCCCCTGCGATGCGCACACCAGCGTTCCGGTACCTTCCAGCAAAATCTTGCTCAATTTTCTGCATGACCAATGCGTGAATTTCCAAGATGTCTGAGGCATCCAAATTATTGGACTTTTCCGCCATTGCTTCCAAGAAATGTATGGCCTCATGGTGGTTAACTGCCTCAAAATGCTCCCGGAGCGAAATTCCTTTTATCGTAAACCCTTCTTCAATTACCATTCTGGTCTCATGAAGGCTCAACGTATTGCCTTCGATACTGTTGGAATGATACGTCCATTCCAGGTTAAGACTTTCCCTGATATTTTTCAACGCAATGGCAGGCAAAGGACGTAATGCGTCCAGTTGAATTTTTTTAGCCTCCAAAGCGAGCAACCGCTCTTCTATGCTGGTGAAGTCAATATTTATTGGCGAAATCATGTTGCAAATGTAGCCTTAATATCGGATAGCCTATTTTTTGTCCTTTGCCGATATTAAGCATTTTTCCCGACTGCCGACCCCACCAACCATCCACCCGTCCAAGCTGCCTGAAAATTGAAACCACCTGTGATGGCGTCAATGTCGAGCACCTCGCCGGCGAAGTGAAGGCCAGGATGGATTTTGCTCTCGAATGTCTTGAAGTTCACCTCGTCCAGGGCAATGCCACCTGCCGTCACGAACTCCTCTTTGAAGGTGCTTTTGCCGCTGACATGGTATTGTCCAGCACCGAGTTCGATGGCCAGCTTGCGCAATTTTTCCTTGGGGAGGTCTGCCCAGCGAAGGTCAGAAGCGATGCCGGATGCGGCAACGAGGCTTTCCCAGAGCCGACGGGGCAGGGTGGGAAAGGGGTTTTGCGAAGCGACCAGTTTTTTCGAAAAAGTCAATTTTGCCTCGCCAAGTTCCTCCGCCATTTCGTCTGCCGAGTAGTTCAGCCAGCTCACTTCGATGTCGAAATTGTATTTTTTTTCAGCCAAAATACGAGCGCCCCAAGCAGATAGGCGCAGGATGCCGGGGCCGCTCATGCCCCAATGGGTGATGAGTAGCGGCCCGGTGGCCGTTAGTTTTTCACCTAAAACCCGCACAGTTGCTGAAGGGACGGACAAGCCCATCAATCCAGTCAGCCTTGGGCCTTTTACGTTGAAGGTGAACAGCGAGGGGACGGCTGGGACGATGCTGTGGCCAAGTTCTCCCAACAGTTGCCAGATGCGGGCACTGCTGCCGGTGGCGACCATCAGTTTTTTGGTTTGAAAAATGGTGCCGCTTTGCGAAGCGACTGACCATAATCCACCGGCTGTTTTTGGTGGGGTAATCTGCTGGACGTTTTCACCGGTGAGCACTTGCACCCCTGTTTTGTTGGCCGATTGCTGGAGGCAGTTGATGATGGTCTGCGAGCTATCGGTGACGGGGAACATGCGGCCATCCTCCTCGGCCTTGAGGCGGACGCCCCGTTGCTCGAACCAGGCCACGGTATCGCCCGGTTGGAAGCGGCTGAACGGGCCGAGTAGTGCTTTGCTGCCTCGGGGGTAGTGTTTTACCAATTCCCGTGGGTCGAAGCAGGCATGGGTGACATTGCACCTGCCGCCGCCGGATACCTTTACTTTTTGCAAAACTTCCCGCCCTTTTTCCAAAATAATGACCCTCGCACCGGGGCTGCACTCGGCGGCACGGATGGCAGCGAAGAACCCGGCAGCACCCCCGCCGATGACCAAGAAATCACAAAATATTTTTTCAGCCATGTATTTGAAAATATTGAAAGCGCCAAAATGGCAATGTTCTCGGATTAAGTTTGGGTTTTGGCTGCAATATGGGCAAATAAAAAACGAAGCGCCTGCTCGACTCCCCAACACAAGTTTTTGAACAACCCGACCCTTCTCGTATCTTTTTCACAAGAACAATCGTTTTCATGTTCCGTTGACGTTTTCGGACAACTTGCTCGAACTGAATCATTTATATTTTACCATGAAAAAGCAAATACTGGCCTTGTGGCTTTGCCTGTTTTCCGTTGTTTTGTCGGCGCAGATGACCTTCAACGGGCAGTTCAAGAATGCGAAATCGGAGGTTGTTTTGGTTGAAAAGCCATTCGACGGCAAGTACCTGCCGAATAAGCCTGAGCAGGTGAAACTCAGCAGTGACGGCAAGTTTGCAATAAAACTCTCTGACAACTTGCCGGGCTTCCTGCTGCTGCGAATTGATGGCCAAAAACTGCGGGTATTCGTTCAACCCGGCAAAACCCCCGATGCCTTGGCTGCCGACATGAAAAACCTTGCTGGCTCCCTCCGGTTTTCGGGGCCACATGCTGCCCAAAACGAATTTTTGCAGGAGTTGCCCCGTGTTGACGTACCAATCGGGAAGCGGCTAACGGAGGTTCCCAACTCGTTTTTCAAACAGGGTGCCTCTCCAAAGGACACGTATTTGGAAGTGACAGACTACCGGGAGGTTGAGAAGAAAATGCTCAAAAAGGCGTCAAGAAAGGATTTTTCCAAGGAGTTCAAAGCTGCGGTAGAGGACGACATTCAGATGTACTATTCCAGTATTTTCAGCAGTGTTGCCTATCGGCAAAGGGTGGCTGCGAGGAAGCGAACCCCGTTCGTTTTCGATGACGGGTGGGGTAATTATTGGAAGAAAATGACGAGCCAAGACTGCCTTGACAATCTGCCCGCAGCAGTGAGCGAGTGGTACTTGACCTTCCTGGACCAGTACATCCGGGAATATCGGCTGGATTTTTTGCAAGAGGGCGAATTTGCAGATGCGGACACGCTGCGGGGTGAGCAGTTTTTGGAGTACGACCGACTGATTTGGAAATACTTCAAGCCGAACGTGCAGGAGTACGCATCAGCGGGCATTTACGCCGCCGCTGCGTTGGATGGGGTGGTGGAGCCTATCTTGGTGGAAATGAAAGACAAATTCAGAGCGGACTTCCCGAAGAGTCGCTACAACCCCAGACTTGCTTCCTTGCTTGGGGCAGCTACCGCCCAACCTGTCCGAGGCAGCGGCGAATCGCTTCATGAATTTCCCCCAGACATTCACCTGCTCGGTACGGATGGTGCTATCAACAGCTTGAAAGAACTGATTGCTCCCTTTAAAGGAAAAGTGGTTTACATGGACATTTGGGCAACCTGGTGTACGCCGTGCATGTTCGAGTTCACCCATCATGAGCCGCTGGACGATTTCGCCAAGGGCAAGGACATTGTGTTGCTTTACGTATCGGTGGATACAGACCAACGGACGGCCAAATGGCAAAAAGTTATCGAGGACAAACATTTGACGGGCTACCACTTGATGGTAAACATTCCACTTCGGGACGAGCTAATCCAGCAATTTGGTGACGGGCAGAACTTGGCACTTCCCATGTATTTGATTTTTGACAAAAAAGGAAAACTGGCTGTGAAGGGGGCTAAGCAGCCGAGCCATGGGAAGCTGCTGTTTGACCAATTGGGAGCGTTTTTGAAATAGAATTCTTATTTGCAAGCAAAAAAAATGCAGCCATGCATCATGCCTGGCTGCATTTTTTATGAAAAAAACTGGCGATTGAGAGTAAGCCCAACCGCCAGTTTTAAAGAAAAAGGTGAAAGAGTTATTGCAACACAATTTTCCTTGAAAGCAAGCCTTCTTTGAATCGCAATTTGGCGATAAAAATGCCAGTTGGCAATTTTTCACGCTTCATGGTGTAGTAGTTACTGTTGATGTCGCTTTGGCTTTTCAACAGCCTGCCTGACATGTCGTACAGCTCAAAACCAAGAATTTTCTCTTTGGATTCACTGATGAAGTTCACCTCCTCATTGGCTGGGTTCGGGAACACCGTCAGGTTGATGTTTGCCGTATTGTACTTGTCTTTTACGCTAGACACACAGGTGTTGCTGGCAAGGTCAAGTGCAACATAAGCCCTTGGTGCGAAATAGCCAATGATGGAATCAGCATAAGTACGGCCTTTGGTGGCGCTCATGTCTTGCTGGCTCATCCAATTGAGAACGTGGAAATTGCACACAGTGACAGGCAGACCAGCCGGGCAGCTCGGGTGTGGGATTGCAGACCAATACGCTACATTCCACCATTGCCAAGGAGCGCCTTCATGGAGTGGAGGTCCTGCTGGGTTCAACGGGTTCGTCCAGGTTGGGCGGTTGAAAGGGAAAAGCCCTTCGTAGCCATCGTTGAAATTGTTGGCAGCTGTGGTAAACCCATCTTGGATGTTAGCGTCAACGAATACTTGGTTGACACCCAATTGGTTCGATTTTTTTGCCACTTCGTAAGAACCTTGCACCTCAACAATTTGGTCGCCTGTAGTAGGCACGATGAGGATGCCAGAAGTGTAAGGAGCATTTGGATCATCAGGAACGTGGAAAGAAATGGCTGGAGGGTCAGAGGCGTCTAGCCAAGAAATATCTCCTAAGGCACCACCAAGGTTCACGCAAAGTTGTGCATGAGAGTTATATCCAGGGTTGTTCGGAACGGCTAATGTGTCACCGTTCGCTGGGCTGAGCGTAGTGAGGGTTTCGCCGTTCAGGTCACCATGGATTTGTTCGATGACGAATGGGTCTGGAATACCGTCCCCATTGATGTCCGCGCCGATAAACTTTGGAAGTACGATGTCTGAGTACTGATCCAAGGTGGCAGTTGCAAGTGAAATATAACCACCCGTACCTTCACCGAAGACGGTGATTTTGCTTGGGCAAATGCCATAAGGATTACTGTTTTCAACCACGGATTTGCGGAAGAAACGGATACAGGACCGAGCGTCTTGAACACCACGGTAGGCAGCGTTGATAAGTGTGCTGATACGCACGTCGATTTCAGTGCTTAATGGGTTCCAACCGAGGCGGTAGTCCACATTGGCAACTACATAACCTAATTTTGCTAGGCGGGTGCAAAGCTCAACTGCGATGGAATCATTCCGGGTACCGGTTGTACCGCCGTTATTCGGGTTAGGCAGGAAATTACCAGTGCGGAAATACAAAATCAATGGCCTGTTGGTCTCGGTGTCGCCTGTTGGAGAATAAATGTCCATCACGAGTGGTTGCTTCGTTGTATGGCCGGTTACTGGCATGGATAGTACTGTCCAGTTTTGACCATAAGGTACGTTCGGTTGCACATCCACATTCGTGAATTGCGGTGTCAGGTAGCGTTGGGCATTGGCTCTTTCGGCGCTGAAAGCCAAACAAGCCAATAAAACGATAGTAAGGAGTTTTTTCATAATTGAAAATTTGAAAAATTAAATGAGATGAACCATTTCGAATTAAAAATGGCGTAGTAAGTAGTTATAGTTTTTGAATTTAATTATTTGCTTTCCATTTCATAAACGATAGAGATGTATGCAAGCCTGCCTATTCTCGGCCCGCCGTATGCTTGGAATTGTTTGTTGTTCAAAATGTTTGACGCACCTAGTTTCAAGGTGATGTTCGGTTTCTTGAAATTGTAATTCACTTGCGCATCTACGAGGTCATAGGTTGGGATAAAACCAGTGAACTGGGGTGACCCTTCGAAAAGGAAACCTTGTATCCATTTATAGTTCACGTTGAAGCCGAAGTTTTTCAGGCGACCAATCGGGATATTTCGTCCTGAAATACCCAAGTTGAATTTGTGCTCTGGTGTGTTGAATGCAGGCACAATTGGGTCGTCAGAAAATTCTTTGTTCAGCTTGTTCCAAGAGTAGTTGCTTGAAAACTGAAAGTAACTGGCAAAATAGTAGCTTAAGCCAACGGACAAGCCCTGTGTGGTGACCGTGTTGATAGAGTTGGCAGCATATCGGTAGATTTGGATTTTTGACGGCAAGCCTGCTGCACCAAATTCAGCGTCCACCCCGACATTGTAACCCAAAAAGTCATTGTAGATACTGTAATAATAACCCGCATCAACGTAAAGACTGTTCCACAGCGTCGTTCGGTAGCCAACCTCAAAAGTTTTGACCTTTTCTGGTTTTACTCCTGCGATGTCGAAGGTGGACAAAGTGTCAATGTTTAGTGTGTTGATGTAATCAACAAAAGATTCTGCTGTGTAAAGTCCTTCTACGCCATCTAAGTTTCCTGCTAAAATAGCCCGACCTACGTTTAAGAAAAGGTACTGGTCGGTCAATGTCGGGTTTCGGATGGCTGAAGAAAAGGAAAGCCGGAGGTAATTGTTTGCCTTGGGTTTTAAAACAATGGAAAGTGCGGGAGAGGGCAGCCATTCAAAGTTCTTGTTTTTGTCAAGCCGGAGGGTAGCGTTTGTGGTTAAGAAATCACCCCCAAATTTCTTTTCGACGCCCGTGTAAAAGCCAATTTCAGAATTAGTAATTTTAACATCGGCAGTGTCGTAAAAGATAGTGCCTTCGGAATTTGGAGTATAGCGCCTTGCGCTGCCACCTACTTTGATGTATTCAAAAAAGCTAGGATTGAAGGTGTATTCCCCTTGCACGTGAGACAGTGCGGATTTGTCATAAAAACGAGTTCCTTGTTCCTCAAAATTCGATTTGGCAGTGGTCAAACGCTTGAACTCTTCGTTGAATCGGTCGGTGCCCGGTTCATAAAATGGAAGCGAACCACCCGTTCCACTTGAGTTTGCTGCGACCTCCGCCATGTTGTGCCACACCGTCAACGAATCGGAATATTGCAATAGCCAGGCAGCAGCAGCTTCATAGTCGTATGGCTGTACCACACCATTTACGATTAAAAGTTTTGGGTAACCTAATTCATTAATCCTTGGGTCAATGTTGTTCCGCCAATAATTGACATAATCCTTTGACCATTCTATGTTTGACTTTGCATTTGACTGTAATCGAAGTGCTGTAAAATATGGGTCGTAGGAGTTTCCAGCATCGTCTCTTGTGTAATAAGCCCGCAGGAAGTACTTGTCCGTTTTCCGAATCTCTGCTTTTGATTGATAAAACCGGATGTCTTTGAGCGAGAATCGGTTGTCGCCTTGATATACTGTTGTGCCTTGGCTATAGCTGGAACCAACGATAATTTCAGGTGATGCCTCAGCCAAACTCGGGCTTAACCGATAATGCAGAACAGCATTGGTCTTGAGGTTTCGGGTATCATAATCAACTAGGTCGGCCTCTCGGTATCCTGATCGATGCCACTGTCCCATCGCTTTGGGTTCCAGCCAAGGGCTGGCTTTGCGACGATCCATGTTGCCGCTGTATTCGTCGCCATAAATATTCACTGCATCGAAGCCACCGGGGTTTCCGACCCCGGTATTTGTGTTGTAAACAGGGTCATAGTTGTCGGCCTCCCAGTCGTCGGCCCGTAGGTAGGAAACGTTGATTTTGTAACCAAAAACATCTTTGCCATTCTTGTTTTGAAAAACATCTGCCCAACGAACGGCTGTTTCCAGTAAGTTCCTTTCCCCAGCCTTTACCATCGCTGAGAGTCCTTGATGAAAGAATGGGCTTTTGGTGGTCATGCTAATAACGCCATTGAAGGCATTTGGACCGTAGAACGCAGAGCTGGCCCCTTGCACCATGTCCACTTTCATTACGTCTAGTTCGGAGGAACCTAGGAAATTGCCAAGTGAGAAATTTAGGCCGGGTGCTTGGTTATCCACACCGTCAATCAATTGTAAGGAACGCACTGGGCTGGTACTATTGAACCCACGGGTGTTGATGATTTTGAAGCCAAGGCTGGCAGCGGTCAAGTCAACACCTTTCAAAGCGCCAAGGCCATCGTAAAAATTGTCGGATGACGTTTGTTTTATGGCCAGCAGGTCCATTGACTCCACTGTCAGGGGCGAGGCTTTTTGCTTTTCAGAAATACGTTGGCCAACCACCTCTATGGTAGTGGTTGTAATGGCCACCTCATCTAATTTTATGTTCAACTTCTGCTTCTCGTCGGTAATTTCAATTACCTTATCTTCATAGCCCGTGTAAGAAAAGGTCACCTTCACAGGGAGTGCGCCTTTAATTTTCAACTCAAAACTGCCGTCAAAATCCGTAACAGTACCCTCTCCGGTTTCAGCGTAGAAGATACTAGCACCAATCAGTGCCTCTCCAGTGGTTGCATCCTTGACTTCTCCTTTTATCACACTTTGCGAAAACAAAGAAATGCTAATGAAAAGGAAAACTAGTGAAATTAAGTTTCGTGTAATGTTTATCATACCAAACAGTTTGAGCGCAGTTGTTAGTGTCACGGTAAATAACTGACGCCAAAATAGCTATTTTTTAAGAATCGCTGTGTTTCATTTAATCTGTATGTAAAGCGCAACGAAGATAGTAAACCATCTCAGTTTAGAATGTAATCTGTACGACAGGTCATAAATGAATTTTTAGGGTAACATTTGGGAGAGAAGCACTAAAGAATAGTAAGCACCGCAATGCCAAGCCCAGCACTGATAGCCAATAGTTTTTGCCAAGAAATGAAATGGTGGCTTTGACTGTCCATTTCGAACAAAATCACCGTGGAGATGTGAAGCAATGAACCAATCACGAAGGCAATTATTTTCACCTGCACCACTTCTGGAAGTGTAAACATGCCAGCTAGCCAAGCACCAAACGGCGACATGGCTGAGAACAAAAACAGGCAGAGCCAAATCCAAGACCGCCGTAACTTGCTGATTATCAGTAGAAAAACAAGTGCGAAAGCTGCTGGGATATGGTGGAGGATGATGCCGTAGAGCAAGTGGTTCTGGGTGTGCGTATGCCCACCGTGTTGTACTTCGTGCATATCACCGTAATAGCTCAGCGGAATGCCTTCCACAAAAGCATGTACGCAAAGTCCGAACATTACCGAGAATACAAACCCTGCGGAGAGGTGGTGTGGTGCATGAATATGGCCGTGTTCAACACCTGCCGAAAGCTGTTCCAAAAGAATCTGCACGAAAAAACCCAGCAAAACAAACAACCCAGCTTGGCTGTCCCCACTGCCAAAAGCCCAAGGCATCAGGTGCAGAACAGCGATGCCCAATATGTAAGCGCCACTGAACGACAGCACGATTTGGAGCAAGCCCTTTCGTTCCTTCGGAAAAAGGAAACCTGCCCCTCCACCTAGAAAGACGCTACCAAACAAGAGTATGTATTCCCAAAAATGCATTGATAATTTTGCGTAAGCGTTTGATTTTTAGTTGGTTATGTGCTTTCTAGTCTCAAGTTGATTGGCAAATGGCTCAGCAAAATGGATACCCCCCAACCAACTAGCACCCCTAGCAATGCCCCAGCTACCACATCGAGCGGGTAATGCACGCCCACATAAACTTGTGCAAATGAAATTGAACCTGCCCAAAGTATCAAAGGTATTTTTATCCAGCGGAAAATTTTACCCAAAATCAACAACAGAAAAGTGGCGATGGCGAAATGGTTGGTAGCATGAGAAGAAGGAAAACTAAATCCACTACCACAAGGTACTAGTAGGTGCATATCCTTGCTAGGCTCCAAAACTTTGCAGGGGCGAAGCCGCTGCATGTTCTTTTTTAGCAAATGGCTGCTGGTGCTGTCGGCAATGCCAGCGGTGAGCACTAGGCCAAGGAGGATGAAGAGCCCTTTTTGCTTGAAGTTGATGAGTAAAAAGCTTGCGATGAATACGTAAAGCGGCACCCACATGTACTTGTCGCGAAGCAAGGGCATCAGCCAATCGAAAAACCTGTTTTGGCAACCTGAGTTGACCAAATGGAATAGGGTTTCGTCGAAATGAAGCAGATCGGTCATCTCCAGCCTAAGTTACGGGGTGACTAATCGGTCGTTTCCACGGGGCCTTTCTTGCCATCCTTTCCGTAAACCTGCTCGGTAATATCCTTGGAAATGGCCGACTTGGTCAAGCGGATATAGGATTTTGAGCCAACTTCAAGTGTCACGATTTCTCCCTCAATCTTGTTGATTCGGCCAAGAATGCCGCTGGCAGTGACCACATCCATTCCTTTTTCGAGGCTACTGCCAAAAGCGTTCTGTTCTTTCTGACGCTTTGTTTGTGGCCGGATGATGAAAAGCCAAAAAACCAGAATGATGGCAGCAAAAAACAGCATTTGAATCATGCCGGCATTGCCCCCCGGTGCTTGCAGAAAAATAAGTGTTTGCATTTTATTGAACTTGATTAGTGTTAGTTGCTATTGAGTTTTATTGAATTGCTCGTCATTTCCTTTTATGGTGGATGCTCAGCGTTTGTGAACGATTCCCCTCACAAAAACTTTTGTAATGGAAGGGTAGGTGTTGGCCGAGATGATGACGGGCTTTTCCTGAAATTCAGATTTACCCTTGGTATTGAATTCTACCTTGATCACACCACTTTCACCAGGTGCTATCATTTCCTTTGGCCAATCTGGTATTGTGCAGCCGCAGGTGGAATGAGCATTTTGAATGACGAGCGGTACTTTGCCGTTGTTTTTAAACACAAACTCGTGTTTGACAACTGCACCTTCATCCACTTCCCCAAACTCAAAGATTGGTTGCTCAAAATCCATCTTCGCCACGTTCGTTGAGTCCACTTTGCCATCTGCGCTTACCGGGCTTCTGATGATAGAACTGATTTTACCTTCGGTTTGTATGGTCTCCACGCTTTTTCCAGGTGCACTGCTTTCAGTTTGGCAGGCTATAAATGTAACCACCATCGCCGCCGAAGCAAGGATGATGTTTTTGTTCATAATTTTTTTCATAGCTAAAATTGAATAAGTGGGCAAATGTACGGTTAACCCCATCAATCGACCAACAGAAAATGTCAAACTTAGTCCAGTCCACCTAAATTTGCATTCGCCAGCCAAGATGGAGGGCGTTGTTTTCAAACCATTTTTCCATGCGTATTTTCATCATAGGCTTTATGGGGGCAGGGAAAAGCTATTTGGGCAGGGCGCTTGCCGAACAGCTTGGCTTCTCTTTCATTGACCTTGACGAGCTTGTTGAAACTGGGTCGGCAATGTCTATTGCTGATATTTTCCAAAAACTTGGCGAACCAGCTTTTAGGCAAATCGAAGCGGAATGCCTCCGAAGCCTTGCCAATAGGGTAGAAATCGTGGTGGCAACGGGAGGTGGTGCACCCTGTTATTTTGAAAATATGGCATGGATGAATGAGAACGGCATCACTATCCACCTCCATGCTTCTGTTTCGCTGCTAGCACAACGTTTAACTTCGGAAAAGAAGCAAAGACCATTGATAGCGAACCTGCTGGATGAAGAATTGGTAGATTTTATCAAGACAAAACTTGCCGCAAGATTGCCGTTTTATGAGCAAAGCCACCTTCGATTTACCGTATTGGAAGCCGAAACAAATGGTGTGGAAGTGCTTGCTGCTTATCTGCGTAGGTTTTTTACATGAAAAAATTTACTGCTTGATTCGGAAATTATTAATCACAGAATTCAAGGAATATGTTGATTGTTTGTTATTTTATTACGTATAGCCATGAATTAATATAAGGCTTGTTGTTGCTATATCCATAAAACAATAAAAGATAAGGATTTCATTTTTTATAAAAAAATTGACTTTAGAATAAGTCGTTTTTAAGTGTCACACAAAAAAGTGCAAATGGTCTAAACCCCAATGATTCTGGCATGTTTGAAGCCTTTAATTTAAAATTTGGTAACATTTTTGTACTACTTAATACGTCCTGCTGAACATAACCTTTCACAAAAAAGAATACAGGCTAAAGGACAATGCCTGAGATAATTCTCCAACTTCTATCCTCGCAATAAATAGGCAAGCGAGACAATATATTCAACAACTTCATTGGGATGGTAAAGGTGCTTTAACGGTAACTTAATTGGTTGCCAACTAGGCTTACTTTGACATAATAAAATGGCATCCTCAGGATGCCTCCTCATAGTTCTATTGGCGGAGGCCAGTAGTTTGAGTTAAAGATGCATAACCCGGAAGTTGTTCGTTGCGAGTTGCGTCTGGTCGTATGTTGCCCCCTTCGCCCCCTGGCAGCTACCCCTGGTTGTCGAGTCCCCCCCGACAAGCATTCGGCCTGCAATTTTCAACAACAACTTTCTTTTTTTTCTCCAAAAAACTGCATCGCTCAATGAATTCTTACCAGAATAAAACTGAATTTGAAACCTAAATACATATATTGACCCCATGCCGCATGTTGGGTTTGCGGAAGCTTACGAACTTACCTTAAGCCTTTTTTCATTTTTCAGCAAGGTGTTTATACACCTTGCTTTTTTATTTTAATACGGGTTCAATCGCCCTGATTTTCCAGTTGCGAACCTCCGTTTTGGTGAGTTTGTTTTTTGCTACCCAGCCATCCATTTCTTTACTGGCTTCGGCTGCAGTATTGTAAATTTCACCCGCATAGACAAGAAAGCCCTTTTTCTCCTCCGTAAAACAAGATTTGAGTAGCGCAGCGGCATAGATGCCCTTGCCTCGGATGGCTTTAACGGTGACTGTTGCGACCTTGTAATCACTCAGTTCTCCCACCTCTACGATGAATTTTTTGCCGTCAAAATTGTAAAAACGGGAGCAATCGTAAACGATTTCACCTCCACCTTTGGCCGTAAGTTCATCCCCACCTGCCGACCTAAGGCTACTTTCAGCGATGGCTGATTCGGCTGGTACAGGCGTAGTTTCCTTTGCATTTTGCAGTGTCCAAAAGGATTCGTTCGTCCTGCCCTTTTTACGCTTGGGCATGGAAGAAGAGTCGGGGAGGTATGCCTCCGGTTCACTGAGTGTGTTTGATTTTGATTTTGCTATATTATCCGTAAACTCCTGTTTTTCAACAAGTTGGAAGGCAGGGTTTTCTAATTCTTTTGTAAAAATGATGGCCAACAATGCCATGCTACCAATCACCATCGCTACTTGGGTGTGGGTATTTTTCTGGTGGCGCAGCACCGAATTGTCCTTTTTGCTGAATCCAAAAAGACTAGGAAACAATTCAATCTTGCCTTTCTTATCGAGGTCCTTCACCTGTTTTTGGGATAAAAAATCCACACTTTGGCGCTTGCCTGCGAATATGTCGTGCCGGCTGGGTGTAATGATAATTTTCGGGTCAAGGTTTTTATCGACCGTCAGCAGGCCAATGCCGTTGAACACGCATTGGCTCTTGAGTTCCCGCAGGTTTTTGTCGTTTTTATCTTCAAAAACATCGGAGCCGAGCGCAACCCACTGCTCATCGGCATGGTATTTTTTGAACTGCTCGACTGCGTAGATGTAGCGATAGCGGCGGAAGTTCCGTGCAATCAGGTAAAAAATGCCAAGAACCAACGCTCCGGCCATTACCAAGAGCGCAATTCGCTCTCCCAGCTTGGTGTTGTCGAGTGCGTGAAAGTGATTTTGGTAGTTGAAAAATGCCAGCAGTACCATCACAAACCCAGTAACCGCCAATCCATCCCAAAGCAGGATGCGATTGTCAGACCTAAAGATTACCTCGTCCTTGGAAATTTTTGAGGTAGCCTCAAAAGTTGCGGTGAAGGGTTTCCCGTCCGGCTTTTTGAACGAATAAAATCCATCGGCGACGATACCACCGACGCCTTCCAAGTCGTACTTGGCAACAACGGGTTGGTCTTCGTACCGAAGCCGGAACTTGTAGTAGTGCCTAAAAAAACGGAGCGCTACCTTTTTGATGATATTCTCGGTAAGTTGTTGTTCTTCCAATTTTGGTTACTGATTTGTTGAAACGAGTGCAAAGTTCCACTTTTCAAAGATTATTTTTTAAACTTATGCAAAACATGGTAAATTATTTTTGGATAAAAAATTGAAAATCAGGCTTTTGCATACATTTCAAGGTCGGTTCAACCTGCATTTTTTACCTGTTCCAACTGCTTCCAAATCTGGATGACCTCCACCGCTTCCTTCACGTCATGTGCCCGAAGCAAGCGAGCACCCTGCTGTAAGGCGACCATGTGAAGCGCCGTTGTGCCATTTAGGGCAGCGGCTGGTGGCACGTTCAGCACCCGACAAATCATGGACTTGCGGGAAATGCCCGCCAATATTGGCAAATCCGTCATTCGGAAAACGTGCAGGTTGTTCAACAGTTGATAGTTGTGCGCTACCGTTTTACCAAATCCAAAACCGGGGTCAATTATGATGTCTTTCACGCCCAACGCTCTCAGTTGACCCATTTTTTTGATGAAAAAATGAAGCACTTCCTTGGTTACGTCTTCGTAATCGGGGGCCTTTTGCATGTTGGCTGGTTCGCCTTGCATGTGCATGATGATGTATGGCACACCAAGTTTTGCAATGGTCTCTAACATATTCTCCTCAAAACGCCCGGCATAAATATCGTTGACAATGCTGGCTCCGGCTGCAACGCTTTCGACGGCTACCTTTGCCCGAAAAGTGTCCACCGAAATGACTGCATCTGGAAATTCACGAAGGATGACCTGCAGGGCTGGTAGCACCCGTGCAAGTTCTTCCTCCTCGGAAATCAACACTGCCCCAGGTTTGCTGGATATGCCCCCGACGTCGAGGATGGCAGCTCCCTCGTTCAGCATCTTTTCGACTTGATGGAGCATCGCAGATTGGGTTTCGTACTGGCCGCCGTCGAAGAACGAATCGGGCGTGAGGTTGAGGATGCCCATGACGATGGGGGAGGAGAGGTCGAGCAATCGGCCGCGGCAGTTGATGGTTTGTTTTTCGAAAATCATGGTAAAAATTGCGCAGCAACCCAAAACGGCGGGTGGCTGAAACGACGCAAGTTCATACCTTCGGCCATATTTTCACACCAATTTTAGCAAAATGAAAGAAATCTACCTCAAATACACTCAATTTAACCTTTGGGCAAACCGCCGCATGGTGGAAACATTTGCACCGCTGTCCACTGAGCAGTTTGAGGCGCCGATAGTGAGCAGCTTCCCCTCCGTTCGATTGACTTTTCTGCACATATGGGATGCGGAGTCCCTGTGGCTGGATAGGTTGAAAGGGAATTCACCAACTACTTTTCCAAGTAAATACTTCGTGGGTGACAATACCGAAGTTTTGGATAATTTACTGCAAGTGTCGGGAGATTTTCAGTCGTTCGTGGAGATGCAACCAGCCGATTTTTTTGAACAAGCACTTGATTTTACAACCCTGTCGTATGGCCCGCAAACCCAGCGGGCGTTCGAAATGATTCACCACTGCATGAACCACTCGACCTTCCACAGGGGGCAGCTCATCACATTGGGCAGGCAGCTGGGCATCCAGCATTTTCCACCAACTGATTATGCATTTTTCCTGCGGGAATAGGGCCAATAAAAAAGGCCATGCCCAAAGACATGGCCGTTAACTAACCTTCATTCAAGTGTTGATTCAATTTTGTAGAATCAATTTCGAGAACAATACTTCCGAAAAACGATTTGGGCTTTCTATTTGCTGCTTTGGAGTTACTTTTCGGGTAGCAATCGTCGGAAACGAACAAATGATTTATGCGAATTAGGGGTTGAAATGTGCCGTATCCCGATAGGTGTCGGGACAAAATGTCGGTAGTAAATGATTGAAAAATGGGTCTGTGTGCCGTAGGTACGCAACAATTCCCACGAGAAGTAGCGTACCTAACGGCACGCAGACCGATGTTTGGGCATATTGCTACCAATATTTCGTGCCTAACGGCACGTTTAGCCGCATTTTAACCCCTAATTCGCATGATTTTTAAATCAAAAGTAAAATGAGCGGTAATTTTCAAAACGGGCCAAGGCCCCCTGCCCAAAGTTTCAACGTTGGTAGGTTGTTGGTTTTCCTATTAGCAGTGGGCTTGTTGGGGTTCATTGTGTATCGCTTTTATTTTACGGACAGCACCTACACCAACATTCCGAAGGAAGTCCAAATCAAGTATGTGCCCGCCGACTTTAAGGCGGATATTGACTACGACAGTGCCCTGCCCATTCTTGCCAATCCGGTGCGGTACAGCCGGGAGTTCGACCAACTCATCCACGACTTTAACCTCTCGCTGCTGAACCACGTAGCCAACCGCATGAACCTCTCGGACAGCCTTAAAATCAGGGTGCGACAGGAGTACGAAAAACACCATCCGTACATCGAAAAATTGATGTTTAACGATTTTGTGGCGATGCGGGATTCCACCTCGTCGCTGTACAATACCTGGTACCAAAACGAATTGACGGGGGCTGTTGAGATGCTGAACGAAGTGGCGTCGAAGTACACCTGTTTTTTGATAAACCAAATCCTCGGTACGCTTATCCCCACGGAGGAGGGCAAGATTTACGTGAAGGGCCAGAGCGTGGACACCCCCTGTGGCGTGGCACTCTCCGAGGGCCTGCAACCGATGATAGCCCGGCTGAAGGAACGGGCGACCGTGCAGGATTTCACCAAGTCAAAAGGCATCCTGCAAGAACGGGTCGAAAAAACCATTGCCGAATTGGGCACCATGGAAATCAGGGATAGGAAGGGTATTGGTACCTCCAAACAGACCAAGGTACTGGGCATGGACGTATCCTCGACGGAGATGGAAATGTCGGCCATCAGCATCCTGAAAGTGGGATTCAAGCTGGACAAGTTTTTTGAAATAAACATGAATTCAAAAACGGGCATTGTGACGGTTACACTGCCCGAGCCGGAGATACTGAGCCACGAGGTTTATCCCCGAATTGACAAGCTGGACATTGGCTGGATGCGGGAAATTGACCAAACTGATTTCAACAAAAACATGGACCTGCTGCGGCGGGAATTCCGTCGGGAGGCACTCGAAAGCGACGTCATGGACAAGGCAAAAAAACGAGCCATTGAGCTGATGGATACGATGATGACGCCCATTGTCAAGGGTTTGAGCAACCGCTACGAGCTGAAAGTGCGTTTTAAATCAGTCACCAGCCTACCCGCTGAAGAAACAGGGAAACAGGCGCAACCCGACAATTGATGAGTAGGAAGTTGCTTTCGCCAAATAAAATTTAAAGCGACAATTTTCATTGAATTAAATGTAAGTATCTCTGCTCAATTATTCGACACAAAAAATCAAACTAACACATTGATTATTAAACACATAGCCACAAAGAAATCATAGAAGGAAGTCCGCCGTAGGCGGACAAAAACTATGTCTGCTACTGTGGCTATGTGTTTACAAAAAGTGTCAAATAAATTGTGTTGACTACGTATTTCGGCAATTGGTAGAATATCGAAAAGGTTTTTGAGGGCCGTAAACAGACTTTTCCTGTTCCCCAAATTGGATAAATGGTCATTTCATTCTACCTTTATGCCCTCGAACCTAAATTCGCCGCTGGTCTGGCTCCACTGTATAGGTCTCCATTCGAATATCCTCCACTTGTTTATGACACCTAAAATTTAAAGGTTTACCGAAAGACTATCAACAAACAATGATTATGACTTCAGCCGCCATGAACAAACCACTACGTAACTGCGCCATTTGTCTGTTGGGGCTGTTTGTGTTTTGCCAAAATGGATTTGCTCAGTTAACGCTGGAATGGAACCACACCTACGGCGGCACAGGCTATGAGGAAATGGGCGTAAGCCTGCTTACCGACGATGGCGGCTATTTATTTGGCGGAATCACGACTTCCCGCACCCCCGCTTTTGAAGTTTCCAACAACACAAATGATACGGTTGACTTCCCCGAATTGACCGGAGATTACTGGATAGTAAAAACGGACGGCAATGGCAATGTGGTCTGGGATAAACGGTATGGCGGGTATTACGAAGACAGGCTTTGGTCCATCGTCCCAACGCTCGATGGCGGGTATTTGCTAGGCGGCGAATCCCGTTCCGGCATCGGTGCCGACCGTACTTGGACGAACAGGGGGCAACGTGATTTTTGGGTGGTGAAAATAGACGCCAACGGCAACAAGCAGTGGGACAGGGCTTATGGCGGAACAGGCGACGAGGAACTTCGCAAAATATTGCTGTTGCCCAATGGCCAGTTCTGGTTGGCTGGCTTCTCCAATTCACCTGCCAGTTTTGAAAAATCCTCTGGTGCCTTCAATGGCTCCTACGACTTCTGGTCGGTCAGGATTGACGAAAACGGCGTCCCGCTTGGCGACTACACTTTTGGTGGCGAAGGGAAAGACCGGCTTTTCGATGCTATTTTGACCAACGACGGTAATATTCTGCTGGGCGGCCCAACCGAATCAGCGCCGAGTTTCAATAAAACAGCACCGTTTTACGGCGTGAATGACAACTGGGTGGTCAAGTGTACGCCATCCGGCAGCATAATTTGGGATGCTGCTTTTGGTGGAAACAAAGAGGACGTGCTCCAGCGCCTGAAAAAGTCAAAAGATGGCAATTACTTCGCAATTGGGCAATCCACCTCCGATAAAATGTCCGGCAACAAGACCGCCGACCACTACGGCAGTGACGATATTTGGCTGGTGAAATTTGAAGATACCGGGGCAAGTGCAAGCATGATTTGGGACCAAGCCTACGGCGGCACTTCCTCCGACCAAGGGTTTGACGTGGTGGAGTCGGGCCTTGGAAACCTGTTGGTGATTGGCGAATCCTCCTCTACTCCCGATGGCGTTCAGAAGAGCGCTCCCGTGCTCGGCGGAAAAGATTATTGGTTTGTTTTTGCCACAAACGATGGAACTGCGTTGTGGGACGAGACCCTGGGCGGCACCTCGAATGAGAACGGTAGGCATATATTCCCTGCCCACGACTATGGCTTGATAATTACCGGAATTTCTTCCTCAGACATTTATTCCCCCTACAAATCCGAGGATGCGAGGGGCAACAGCACCAACGACCTCTACGTCATCCGCACCGGCTGCGCCTTCCCAGGCCCTGAGTTGGAAGACCAGCCCAAAACCTGCCTAGATGAGGTCATCAACTTGGATGCAACGTCTCCCGCTCCATGCCTTGGCTGCAACTATTTTTGGAATGACGGAGCCACTGGGCCATTGCGGAGCATAACGCCCGATTCAACGATTGAGCTAAAAGTGACCATCGTGCACCCCGATGGCTGTGAGTTGAGCGACTCCGTGACCATCGTCATCGTGCCCGGCCCCGATAACCTCCAAGCCGACCTTGATCAGATTTCTTGTTTCGGTAAAAATGATGCGGCTATTGTCGTGGAGTCCATTGACGGCATTGCCCCGCCTTTCCAGTTTTCGATGAACGGTGGCGCTTGGGAACCTTCCATCAGTTATTTCAAACTTGCCCCTGGCAACTACGATATCGAAGTGCTGGACACCAATGGTTGCAGGCTGGACACTTCATTTTTCATCGCTGCAAAAGAAGAAGTGCTGCTGGAACTCGGCCCCGACATCTACCTCGATTACGGCGACAGCGTACAACTCCAAGCCCTGACCAACCTCGTGGATTCCTTTACCTTCGAGTGGGGGCAGCCGAAATGGCTCTCCTGCACCGACTGCCTGGAGCCGTGGGTGGTGAACCTCTCCAACACGACCACTTTCAATATTGAAATAAAAGACAAGGACGGCTGCAAGGCCGGAGACCTGATTCGGGTCATTCTTCAAAAATCGAACAACGTTTACATCCCCAATTCTTTCTCGCCGAACCTCGACAATACCAACGACTTTTTCACCATTTATGCCGACCGAAAAGTAACGAACATCAAGTCCCTGAAAATCTTCGACCGCTGGGGCGAGCAGCTTTTCGAGCGCTACGATTTCCAACCCAACAATGGGTCGCTCGGCTGGGACGGCATGCTGAACGGTCGCCCGCTAGACCCCGCCGTTTTCATTTACCGCACCGAGCTGGAGTTTTTCGATGGCCGCACCGAGCTTTTTATGGGGGATGTGTTGCTGATGCGGTGAGGGGGTGGAGCGACACTTTATTCCAAAAAGGGTACACAGCTAGCTGCGTACCCTTTTTTAGATTTCGAGGGTAAATAGCTAAGAATGACCAAGTGTATTTTAAGAGGAATGGAACCCTCCTGCAAAGGGTATCTTTTGGTCGGCCATAGATTATATGACGAAAAAATATTTGACAGAACAACCAAGTTCCATTAGCTTTGGCTAAATCGCTTCGGCAACCCTTTTATCCTGTCTTGAAAAGCGTACCAAAAAAAGGCTAATATTTATTCCTAATAACCGGGTTTTGCTGCTTCAAAATATTTTGGGGTGCAGGGCCGCAAACCTTTTACCATGAAATCAGGAATTTTCAATTCAATATTAAGCCCCCCCCCGCTTTCAATCTATCATTCGTATTGCTGCTTTTTTTGCGTTTCTAATCTTTCAAGCAATGGCTGATGCGCAGGTTTGTTCGCCTGCTCCACTAGTGCCAGGGCCTGACCCAAGCTGTGAGGTAAACACGAATTTCCCATCATGTACGATGGGTATGCATGGCACAATTGATGGCGATAATTGTGACCCACAAAACAATAATTTAATTGTAGTCCGGGTATGGGTTAACCTAATCAGAAGGACTGACTTATCAGGCGCACAAGACATCGTCAATATAAATACCATGCTTTCGGAAACTATTAACAAATTTATCCCGATGGGAATTTTTCTATCCATTGAAGGTTTTGACTTTGTAAACAACAATACCATTTTTGATTATGCTGGATACGATTACATACCTGGTCAATTCGGTAATTTAATAAATGAAAAGAATCATCCTGGAGCAATTGATATTTACTTTTGCGGCCCAGGCATTTATGATAATGGAGTTGCATCTGCACCTAGCCAAGAAGAATGGAAACCCGCAGTTGTTATTGGTGGAGGTGTGGACAGGTTTGGAGAACCTTTTATAAACTATCCTGAAATTTTGATGCATGAATTAGGTCATGTATTTGGGTTGTTTCACACATTTAACCTTTGCAGTGCAAATGAAGATGACCCTGGGAGCCCTTGCCTACAATTTCCGACTCCTTGCAATTGTGGAGATTTCGTAAGTGACAGTAGTTTTGACCCAGTAGGAAATGGTGGTTATTTTGATGAAGATTGCACAACAGATATTGAAGATGCAGTAACAGTTGGAATACCACTAACCAACATAATGTCATATTACCCTATTCCTTGCAGAGAGGACTTTACAGATGGCCAACGAAGGAGAATGAAGCGCTATCTCACTACTTGCCCGAAGCTTCAAGAGGTAGTGAATAATGTTGGCCCCATCCGGTTTTCAAATGGATTGGATATCACAATAGATATTAACGGTAATATTCCATTTCCATTTCCAAACATCAATCCCTGCCTCCCCGGCTTCATCGTCGAACCAGATGCCACACTCAACCTCGCCTCCAATTTACAGTTCAATGTAGGCAGAAAAATACTCGTGAAGCCTGGGGGCCGGGTCAACGTAAAAGGTGTGGCCCTCACTGGTTGTGGTGACGAATGGGAAGGCATTGAAGTAGAAGGCAACACCAGCCTCGGCCAGATACCCACATCCAACCAAGGCAGGGCAAGATTATACCCCAACTCTACTATCGAAGATGCAAGAACCCCGCTTCGGGTTCGGGGCGGCGGCCTCGTCACAGCCGATGCCACTTTGTTCAGCAATTGCGGTGCCGTCATCTTCCACAACTACGCAAAGAACAACCTCAGCCGCTTCACCGACTGCCAGTTCCTCAACGATGACATGGCTTTTTTCCCTTTTATCAACAACGTGCAGCTCACGAAAGTGCTAAACGTCGGTTTCACCAACTGTACTTTCTCCATTTCAGGACTTCTGAGCGGGCAGGTCGGCACTACCACCCCAAGGGGCATATCGGCGCTCAATGCTCGTTTTGCCGTGAGCGGCGGCACCTTCACTGGCTACTATAATGCTATCCGTGCTTACAAGATTGGCAGTTCCAGCCTTGGCTACTCCGTGAACGGTGCTCACTTCACTGACAACTTCAAGGGCATCGAGAACTGGAACATGGACAACGCCACCCTCAAAACCAATACCTTCACGGGCATCGGCAACTACTCGCTGACGACCCCTGTTTCAGGCGAAAAGCCCACAGGCATCGAACTGCGCAACTGCACCAGCTTTATCGTCAACGACAACAACCTCACTGGCTCCTCGGCTACCAATGACATCGGCATCTTAGCTTACGACACTGGCTCGGACGTGAATATCTTGCGGAGGAATACGTTTAGTGGGTTGAATGTGGGGAATCAGGCGGAGTTAGATAATAGGGGCTCATTCCCTGTTGATGGGTTACAGTATTGGTGCAATACCAATTCTAGCACACAATACGATTTTGCGATTTTTGATGAAGGTATTGGTAAAGAGCAAGGGACAGGCTTAGCAAGCAAAAATGTTTTTTCCTATATCAACAGCTCTTCTGGTGATTACAAGAATGAAAGCTCGGGGCTAATCAATTATTATTACCGGAATGCCACCAATGAAATACCCCTAAATTACCTCAATATCACACCAATCGTAAAAACAATACCAGTTATATGTACTGATACAGGCAAGGACGATAAAGAAGGAGTCTTGACAGGGAATGAAGAAGGGTCACTTGTTACAGACTTTAACACTACCCAATCTGCTTATCAAAGCCAATTGGCACAATATAATTCTTTGCCCAACGGAAGTGCAGCGGCCTTGGCATTAGAGCCTGAACTGGCAGCGAAGAAAAGCATTATGCATCGCATAGCCAACGTCATCATCCGAAGCGAGCTATTGGACACTGTAAGCCTTGACCTACCCAAGATTCGCACATGGCTTCGAAACAAGGCCAGTAAGGAATCGGAATACGCCATCGTGGAGACTTGGCTATCGGAAGCGAACTTTAGCATGGCCGAACAAGTGCTGGACTCTATTCCCATCCGACACCAGATTACTGGCCACGCCCTGACCCAGCATCAAGACTATGAGGATTGGGTGGACTTGTGGATTTCATTGGCCAACCAAGAAAAAGATATGTATGCGCTTGATAGTACGGATATAGCATTGGTGCAATCCATAGCCGACAATGGCGGTGGTCTTGCTGCTGCGCAGACACAAGGCTTGTTGAATGCGCTATACGGCGCCGATTACCGGATTTTGCCAAAGTCGCCGACTACAGGTGGTGGTGGGTTGTTTATTTCAACTCCGCCTTCCAATGGGCAAGCAGTGGTGGTAGGGGCTCAAATTGAGGCGTACCCTAACCCGGCAAAGGGTTTGGTTAATTTCAGCTACAAATTGAATGAAGAATTTGCTAAAGCCAGCTTGGATATTTACGATGTAAATGGTCGAATGGTGGCACGTTTTCCACTTCAAGCTGCTATCAATTCGGTCGAATGGAAAACCGACGGCTTGGCTTCAGGGGTCTATTATTACAAAACTACCCAGATAGGAGGTGCGGATGTACCTAAGAAATTGGTGCTTATTAAATAACAATTACCTAGGGAAAGTGCATGTCTGCACTTTCCTTTTTTTTATTTCTGACATGAAAAAGCTCATTATACTTACTCTTTTGTACTCCAATCTAGTGACCAGCCAGATCACTTTTAACATACAGTCCAATTTTGGCTACAAGTACTTGGAGTTGACCAATATCCTCCCAACTGATAGTTGTTACTACATAACCGGTGTAATAACGGACACTACTAACCAGCAGGCTGAAATCGGCAGTCTTTTCTTGAAAATTAGTTTGACTGGCGACACCCTTCTTACTAAAAATTTGATAGTTCCTTCCAAGCATTACCTGACATGGAACACTGGACTATTTAACACTCCAGATGGCAACTTGGCAACAGCGGGCGAGACACCGGATAAGATTTTCTTTATGAAATACACGCCAGAGGGTGACACACAGTTTGTAAAAGAATATATCAACCCCAATTTTCCAATGGAGACTTTTATAACTGCAAATAACCTAGTACAATTTGAAAATGGGTATTATTTGACAGGTATTTTCCTTCTTTCTGAATCCATAGTTCAGCCAGATATTGTGGTGTTAAAACTTGATGAATCTGGCAATGTTTTGCAAGAGAAAACCTACGGCAATAATACAACAGAGCTAATTGGGTCAACCTTAGTAGAGTCAGATGGAGGTTTAATAATTGGTTCTTGTAAGACAAACTATAATTATGTGTTGAAAAACTTTTTTAACCGTGCATATATCTTCGGTGTGGATAGTTTAGGTAATGTGCTTTGGGAGTACCAATCACCAACTGGACAGTTATGGGACTTCGCCAAGTCTATGGTGAAGACCTCCGACGGTGGACTTGTGGTGGCTAGTGGGAAGGGCATCGAACATCCAGTGAATGCAGAGCAAGGGCAATTGAGGTGGCAAGGATATATTTTTAAATTAAATGCTAGTCACCAATTTGTTTGGGGCAGAGAACTTAGAGGCACTCGTCATGCTGGTAGTCCTTCCTTCGCCAAAATAGTTCCTGCAACTGATGGGACAGGCTTTGTTACATACGGTAGAGTGGGTGAAAACATCTCCACTGGCAGTGAGGTTTATGGTAGTTGGATAGTTAAGCTATCCAACCAAGGCGACAGCCTTTGGGCGAGGTACTACTCCGTCTTTGACGATAACTTGAGAAGTCCAACACCTGCTGATTTCAAAGCAACCCCCGACGGTGGTTACATTGTATCAGGCCATACAGAAGAAGGGTTAGAGACTTTCGGCTGGCTGATGAAGCTCGACTCCTTCGGCTGCCTCATCCCCGGCTGCAACGCCAACGACGGCCCCAACGCCACGACCGAGGGGCGGGCCGGGGCAAGCATCGCCATTTATCCCAATCCCACCTCCGACTACCTGAACTTTCAGCTACGGGGATTAGCAATGACCTCAAAAGCAGAGTTCCGCATCGTCAATGCCGAGGGAAAAGTGATGGAGGCTATGAAAACACCGCATCCCGATGCTACATTTACGTTGCCTGTTAGGGATTGGGAGGCGGGGGTGTATTATTTGCAGTATATGGAAGAAAACACGCTCCTAACAACCACCAAATTCGTTGTTTCACACTGATAAAACACAATCTTATGAAAGCGAAAATCTTCTATTTGCTATTTTCAATCAATCTGTTTGCCAATATTGGAACTGCCCAACCGGGGGCGCTTGATATTGGGTTTGGCGAGAACGGGATAGTACACCGTTCCTTTGAATACCCATCTTCAAAAACATACTCAGGGCAAGCAATTTTGGAAACACCAGATGGCAAAATTCTGACGGCGGGCATTTCAGGTGGTGATAACGGCCTTGTCGCCCGTTTTAATACCGATGGTTCGACTGATACGCTCAGCCCAGCCCTTTTTTGGTTTTCACACGAAGGAGGGGTGCTTATTTTTGGCGGTGCTTCTTATGCAGGAGAAATCCCGATTGAAGATGCTTTTTTTTATGACATTGCGCTGCAACCAGATGGGAAAATGGTGTCCGTCGGATATGTCAATACTAACGAGCCTGCACAGCGTTATATTCTCCTTCGTCAAAACGCCGATGGAGATTACGACCCTACTTTCGGTGAGCATGGACATGGGTTTAGTTTAGGAAGTAATTATGGTGGCAGTGGCCGTTCGGTGGCCATTCAACCGGATGGGAAAATTCTCGTTGGTGATAATAACACAGTGGTTGGGTATCTTTCCAATGGACATATTGATACCGCTTTTGCTACAAACGGAAAATTCTTTCCAGGTTTTGGAGTCAGTGCAAATGTAATTTTGCTGCCAGATGGGAAAATTGTGGTAGCAGGTTTCACCATGGGTGCTTTTGCTTTGGCACGGGCCAATTCCAATGGAACATTGGACAATGGATTTGGCACGAATGGGGTTGCATTAGCCGACATAGCCAGCAGTATTGCTAATATTAAATCATTGGAATTGTTGCTAAATGGCGATATAATAGCCATAGGTCAAAGTGGCGGCAAGCTCGCAGTCGCAAAGTTTAAAAGCAATGGCCAATTGGATATGGATTATGGTATGGACGGTGTAGCCCATGTTGAACTGACTGGCAAATTGCTAGTTGGAACATCCTCAACACTCCAGTCGGATGGAAAACTATTGGTCGCAGGCTATGTCGGCACATCAGGCCAGAATGTGGATGATCTTTTATTAGCAAGGTTTATTACGGAAGGCGTGTTGGATGACAGCTTTGGTGACGGAGGTCTAGTGATAACTGACCAGAGCCCAAAGTCTGATCGGCTTAATGATGTCGCCATGCAGGAAGACGGCAAAATCATCGTCACCGGATATGCGGGAAAAGATTATGGTGCAAATGGTTGGGGAACAGAATTTATCGTAGCCCGCTATCTTTCAGGGCTGGAAGTAGATGCAAAGGAGGAAGCCACCATCACGCAGAAACTCACGGTTGGCCCCAACCCTACCAGCGACTTTTTGAATATCAAATTACTTGGGCAAGCTTCATCACCCGAAGCAACGTTACGCATCATCAATCTTGATGGCAGGCTACAGAAAATAATTGTAAGGCCCGTTACGCAAAGTTCATTTACACTGCCTGTCTCGGACTGGGCGGCTGGAATGTACTTCTTGCAGTACATGGAAGGCAGTGAAGTGATGGCTGTGGAGAAATTTGTTGTGTTGAAAAAATGAGCCGGGTAAACTATCAAGTCGTTTGCCCCAACAATTCAATAATCTAACAATTCAACAATCAAACAATCCCGTAACTTGCCCCCAAAATCACGGAACCATGTTTGAACTACGGGGCAAATTGACCAAATCGCAAAGCCTGATGCTGGGCATCCTCGGCATCGTCATCCTCCTCGCCGTTTGGTGGGTACTGGCAGAGGCACTTTCCAGAAAAATACCGGTGGTGGAAGGCTTTAACACCGAACTGCCATCCTCCCTCACCGCCGATTCCCTTCAAAACACGGTGCTGCGTGATTCCATCCTTCGGGCCGATTCCATCAAATTTACCAATGCCACGGAGTTCAAAAAAATCTATCCGGTAGTGCCTCTGCCGACTGAGGTGGCGGCGAGTTACGGACATTTGATAAAAGATGACCACCTGTTTCACAACGCACTCCGCTCCATTTGGCTCAACTTCCAAGGTTATTTTTGGGCTATCCTGATATGCATTCCAATTGGGTTTTTGGTGGGGTTGTTTCCGATATTCCGGGGGCTGTTCAGCAAGCCCGTGGATGCCATGCGCTACCTGCCGCTGACGGCGCTCATCGGGGTTTTCATCATTTGGTTCGGCATTTACGATGAAATGAAGGTGGCATTTTTGGCCTTCGGCATCATCGTTTTCCTGTTGCCCACCGTCATTTCCCGCATTGACGACGTGGATGAGGTCTATCTCTCCACTGTGTTTACCCTCGGTGCTTCCAATTGGCAGACCATCAAAACCGTCTATTTTCCTGCCGTCATGAGCCGCCTCCTCGACGACATCCGGGTGCTCACGGCGGTGTCCTGGACGTACATCATCGTGGCGGAGTACATCAACAAAGACGGGGGCGGACTCGGTGCGCTCATCTACATCAAGCGGCGCTTGCAGCAGGTGCCTGACATGTTCGCCATTATCCTCGTCATCGTCCTCATCGGCTTTCTGCAAGACCGTATCTTCGTGTACATCGGCAAACGGCTTTTCCCGCACCGGCACTACAAAACCGTGCTGAACGGAAACAACGAGGTGCGCTACGGCATCTACCTTTTGCTGCTGATTTTCGCCGTGGCTGTCTTTTTTGCCAAACTGGAAATGGTGGGCACTATTGCGCTCATCGGTGCTTTGGCGGGGCTAGTTTTTATTGTTTTTGGTGAAATAAAGTTGCAGGCTGCATTGCGGCGGCAATCTTGAATTCACCATTCACTGCGCTCCTTTTTTACTTTATCCTTTTTACTTTTTACTTGAAACCATGTCAGCAACCAATCTTCCATCCATCATAGAGCTTCGCAACATCGGTCAATCATACGATGGCGGCAACAACTGGGTCATCAAAAATGCTAACCTTGTCATTCCCGACAAGCCAGCACAGGGCGAGTTCGTGGTGTTGCTCGGAATGTCGGGCTGCGGAAAGTCCACCATCCTTCGTTATGTGGCGGGTCTGCAAAAACCGACCGAAGGCCAGGTGCTCATCCATGGCAAACCCATCGAAGAAGCACCACGGGTGAGCATGGTATTTCAGCAATATTCCAGCCTGCCGTGGCTTTCGGTGCTCGACAATGTGGCGCTGTCGCTTCAGTACAAGGGCGTGGCTGAAAAGGAGCGAAATGAGCGGGCTATGGACATCATCAAAAAAGTGGGACTGGAGGGGCATGAGCAAAAATTCGCCCAGTACCCAACGCTCTCAGGCGGGCAGTTGCAGCGAGTGGCCATCGCCCGGAGCATGGTCGCCAACCCCGAAATCCTGCTCATGGACGAACCCTTCGGGGCGCTCGACATCAACACCCGGTTACAGATGCAGGAGCTGTTGAGTGAACTTTGGTTGGAGTTTCACCCCACTGTCATTTTCGTCACCCACGATATTGCGGAGGCGGTGTACCTCGGCGACGACATCTACATCATGCGGGCCAACCCCGGCCAGTTTGTGCAGCAGATTCATGTGGACCTGCCCTTCCACCGAAAACGGGAAATTAAACGGAACCAGCATTTCATCGAACTGGTTCATGAGGTGGAGGATAAGATGGTGGCCGTCGGGAAAGGATAGGGCAGAATTAGTAAAACCAAATGTTAACATCGGTGTATCAGGTTGAAAGTAAGACGTTAAGTCTTTATTTTTCAGCCAGAAAATCGCCTTCTATGCCATCCTTTCCGCAGTTTGTACTCGAATCGTTGCTTGCCTTTTGGCTTCTGCTCGGGTATTATCACCTGACGAATGCCCCCGTAAATTCATTTCGGGCAAAAAGGTGGCAACTCCGACTCGTTCCAGTATTGGCTGGTTTGCTACCACTCCTGCCCGCCGTTTTCGAGCGGCCAATCGGGGAACATTCCCCCGGAAAAGTGGCCATGATTTTTGCCAAACTACTTGACTTTCAGTTCCCAGAATTCACCGTGACGATAGGTTCGGTGTTTTTGGTCGTCTATTTTGTTGGGGTGCTAATTTCCTCCTTTCGACTCACGGACCGGCTTTGGACAGTCCATCAATTTTTGGAACAAAATGGCAATCAGCATACAAGTTTGATACCCTGGCAGGCCATGCCCACGGCAGCCATGAGCAGTTTGGTACTCAACTGGAACTTGATGCCTGAGGAAGAAAAAGAGGCTTGGGTCCAACATTGGCTGCCCCTCCATCCGATGTACGCTTGGGAAGCGCTGCTGGTCGAACTGCTGCTGGTGCTCAATTGGTACAATCCACTGGCTTATCGCTACCGGGAAAGCTGGGGGGAGCTTTACGCTGGTTGGCAAACTTCAACACCGGAGCGGGCGGGGTTTCTTACGGTAAAAAACCTTGGGTTTTCAGCACTGGCAATGGGATTGAGCTTGTTTTTTGTCTTTGTGCCAACTAGCTTCTCGTCAATCCATCGGATGGGAGCGATGGCAGCCAATTTTTTTGGAACAACCATTTGTGAAAACAAAATCAAAAAGGAACACGAGTATTTCGTGGACTGGGGCGGGCTGAAGATGCCCCTCACCAAATTTGCAAATCCGAATGGATACGCTGTTGGGATGGAACTGGAACTGGCTGATTTTCAGGAGATTGTGAACAAACCATTCACCGTTTTCAAAGATGGCAAGCCATTGAAACCAGGTACGCTCAGCATTTTTTACAAAAGCAGCCGGACTGGAATGCAAGCGTACATCAACGGCATTGACCCAACTAAAATCGTGCTGCTCGACCGTAAAAATGGGTTGGTATTCAATGACAGTCTCGACCTTGGCGATCAGTTGACGTTGTTCGGAGACACCGAAGACATCTACCTTTCGAGGGTCGAAATCCAAATCAAAGACCCCGATGCGGGTTACGAACCATCGTTTTTTGTGCCACAAATCAACCACTTGGAAGCGTCGATGCCCTACCAAATCGTGGCTCGGAAAGGCCAGCGGGCGTTGGTGAAAATAGACCCCGACGACCCGAACACCGACCGCATCGTACAACTCTACGGGGATATCCGGCAGTATGAAATCGTGCGGATACCCGGGTTCCACACCAATCGGCACTACATCACGGAGGCGGAGTCGCTGGCCTCAAAAGTGGCCGCAGCCAATTCAACGCTGACTTTTATGGAAAAAGACGCTTTCTATTTGCCGGAATACCAAACCTATCAGGGCAAGGATGTACGTATGGTCTGGGGTGACATGGTGGCTTCTCCATCCAACTTAAATTATCCTTTGGACAGTTTTCTGCTTTCCATCGAGCAGGAACCCCGCTTGTTGGTCGGTGACGATACGCTGGATATTGTCTCTTTTCAGGTCATTGTTGCTGGCAAAAACCAAGATTCCAAGAGTTTTTTCACTTACCGAACCGGCGATTTGGCGGTACACGATGCGCTCAAAAACGTGCAGAACGAAACCAGTGTTTTTTTTGAAAAAATAGTCGTCTTAGACCAACAACGGAACCAGTTGCTGTTCCCGGCCTCCTTTGCCTTCAACGTGGGCAATCCAGACAAACTCCGCAGGACGCCGAATTCCAATAAAAATTTCATGCTCATGTTTGGTGAAGAAACCCAAGTCGTGCCAGCGCCGATTTTCAAAGAAAACAAGGAGAAAAGCCCATCAAAAACTAAGGAAAAGTCTCGTCGGAAAAAAGGGGAGAAAAAATAAACAATTGCGAATCAACGAGTTATCGCATTCTGCGTTTTGCCAGCACATCAAAATTGGGTTTTGGTCAAGTATTTGAACTTTGGTGGTTCCTTCCACAAAATTCAGGTTCATGCTTTTCAAATGCTTAACGGCCACGGCCATCTCCATTTTTCTTTTTGCGATTGTTATGGTGGGTTGCCAAACCCCATCGGGTTTGGTGATTAAAGAAGTTATTGCGTCCGTGCCGCTGGGCGACAAGGCTGTTCATTTTGGCTTGATGGTGACACTCTCCTTCATGCTTTACCAGGCCGTTCCACACCGACGGTTGAACATCCTTGGGTTCGGGTTGTTAATCAGCAGCCTGTTGCTGGCAGTTGGCATTACGCTCGAAGAGTTCAGCCAACTGTTCATACCATCCAGAAATTTTGAAATCATGGACATGGTGTGTAACTATGCAGGAATTTACATTGGCGGCCTAGTTCCTGGGTGGCTCAACCTGAAACACTTGTCCGATGCAGACCATTTCCGAGGTGAAACCTTTTCAGTTCAAACAATTCGAAATAGCGCAGGACCGCTGCACCATGAAGGTGGGGACGGACGGCGTGCTACTCGGCGCTTGGTCCGACACCACGGGCGCAGGTAAAATTCTCGATATTGGTTCGGGTACGGGGCTTATTGCCATCATGCTGGCGCAAAGGGCGAATGCTGCCACCATCCACGCCGTGGAAATTGACGAGGAGGCTGCGGGGCAGGCATCAGAGAACATGAAAAATTCACCTTGGGCCGAACAGCTTACCTGTTTTCACACATCCATCCAAGATTTTGCGAAGCAAACCCGCCAACATTACGACCTCATCGTGAGCAACCCGCCTTTTTTCAGCGGAGGTACTTTTTCATCCAGCCAAGACAAGAACTCGGTTCGACACACCATCAAGTTGCCACATGGCGACCTGCTTTCAGCGATTCGCACCCTCCTTGCGCCCGGAGGCAGGTTCTGCATGGTGCTTCCGCAAATGGAAGGACTGCGTTTCCGGGAAATTGCGGGCAACTATGGGATTTTTTGCTCAAAAATGACAGAGGTGATTCCAAAAATTGGGAAGCCCGTGGAGCGCCTTTTGCTCCAATTTGAATTGAACCGCAAGCCAATGGAGCAATCGCAATTGGTGATTCGGGTGGACGATGGCCCCGATGATTGGACGGATGCCTTTCGGCAATTGACTGGAAGTTACTACCTGAAAATGTGACAGCTATAAACAGAAAAAGGGCGGAATACCATTCCGCCCTTTTTTGTAAGGTTAACTTAATAGGACTGATTTTTAGTTTGAACTAGTTGGGTGTTGGTTGGAAGCCTCAATGATTTGTTTTGCCAAATCAAGAATTCTTGTGTCTTCAATATGAACGATGCCGCCATCTGGCCCTGGTTCGACTTGGATGTCTGCGATTTCACCCTCATTGTACTTCTGCGCTCCAAAATAATTGCGAACCGTTTGTTCGTCAATATTCAATTCAGAAGCAATACGGGAGATGCTGCCCGTGGGCAGTGAATGCTTTAAGTCTCTCAACTCTTTGAAAGTTAGGTTCATAAATCAATTTTTTAATGTACGCCCGGTTGACTGTCGTTGGGTTTTGGTCGCTCACAGCAGCGGAATTCAAAGTGTGAGGTAGAACTGTGAACAACCTTTTCACCGCACCGATACCCAATCGGGTCGTTTTTAGTTGAAAGGAATCAGTAAGAAAAGAACTTTTTGACAGCCTAAAAAAAGGATTTTGCTGCTCCAATTTTCTGGCTATTTTAATACGGGAAAGGTAATCCTTTTTAAAAAAATGAACAACTATCGGTTTACCTTTTTTTGATTTTGGCTTAATATTTTTTTTGATTTTGGCTTAGCCAATTATTCTTCTTGCCCATCGTCCAAAAAAGCCCTTGTTAGAACTTTTTTATAAACCGCATCCAGTTTCTCCACCAACAAAGGAACATTGTCAACTGGCGGTAAATTTGTGGCCAGTTCCAGTTTAGAATCGGAAAACCCAACCGGAGTTACCTGTCGCCTTGCCTTGCCATTCAAATAAAATGCTTGCCGATGAATTTCAGCAGGTGTCTTTATTTTTCCCAAAGCGGTTAATACAAACAATTGAAATGGCTCCAACAGCTCCTTATTTGACCATAGCTGAAAACCTTTCTCCTCCTTCAAATAAAGCCATGCCGATGGGCCATTTACCGCAATTTCCACACCACAGCACAAATCCCCAGGCTTGGCAGGTGTGGAAGCCAAACGGAAATCTTCAGGGTTTTGGATGGATTGATAAAAATAGGCGGCATTTTTTTCCTTGGCTTTGGCGGCATTTTTCTTTCCGCCGCTCGCTTCACCTGTGTAGCCTTCTCTAAACCAGACCGTTTCCATGGCCTTGATTTCAAAATTCTTAGCTTTGAAAAGGGAGAGGTAAAACTGCAAGGCCTCTTCAAGGTGGAGACCATAAAGCCCAATCCAGCAAGTGTCTCGCTTCGGTGACACCAAGCTGTGTATTTTGACTTGCAACTGGAAAAACGACGCTTCCCAAGCCTCCAGCCGACTCCCAAAATCCGTCAAAAAGTCGCCATGTCCCATGCAGGCCAAGGCAATTTCTACCTCCAAATTTTGGATTTCATCAAAGATTTCTTTTGAAAAAGTATGCGCCCCGACGAGCGAAGCGTATCGCTTCGATTGCTCCGAGTGCTTAAAAAAGTCAGCCTCGTTCCGACTTTTTTCTGCCTCCAACATATCCATTTCGCTCTCAAAGCGCAGGTAAAGCGGGCTTTCGAGCAGCAGCGCCACCTTGCGGCGTTGATGGGAGGTTTTTTCGGCCAGCGTTAGCTTGTCCCACTGCTCCATCAGCAGGTCGAACCCGAGCGGGTCAGCATCCACTTCCAAGTTGATTTTGCCCTCCATCAGGGCCACTTTCACGCTAAGGTGCTCGTCGAAGGCGTACTCGTTCAACGCTTCGGCAAGTGGTAGGGCGAGCCGCTCCCGGATGGTCCGTTGGAGGTAGCGGGCACCGAACCGTACATCATAGCCGACTTCGGCCAAATACTCAAAAACAGCCTCGTCAATGGTCAGGTCAATGTGTCGGAACCGGATGCCCTCCCGCTTTCGGAACAAATCAATTTCCCGCTCCACCACAAAGCGAACGGCGGCCTGGTCGAGCGGTGCAAAGGCGACGATAGCGTCCATCCGGTTGTACAATTCAGGCCGGAAATGTTGTTCAATGGCAGCGGTAAAATGTGCTGTCACGTCCTTTTCCCCCAATTCTTTTTTCCATGAAATTCGGTTCCGATGCAGGTTGGCTGCCCCGATATTGGTCGTCATGATGATAATGGCACTGCAAAAATTGACTGCCCGACCTCGGCTGTCAGAGAGGCGGCCCTCACTCAGCATTTGCAGCAGAAGCTCAAAGAACTTGGGGTCGGCCTTCTCGATTTCATCAAAAAGCAACACACAAAATGGGTCACGGCGGACGGCGGACGTGAGTAGTCCTTCTGAGTAGAATCCTTCGCCAGTCAGCCGCATCACCGACCAAGGGGTGCTGTACTCGCTCATGTCGAAGCGCAGCATCCGATCCCGGCTGCCGAACATGGTAATGGAAAGCACCTTCGCCAGTTCCGTTTTGCCAACGCCCGTTGGCCCGGCGAAGAGTAGCGAGGCGATGGGCTTGCCGGTGCGGCTCAAGGCGGTTTTCACCGTGGCGAGCATGTCCACGACTGCCGCCACTGCCCGTTCTTGCCCGAAGACGTTGTTGCTGAACGTTTTACGAATTGCTGGAACGTCCATTGGCAGTGCTGGGTCAACCATAAACAAAGGCAGGCCGGTTTCTTCGCAATACGCTTTCAAGACCAGTTCACGGGTAATTGCGGCTTTAGGATTTGCTACGGTGATGACTGAGGAAGTGGTCTCGGTTAGCTTTTCCTTTTTCTTTTTAGGCGAAATGGGTGTTTCGACAAGCCCCAGCAGGATGCTTTCGAGGAAGCGGATTGGCTTGCCGGGCATGCCGCTGTATGGCGAGAACCGTCGGTGCAGGCGCACGATTTCCTGTACGGCGGCTGGCTCTATAGTCACGTTCCGCTGCCCGACGAGGCTTTTTATTTTTTGTAAAATAATGCCCTCTACGTCCTCTTTCGGCTCGGTCACCTGCACTGTTTGGAAGAAGGCCAAGTAGCCGGGGCTGCGCAACTCGATGCGGGATACTTCCTCCGGTGTGCACTCTCCAATCAGCGTCACCTCGCCCCTCCCCACCGCACTTCGGAGGTACTCGGCCATGCTCACCGCATTGCCCTCGTAGCGACCCACCTCGAAGAGTTCGGAAAGGTTTCGCACGAAAAGGATATCGCCTTTCAGGGTTAATTCCTTGATGAGAAGGCTGGTGTTGTCCTGCCAGCCAGATTCTGTCGTGAGTTCTTTGATGAGCACTGAGGCAGTGGTTTCCCAGATTTCCGAGGTGATTTCGAGCTGTTTTTTTCGGTGTACCAATTCTTGCACCAGTGCCGTTTTGCCAGAGCCGGATGCTCCGACCAGTAATAGATTTCGACTAAAACGACCCTTCAAGATACGCTCCATTTGCGCCAGTTCCTCTTCTCTTCCAAATGCCGCTGGGTGTGATTCGGCCATTTTTTCTGCCACCTTCGGCAAAAGTTCGAGCTGCTTGTTCCGCTCATTTTCTACCAATTCTGCTGGCGACCAAGTTTTCAATTTTATTTCGGACTGGACCACCTCAGTACCCTCATACCAGCTTGCGGCAATGATTTGGAAGACGCTTTGCAGCCTTTTTTTCGAAGAAAATTCAATTCGCACCACTTCTATCAGGTGCACGTCCAGTTCCTCCTCCGACGAGGTGAGCGCCTCCAAGCCGAGGGCGGGTATCATGCCCCAGACCGAGGCTCCCTGAGTTTGGAAAATGCAGTCGAATTCCAGCACAAAATCTGGGTAGCTGATGCCGTCTGGAGCTTTGGTGAAGGGGACGGTGATTTTTTTTGTATCAAAAATGCCGTCCTTTAGCAAATCGAGCAATCCGGTGATTTTGCCTTTATCGAGCTGTTTTTTTTGAAACCGTTCTGCAAATTTCTCTGAAAGAAGCGTGGCCGTAGTGCCGAGGTGAAAGGCGTTGGGGTCGGAGAGCGGAAAGGCAAGTTCCTCGCCGGTGTTGAGGCGCAGCTTGATGGTCTGAAACGGCAGGGTGATGTTTTGCGGCACGAAAAGGATTTACGAATTATTACTGACGATTTACGATTGTGTGGTCCTGCACAGGTAGAACCATCTGTTGTAAACGATTTGCGGCTAATTTAGCTGTAAATTTGGTTTTCAGTTCAAAACAGCTTTTTATCAAAAAAATAATACTACCTGTAACAATCCACAAAAGCCCATCGTCTGTCTTTTGTATTCAGTTTTGAGCAACATAAAACTACTCGAAACTTGACCTTTGGAACTCGGAAATTTTTATGAACCACCACGAATTTAAAACGCTAATTCTGCCATTTAAAAATCGGCTTTTCCGCTTTGCGATTGGCATTGTAGGACAGACGGCAGAGGCAGAGGACGTGGTGCAGGAGGTCTTCATTAAGCTCTGGAAAAACCGCCAGCAGATAGCCCAAATCTCCAACGTGGAGGCGTGGTGCATCACGGCGACGAAGAACCTCTCGATTGACAAACTGCGCTCCAAGCACCAGCGGATGGTGCCAATGGCAGCTGGGTTCGACCTGCATGACCACTCGGCAACGCCCTACGAGGAGACCGTAACACACGATGTTTTCGACCAAGTGCGTAACCTGATGGGGCGCCTGCCAGAAAAACAACGGGACATCATGCAGCTTCGAGATATCGAGGGGTTGAGTTACCAAGAAATTGCGGAAACGCTCAATGTGCCAATGGACCAAGTAAAGGTTTACTTGTTCCGGGCGAGGAAGGCGGTTAGGGAAGGTATGAGGCATGAGGTATGAGGTGTGTCAAATCACCGAATCTTCAACAAAAGGATAATCAAGTACTTGACATAAATATTTAGTGAACATGAAAGCGCTTATCGAAAAATATTTTGAAGGAGAAACCTCGCTGGAAGAGGAGGCCCGGCTGCGGGATTACTTCAACAGTGGGGAGGGCGTGGCGGAAGACCTGCGGGAATTCCAGCCGTTGTTCCAACATTTTTCCACAGAACGGGACAGGGGTTTGTCAGATGATTTTGACGAGGCTTTGTTCCAGAAAATGGACTTGCCTGATACGAAAGTCGTGCGAATGAACACTCGGCCTCGGCACTTGCTTCGGATAGCAGCGGTTGGTGCAGTGCTTGTGGGTGCCATGTTTTTTTTACAAAAAAACAATTCGACTCATGCACAGCAAGCAAGTATTGATTGGAGCAAATATGAAATCAAAGACGAAAAAATAGCCTACGAAGAAACCGTGAAAGCCCTCAAACTCCTTTCCAACAAACTCAACAAAGGCACAAAAAGGGCTGGCGAAGAGATGAAGGAATTGGAAAAGGTGGGGAAGTACTTTAATTGATTGTTTTATTGTTGGGTTGCTACAATGTTATCGAGAAACAAGCAACAACCCAATAATTAAGCAATCCAACAAATCATCGAAATCACCCGATTTTTTAACTATTTAATTTTTGAAAAATGAAATACCTGTCAATCCTTTTCATCGCATTGTTCCTCACCGCAGGAATTTCCAGTACTGCCCAAGCGCAGGAAGACGCCATCTCGAAGTATTTTTCCAAGTATGTGGATGACGAGCGCTTTACCGTTGTTTACGTCAGTGGAAAGATGTTCCAGATGATTAACAAAATGGAACTTGACCTCGACGATGAGGAAGCCCAAGCAGTCATGTCGGTGGTCAAAGACCTGAAAGGTCTTCGCATCCTGACAACCGATACGGATGGTGCCAAATTTTACAAGGAAGCCCTTGCTACTATTAACACAAAGGGCTACGAAACCTTGCTCGAAGTTCGAGAGGGCAATGAACAAAACGTAAAATTCCTTGTGAAAGATAGCAACAGCGGCAGTACCCTCAACGAACTACTACTGCTCGTTGGTGGCGATGACGAAGACTTTGTACTACTGAGTTTTATCGGAAACATTGACATCAGCCAAGTTGGCAAGTTATCCAAGGCGTTCAATGAAGACGGCGAGAAGAAGGAGGCGAAGGGGGCCAAACAAAAGAAAGATTAATGAAACTGGGGTAAAGTCTTAGTGCCTGCATCTTTCATTAAACATTCAGAACGCCATGAAAAACAATCTGCTAATATTCCTGCTTTTTTTACTGCCGGGGTTCATCGTTTGTCAGAACAAACCGCTGAACAAGTTTTACCGCCAGCACAAGCACCAAGAAGGGGTCAAAAACGCCAAATTACCTGGTTGGGTCATTCGGATGGGGAGCAAAATAGCCCGCAACAAATCCGAGTCAGATACCGAAAAAGAGGCATTTGGATTGATGCGCCACTTCGGAAAAGTTAAGTTCATGTACTCCGAAGAGGGCGTTGCGATTCCTGCTGAAAAGGTCAGCCAGCTGCGCCAAGATTTGCTGAAAAACAGCTTCGACGACCTTATCATGATAAAGTCGGAGGGGATGAACATGCAAATCATGGTGCAAGAATACGGCGATGTCATCCACAACATCATGATGGTGTTCAACGACACCGAGAGCGGCGAAATGTTCTTTATTTCCGCCAAGGCAAACCTTAGCTTGAAAGAACTCAGCAAATTGCTGAACAAAGAAATGCCCGATAAGCTGACGCCGCTGTTCGATGTGGAAGAAGAAGAACCTGCTAACGTAGTACTTTAGAATTGAAAAATAATAGCCAAAAGGCAGTGTCCACCCGGGCGCTGCCTTTTTTAGTTGGTGTCGGTTTCATGAATACTGCGAATCTTCCTACATTAGCCGCTTAACTTAAAACAATAGAATTTATGAATATTTCATCCAACACAAGGTTCCGTTCCGGCGTACTGCACGGCGACGAAGTGACCGAACTGCTCCAACATGCCAACGACAACAACTACGCCCTTCCGGCGGTGAACGTCATCGGCACCAACTCCGTCAACGCCGTGCTCGAAACAGCCAAGGCGGTGAATTCCCCAGTCATGATTCAGTATTCCAACGGGGGTGCTGTATTTTTTGCAGGCAAAAGCCTCAGCAACGAAGGCCAAAGCGCTGCCATCATGGGCGGTATCTCAGGCGCCATGCACGTACACACCATGGCCAAGGCTTACGGCGTGCCAGTGGTGTTGCACACCGACCACTGCGCTAAAAAACTGCTCCCTTGGATTGACGGCCTGCTCACTGCGGGTGAAAAATTTCATGCCGAGCGTGGCTTTCCGCTTTACAGCTCGCACATGCTCGACTTGAGCGAAGAACCCATCGAAGAGAACATTGAAATCTGTGTGGAGTACCTCAAACGCATGGACAAAATCGGCATGACCCTCGAAATCGAACTCGGTGTGACCGGCGGTGAGGAAGATGGCGTTGACAACAGCGATGTTGACAGCTCCAAACTTTACACCCAGCCATCAGAGGTGTCCTACGCTTACGAGGAATTGCTCAAAGTCAGCCCTCGTTTCACCATTGCCGCTGCCTTCGGCAACGTCCACGGCGTGTACAAACCCGGCAATGTGAAACTCCAACCCATCATTTTGAAAAACTCGCAGGACTATGTTCGGGAGAAATTCAAAACGAGTCGGGAGCAGCCTATCAACTTCGTTTTCCATGGAGGCAGCGGCTCGAGCCGGGAAGATATCCGGGAAGCCATCAGCTACGGTGCCATCAAAATGAACATTGATACTGACATGCAGTGGGCTTACTGGGAAGGTGTCAAGGATTATTACGAAGCCAAAAAAGGCTACCTTCAAGGGCAGATTGGAAATCCAGAAGGCGATGATAAGCCAAACAAAAAATACTACGACCCAAGGGTTTGGCTGCGCAAAGGCGAAGAGTCTTTTGTCAGCCGTCTTAAAACGGCCTTTGAGGACTTGAACTGCATCAACCGGAATGCTTAATTGTGGCCGCCCAATTTATTGGGCAGACCGATACTGATAAACGGCCAGCCCAATAAAT
>JAIPBL010000048.1 GCA_021739645.1 Saprospiraceae bacterium | reverse complement strand
GTTGCGCAACCCCAATTGAAGAAGATCGAGGCAGAACTGGTAGCTTTTTTTTGATTTTTCATACCATCAAATTGCAACCAGTCTGTCTTTTTTCAAAGAACTTTTTGTCGGGCAGCTAAAAATTGTCCAAAGTCTAAAATGGTATGATGGCTCATGCGCCTCAGTGTCAGCTTCTCCTCCAATTTAGTCAGTTCTTCATGATACTTTGCTGGCGCCTTATCGGATACGGCCTGGGGGGAGTTGGTGCGCTTTGAGGGGATAGTTGGTGCATGTTCATCTATGTCCAAATGAAAATCATCCCCAAAATGTTTTGTTGACTGCGCCATGCTCAAAGGGCTATCGGGTATGGTCCAGCAATTGTGTTCGGGGTGCCAGCGCCTGCCTTCTATTTGCTTTATTTTTTCGACCCAATCCTTGCGGTAGGGAAAATCGAGACGCAGCCTCCCTTTCCAAAAATCTGCTTTTTTTGCGCTGACTTTTTTGGGCTTTGTTTCTTCGGGTTCATGTACAATTTCTTGTCCTTCCTTTATGATGATGTACAGCGTATCCCGGAATTCCTGCTGGAACGAGGCCCAAGCGTCCTTATCCAACGGTAGCAGCCATGCACCTTGCTGCTGCGACCATTGCCGACCCTTGATGCGTTTGATTTTTTCAATCAAAATAGATTCTTTGGGAACAGTAGCTTTAATAAGGCGAATGCCCGCTAATTCAAGGGGTTCGAGACGGAGGGAATGTGGGGCACTTGGTCATAGATTTTGTGTTATTCTATCATTATGCCTTCAACGGTGCATATTATTTTACAATAAGGAAAGGTTCGTGCGCTAAAGTTAGGCTGCTTAGTGAAATCCAAAAATATTTCTTGTTCTTTTTGTGTCAATTTTATCATTTTTTGTTTTACCCGCCCCATTTCCCCTGCCCCGCCTTCCAAATCCCGAATAACAGGCCCCAATTCCAAATCACTCGCAACCCGCACGGAGGTAGTGGCCTTGGTGCCGCTTTTGTGCTGCTTGTCGCTACACTGAAAGACCGAATCGTGGCATTGAAGGACCTGATGAAGCGCCTCACGACCAATGCCAGTGGCATCTCCGAGGACAAAAATGCCTGGAAGCCGAGGCTGTCGCTGTGGACTATGGCATCACCACGGCATTTATGAGCGATGTGGCGGAAGCCCTCGTAAAATTCGAGGAGAAGAACCCGAAGCCCATCGCCAATGTCTATACCTCCGAGGCGGACCGCAACGAACTGCTGAACTTGGCATTCGGCCTGTCGGAGTTTGTAATACAGGATATGATGAAATCGGCACTGGTATATAAGGTGGTGGATATCAATTTCTACCAGTCCCTCGAAAATGCGAGCCGCATCAGCAAGGTGGGCATCCGTCACGATGAGGAGGAGGGCGTGAAGAAGGAGGTACAGGCACCGCCCACTGCTTTAGCGGCATTAGAGCTTTCCCCGAACGGGGTTTGATTTCGGAAGGAAAAAGGAGAAAGTGAAAAGGCAAAAGTGGGGAGTCCCTGCTTTTGCCTTTATACTTTTGGCAAGTCGTGTTTGCGCCGCTTTTGGCATAGCCGTAGGCCACCCGTAGCGTCCCGTATATCGTCATGCATGACGTCGCAGTTGGCCTGAGGCCATGCCAAGGGGGGAGCAGGTCCAACTTTTGCCTTTTTCCTTTATACTTTTTCCTTTCATCCCCTTCTACTCATACCGCAGCGCCTCAATCGGGTCCAACCTCGACGCCTTCATGGCGGGGTAAATGCCGGAACCAAGCCCGACTATCGTACAAACGATGATGGCCATGATAATCCAGTTCCAGGGCATGACGAAGTGGCCGCCCATGGCCGCCGTGACACCGAAGCCAGCGAGGATGCCCAGCAGGATGCCCACCACGCCGCCCATTTGGCAGATGATGACTGCTTCGGTGAGGAATTGCCAAAGAATGGTTTTTCGGGTGGCACCCAACGATTTGCTGATGCCAATTTCCCGGGTGCGCTCCGTGACGGACACGAGCATGATGTTCATCAGGCCGATGGCGGCGCCGAGCAGCGTCATCAGGCCAATGGCCACAGCAGCGGCACGGAGGTTGGTGGTATTGTCCTTGATGATGGACACCAAGCTGTCGCTCTTGAATATTTCAAAATCGTTGTCCTGCCTGGCCATGAGCCGCCGCACACTGCGGAACACGCCGATGGCATAAGACTCCGCCTGGTCCATGGTTGTAGCGTCATTTAAGCTGACCATCACGTTGTAGTTTTGGCTCTGCGTGGCATAGTATCGCTTGCCGTCGAGCAGTGGGATGAGCACTACCCGGTCCTCGCTTTGGTTCATGGCGGAGCCTTTGGAAGCCATCACGCCCACCACCCGAAACTGGAGATTGCCGATGGCAATGGTACTGTTCAGCGCCTTCTCCGGTTTATTGTCGAACAATGACTCTACGACGTCCGACCCGATGATGGCCTTGTTGCCACCGTTCAGTATCTCTTGGGTGGTAAATGCCCGCCCAAGCTGTATTTCGTGTCCCTTGGCCTCAATATAGTTTTCGTCAATGGCCACTACTGAAACGATGGGACTTGTTTTTTCCTCTCCATGCTTGATAGTCGCACGGCCAGTGCAGTTCGATGAAACGGAGACCCTGGCCGGATAGTCGAAGCGCTCCTTGAATTCCAGCGCTTCTTTCATCGAAATGGGTTCGCCCCGCTTTTGCCGCCTGCCGCTATCCGAGCCGCTGAGTTCAGCGCCCTTTGGGGAGATGGTGAACGAATTGGCGCCAAGCCCGGAGAAATTGTCGTTGAGGGAAAAGACCATGTTGTCGATGGCCGTCAGGATGCCCACCAAGGCCATGATGCCGATGGCAATAATCATCAGGGTGAGAATCGCACGGAGCAGGTTGTTGCGCACGGAGCGGAGTGCTATCTTGATTATTTCACTGTAATGCATGGTTGCGTTGTTGCGTTTACCCCTGACCCCTAAAGGGGGACCCACAGGTTTTAATGCCTAGGGACTTTGTCGAGGGTTGAATATTTTAGGTCCCCCTTTAGGAGTCAGGGGTCCATTGCGAGGGCTGAAAATACACCACGGTTTCTGCCTCGCCTTATTTTGTTAGATAAAAACTATCAAAAAGCCTATGAAAAGGCTTTAGGCCATAGATGTTGGACAATTGATTGTGAACGTTTCAATGCCCATGCTGTAGTGACTTTTATCTATTGCCTATAATCCAATATCTCGCACACCGTCCACTGATATTTCCCTACATTTGCACCGCTATTGTTGTTAGAACAAGGGATTTCTCAAAAAAACGTGCAGACAGTTTTAACGCCCCATCGGGGCGAGATGTCGGTAGTATTCCCAGAACCCTTGCCTTCCGTGCCGTAGGTACGAAATGTTGTCGCTAGTATGCCGTACCTACGGCACGGAGACCCATTCACAATGAAATCACTACCGACATTTCGCCCCGATGGGGCGAGAATCGCTACAAGGCATTTTTACGAGGAAGCCCTTTTGTTAGAACGATAGTTGCAAAAATACCAGATAAATGATTTTCAACCTGAGCGAAAATAATTCCATTGCCAACCGTTTCATCGCTGAACTGCGGGATGTGAACGTACAAAAAGACCGCCTTCGGTTTCGCCGCAATTTGGAGCGGATTGGGGAGGTAATGGCCTACGAAATCAGCCAGCGGCTCAACTACCACCCACAGGAGATAGAAACGCCACTGGGGGTAGCAAAGGTCAATATGCCTTCCAATCGCATTGTGCTGGCCACTATCCTGCGAGCAGGCATGCCCATGCACCAGGGCCTGCTCAACTATTTTGACCGGGCGGAAAGCGCTTTCGTCTCCGCCTATCGCCGACACCACAAGGACGGCACCTTCGAGATTGCGCTGGAGTACGTCTCTTGTCCCGACCTCAACGACTGTGTGCTCATCCTCACCGACCCGATGGTGGCCACCGGCGCTTCCGTGGAAATGGCCATCGAAGCACTCCGGCGGTTCGGGCAGCCTTCGGAAGTTCATGTGGCTACCGCCATTGCCTCCCGGCAGGGGTTGGAGCACTTGCGCCGTACCATGCCTACCGCCAAGGTATGGGCTGGCGCCATTGATGATGAGCTTACGGCAAAGTCCTACATTGTGCCCGGTTTGGGCGATGCGGGCGATTTGGCCTACGGCCCAAAGTTGCAATCATGAGGGGCGTTTAAAAAATTATCATTTTGATAACATTTTTCACCCAATCCAATCCCAACAGAAAGCAACCCTTGGCCGTTCTGTTAACACCTATCACTCAAAAATTTGAACTATGAAAAAAATATTGCTTTTCAGTTTGCTTGCGCTGTTTTTCACGGCGGCATTTACGAACGAGGCTTATGCCCAGAAAAAAGGAAAGAAAAAATCGTCCAAAACGGACGAGTACTTTGATGACAGCGGCTTTGCCAACAAGCTTTGGTATGGCGGCAATTTTAACATCGGATTTGCTGGGCAAGGCGAAACGAGCCAATTCACTTTCGGCCTTACCCCCATGGTGGGCTACAAACTGATTGACGACTGGTTTTCCGTTGGTCCCCGTGCTGGATTTACCTACAATTATGTGAAAGGGCGCGGCACCGATGGCCGAATTCACAGCATAAAACCATTAGCTTTCACCATGGGTGCCTTTGCAAGGATTAAGCCCTTCCAGAATTTTTTCGCTCATATTGAATATGAAAACGAAAATACCAAAGGGTATTATGTGGACAATTTTAACCGCCTTGTCATTGAGAATGGGGAAGTAGCTACCGTAAAACAATCACGGAACAATATGTATGTGGGCATTGGCTACACCAGTGGCTCGCTTTGGGGATATGAGCTTTTGCTGCTCTACAATGTGAACGCACCGGAAAACACGCTTGAACTGCCTTTCGACTTCCGCTTCGGCATCACCTACAAGTTCTGATTTTTTCAGGCATGACAAAAATCAAATAGCCGCTTCCCAAACCGGGGGGCGGCTATTTTTGTTACAGGTGCTTACCTTTGCGCACCCAACTTTTCACTTTATCCTTTTTACTTGAATAAAAAATGAGCCACTCTTTTCATAACCTCACTGTCAAACAAATCACCCGAGAAACCGCTGAAGCCGTCACCCTCACGTTCGACGTGCCCACCGAACTCGCCGAGCAGTACCAGTTCACACAGGGCCAGCACCTCACGCTGCGCTTCACCATCAATGGCAAAGAGGAGCGCCGCAGCTACTCCATGTGCAGCAGCCCGCTGGAAAGCGGCCTGAGCGTCACCGTGAAAAAAGTGAAGGGCGGCAAAGTCTCCAACCATGTTTTCGACAAGGTAAAAGTGGGCGATGCCGTGGAGGTGATGACACCTGATGGTCGTTTTTTCACCGCTCTCAACGACGAAAACAAGAAGAATTACTACCTCGTCGGGGCGGGCAGCGGCATCACACCGCTCATGTCCATCCTGAAAACGATCCTGGAAAAGGAGCCGATGAGCTTCATCTTCCTGCTCTACGGCAGCCGCAACGAGGACGAAATCATCTTCAAAAGCCAGCTCGATGAACTGTCCCGTCGCTACGAGGGGCAGCTCATGGTGGCGCATTCGCTCAGCCAGCCGAAGTTGGAAAAGTCAAAAGGTTTGGGTGGCCTTTTCTCCAAAGGGAAACCCACTTGGGAGGGCAAAATTGGTCGCATTGACGGCAAGGTGTTTCAAAAATTTTACGAAGAAAACCCGCCCCGCCACAAACAGTCCGAGTACTTCCTCTGCGGCCCCGGCAGCATGATTGATTCTGTGGAAAAGACCTTGCTGGAGCAAGGTATTGACAAAAAGAACATCCACCACGAGTATTTCACCGCCTCGCCCAGTGCCGATGCCACGGCAGTTCCCGCTGGTGAGGTTTTCGCTGGCGCAAAACTGACTGCCTACCTCGATGGCCGCACCTACGAGACCACCGTTGCCAAGGGCAAGCACCTACTCTTCGCCGTCATCGACGCTGGGGGCGATGCACCTTACTCCTGCACCAGCGGCGCCTGTGCCACCTGCATGGCCAAAGTAAAAAAAGGTACGGTAAAAATGGATGCCTGCTATGCCCTCGATGAGAGCGAAATCAAGCAGGGCTATATCCTCACCTGCCAGGCGCACCCGACTTCGGAGGAGGTGGAGATTACGTTTGAGGTGTGAGTTGATTTACGATTTACGACTGATGAGTTACGACCTGTGCGAGCCTAAAATAGGTTGAGCTGGGAAGTCAATCAAAAATGGCAGCAAAAAAGTTGAAGACTGAGCTTTCATTCACCGAATTTGTCAAAGAACCGAAGTTTTTAAAAGGCAAAAGAATACGGGCTCTTTGGAAATTGCAGCCCTTTTTTGGACATTCTCACAAAATCACCCCGGCTGTATAGTTACAAATTTTACTGCTTTTGTGTAACTTCACGGCGAGTACCAATGCGTAGCTTGCACCCAACTCCCAACCCTAAAGCGCCAACCGAACTTTTTCACCAATACCAACATCATGGCAACCTTCAATCTAAACATCAACGGCAAAAAACAGCAAGTCGAAGTGGACCCTGCCACCCCCATGCTCTGGGTGCTGCGCGATCACCTCAACCTCGTCGGCACCAAATACGGCTGCGGCATCGCCCAATGCGGGTCTTGCACCATCCACCTTGGCGACGTGGCCATGCGCTCCTGCATGTTGCCCGTCTCGCAGGTCGGCAACCAACCCATCACCACCATCGAGGGCCTCTCCGAAAACGGCGACCACCCGGTGCAGAAGGCATGGCTGGAGCACGACGTGGCGCAGTGTGGCTACTGCCAAGCGGGACAAATCATGAACGCCTCCGCCTTGCTGAAAGCAAACCCAAAGCCCAGCGATGCCGAAATCGAAGGTGCGATGAACGGGAATATCTGCCGCTGCGCAACGTATGTGCGGATTAAAGCGGCCATCAAGACTGCGGCAGGTTGAGTGAAATTTGAGTAATTACAGACTCTCCACGATTCCCCAATTTTCTAATTTCCAATCATCATCATCATCATCATCATCATGACAACAATAAAAACAACCTACGGCAGGCGTTCCTTTATCAAAACAACAGCCTTGGCTGGCGGCGGCATGGTTCTCGGTTTTAGCTGGCTGGCGGGTTGCAAACCGTCCGGCAAAGAAGCAGCGTTGACCTTGCCCAAGGAATGGTTCAACATCAATGGCTTTTTGAAAATCGGCGAAAACGGCGTCGTCACCATCATGTCCCCAAACCCGGAAATCGGGCAGAACGTGAAGACCTCCATGCCAATGATTGTGGCGGAGGAACTTGACGTGGACTGGAAAAACGTCATCGTGGAGCAAGCGCCGCTCAACACGGAAATTTTCACCCGACAATTGGCTGGCGGTAGCCAGTCCATCCGACAGGGTTGGCAAAGCCTGCGCATGGCAGGCGCCACGGCCCGGCAGATGCTGCGGGAGGCTGCGGCCAAGGCATGGGAAGTCCCCGTGGAGGAAATCTCCACGGAAGCGGGCGTTTTGCAGCATAAAAACAGCGGCAAGTCGGCAGGCTACGGCGAGTTTGCTTCTGCGGCCGTTAGCATCCCCGTACCGGAAGAGGTGAAGCTGAAGGACGTAAAGGATTTCAAAATCATCAACACTTCCCGCAAGAACGTGGATGGCCTGAAAATCGTAACGGGGCAGCCGCTTTTCGGCTCGGATTACCGCCGGGATGGGATGCTCATTGCCATGATTACGCATCCTCCGGCTTTCGGTTTGAAGCTGAAGTCGGTGGACGATTCAGTGGCACGTTCCATGCCCGGTATCAAGGATGTTTTCACCATCAATACTTTTAATGAAGGCTACGAAAGGCAATGGTGCGATACCAGCGCCTTCCCCGAACTTGTGGTCGTGGTGGGCAATACCACGTGGGAAGTGATGCAGGCAAAAAAAGCACTTAATATCGAGTGGGAAAAGGTCTCCGAGCCCGAGAACACCGCCAGCTACATGACCAAAATGGCGGCACTTACCGCCAAGCCAACCCTCACTCCGCTTCGCAAGGACGGAGATCCAGCGGCTGCATTTAAGAATGCCGCTCAGGTCATCGAGCGCACCTACACCGCTCCGTTCCTTGCCCACAACTGCATGGAGCCGATGAATTTTTTCGCCCATGTGACAGCAGAAAAGGCCGAAGTCGTCGGACCGATACAGACGCCGGAATTTGTCGAAAAAACGCTTTCGGCAAGGCTGAACCTGCCACTCGAAAAGATTGATATACAGATGACTCGCATGGGCGGCGGCTTTGGGCGGCGGTTGTACGGGCACTTCGTGGTGGAGGCAGCGGTCATTTCACAAAAAATGAATGCCCCGGTCAAACTGATTTACACCCGTGAGGACGACATAACGCAAGGCACCTATCGCCCAGCCTACCACGTCACCTACCGGGCCGCTTTGGATACCGACAAAAACCTGATAGCCTTTCATTTGCGTGGCGGTGGTACTTCGGACAGTCCCGTGCACCCCAACCGTTTTCCGGCTGGAGCTGTGGACAACTACTTGGCTGAGGATTGGACGCTGGACACCAACATCAGCACTGGCGCATGGCGGGCACCGGGCTCAAATTTCATCGCCGGGGCAGAACAGGCTTTCCTCGACGAAGTGGCCGAGGCCGCCGGGAAAGACCCCATTGAGTTCCGCCTTGCCCTCTTCGACCGGGCCATGAAGAACCCCGTCGGCAAGGACAACGATTACGAAGCTGAACGATATGCCGGTGTGCTAAAAGAGGTAAAGGAAAAATCGGGCTGGGGCCAAAATCAAGAAGGCGTAAGCCGGGGTGTCTCGGCCTATTTCTGCCACAACAGCTACGTGGCACAGGTGGTGGATATGGTGATGGAGGACGGCAAGCCCGTTGTGCAGAAAATCCATGCCGCCGTTGACTGCGGTATCGTGGTGAACCCCATCGCTGCCACCAACCTCGCCGAAGGCGGCATGGTGGATGGCATAGGCCACGCCCTTTACAGTGCCATGACCTTCAAAGATGGCGTGCCGGACCAAAGCAATTTCGACAAGTACCGCCTCATCCGCCACAGTGAAGCACCGAAGGAGATTGAGGTTCATTTCGTGAAAAACGAGATTGACCCGACGGGCCTCGGCGAGCCGCTGAATCCGCCCATCATCGGGGCGCTAGCCAATGCCATGTACAAGGCGACGGGGAAGCGGGTTTATCACCAACCGTTTATGGGAGACCAGCAGCCGTTGGGATAGTGGGCAAGTTCAACAAATAAATGAGGCTGTATCAGTAGTAAAGCACTGACACAGCCTCTTCTTTCCGTGAGGGTGGCCTTTCCGGCAACGGGGTGCGAGATGATGCCAAAGGTTTTGCGACTTGCGATTTCTTGTTTTAAACTCATTGATGCTTAATAATTTCGGGGCGTAGAGGTAGGATTTAGTTTGGCAGATTGGGGCAGGCGAAATACCTTTAGAAATGAAAGCGGGCATTATCCCTGATAATTTTCTAAACATGCCCTACCTCCCTTTTAAATAAATAGAAATGAAATCAAAAGCTCTTTTCTTGACCATACTGCTCGCCATTGGTCTCGGGTTCCCAAACTGTGACGATTGTAAATGTGACCCTGTCGAAGGAGAATATTTTGATGTTCAAGGTATAAGTCGCCTTGTCAACTATAAAAAACGGGGAACTTGCTGTGCAGACGCCTTAAAAGAGGGAGATGCTATCAAACTCTCGCAATACAGTGGATTAAGCATTAACCTGGATGTGAATTACATTTCCAACAACATGAAACATCAATGTAAATGGGACTTCTCGCTTATAAATGAAGCGTTGGCATGTGAATGTGTTTACAATGGCTGGCTCGGTTCAAAAGAAGAAAAATTGGATGATTTGACTATCATAACCTTGAACGACTTTGACGCTGAGCACATGGCAAATGATACTATCAATGATTTGATGACCATTTCGAAATACCCTGATATTTTAGACTTGAATGACTTTCTTTCACAGGACACAGCATTGCTTGATTATGAATCAATCAGTGTAAAACTGAAAAAAGCCCCAGCGGCGAACAAGGAATTCAAAGTTAAGGTCATCATCACGCTTTCCACAGGTGAAATTTATGATGCGGAAAGCACCCCCATAATTTTTGAAGACTAACACAGTATTTTAACCGAACATCTTGAAAAATGAAAAGCGGCGCCCCCAAAAGGAACGCCGCATTTTTATCAAAAAAATTGGTGAAAAATCAAGTTTGAAACCCGACAGCCCTTCCCCAGTTAGCAGCCCCTGACTGCCAACTGCCAACTGTCAAACTGCCAACTAAAATCACCATCCCTTCCGGTACTCCCGCTTCACGAACTGATTGGCTTCTTCGAAATTAGTCACCCGACCGTTCACCGCATCCCAATCGAGGCGGACACGGCCGGGGTAGTCGTAAGGTGCCCAAGAGGTTGCCGTTTTGCCGGGTTGCAGTTTCTTGAAGTCGTAGCAGCGCACAGCCAAGTTGCCGATGAGCAGCGTCTCCGTCAGCGGCACGGCGTACTCGAACGGGGAAGTAGCTTCGCCATTGCCCTTGCAGGCTTCCGCCCAAATCTGCTGATGCTCGCCTTTCACCCGCTTCAGCCAAGGCTTCGGTGGGGTGGCATCCTTCATCCGGCTGGTCGGCAGCAGGGTCGGTTTTTCACCAAAAATGCCACACAGCAATTTGCCTTTCGAGCCTTCGAAAAGCACGCCGCCATCCCAGCTGCCGAACTCTTCGTTCGGGCCAAGCTCTTCAGGACGCATCGGACGGATGCCACCGTCGTACCACCAGAGTTCGCAAGCTGGCAGGCCCTCCCGTGCATCGAACTGCATTTTCACTAGGCTCGATGGCGGGCAAGAGTCGGGGTAGTTGGCCTCCACGAAGTCGCCGACCCAGACCGTGCTGGCGCTGGCCTCAACAGTACGTGGCGTCGTCAGTTTCAGTGCCCGGTAGGCGGGGTCCACGAGGTGGCAGCCCATGTCGCCGAAAGAACCGGTGCCGTAGTCCCACCAGCCACGCCATTTGAAGGGCAGGTAGGCGGGATTGTAATCACGAATAGCGGCTGGGCCTTGCCAGAGGTCCCAGTCGAGGGTGCTGGGCACAGCTACTTTGTCTTTTGGTGTCGGAACGCCTTGTGGCCAAACGGGGCGGTTGGTCCAGATATGCACCTTCGTCACTTCGCCGATGGTGCCGGATTGTATCCACTCGACGGTGTCACGGATGCAGTCCATCGAGGAGCCTTGGTTTCCCATTTGGGTCACCACTTTATGCTTTTGGGCTGCCTTCAGCAGTTCACGTGCCTCCCAGATGCTGTGCGTCAGCGGTTTTTCTACATAAACATGCTTGTCAAGTTGAATGGCCGTCAGCGTGGGCAAGAAGTGCGTATGGTCGGGCGTGGCGACTACGACTGCGTCAATGCCCTTGGCCATGGTGTCGAACATCTTGCGGAAATCCTTGAACCGGGCCACTTTCGGGTACATCTCGTAGGTGGTCTTTGCACGTGCATCGTCCACATCGCAGAAGGCTACGAAGTTTTCGCCTTTCAGCGCATCTCGGTGCCCCTCTGCCCGGCCACCTGCGCCGATGAGGGCGACGTTCAGTTTATCACTGGGTGCTTTGAAGCCCTTGCCCAGAACGTGGCGGGGCACAATGAAAAAGCCTGCTGCGCCAAGGCCCGCTGCTTTTACAAAATCCCTGCGTTTGAAGGTGTTTTTCTTTTCGGATGGTGTAGTTGACATGATTACCAGATTGTTTTGTTAAGTGAAACGGCTCCAACCGTTGTTGCGGTTGAGGCCGTTAATGTAGGTTGTTTTTGTAAAACGGACTGCCAGTCTGTGCTTTTTTTTCGTAACACGGACTGCCAGTCCGTGCTTTCCTGAAAACGGACAAGCTGCCGTTGTGGGAAATGCGGAAGCACGGTCTGGCAGACCGTGTTACGGGCTGACCTTCACCAGCCGCTTCGTCCGCACCTCCCCGGCATCGTCGGAGATGCGGAGGAAATAGATGCCTTCCGGTAAATGACGTTGCACGGGGTCGAGTTGGAAGGTTTGCAGGCCCGCCTCCAAATTCCTGCTTTCGGCGAAGACAAGTAGGCCGGGTTCGTTGTAGAGGTGGAAGAGGTACGGTTGGGCTGTTATTACCTCCATTTCGACATTGAGGGTGGAGATGAAGGGGTTGGGGTAGATGTTGAGCCGAGGCTCAATATTTTCAACGCTATCTACCGTAGGCGGAGGTTGAATCATGGGATGTTCTTCTTGACGGGAACAGATTTGACAACATATTGTACAGCAGCAGCGATTGCCCGAACTTAGATAGCTAACCACAACAACCGGCAAATCTATTCCTGTTTTCAATCTCAGCTTCATTGGCTCTCCCAGTCTGCCCTTCGTCCAAAGTGCCGTTTGAGGGGTGTAACCTGTGCTGGAAGCGGTCATCTCCATGCTCTCTTCATCCGCAGGTATTCCAACGGAAAAATGACCGTCAAAATCAGTCACGACGCCATTTCCATTGCCCAGCAGCACGGTTGCAAAAGGCAACGGTTCCCCTTTTTCGTCGGTGATGGTGCCAGTGATTAGGTTTGTGCTTTGTGCAAAAGCGGTGAGAACAACCAGTTGCAACGCAACAAATACGGTGGTAATTTTAATTTTCATAAGCTCAATATTTTTTGTGAAACAATACCACCAAAGCTATGCTCCTGCCACCACCACCGGACGCCATTTTTTTCCAAAAGTCAGGTTCCTAAAAAGGCAAAAAGGAGGTGTCGTATTTTCTTTTATCGAAAAAAAAGGACGCCCGATAGAATAACTCGCACTACCGTTTCTGCGAAAAGCCTACCTTTCGCACCGCTAATCAAATCATGACATGAATATCCTCCGACTTGAACGAGTAGTCAAATCCTACGGCGAATTCCGGGCCGTTGACAACGTCACTTTCGACATCCCGAAAGGCGTGGTGTTCGGGATGCTGGGGCCTAACGGAGCGGGCAAAACCTCGCTCATCCGCATCATCACCAGCATCACGAAGGCCGACAGTGGGCAAATCTGGCTGGACGGCGAACCCATCCGCAGCACCCACCAATCTGACATTGGCTACATGCCCGAAGAACGGGGGCTTTACAAAAAAATGAAGGTCGGCGAGCAGCTGACCTACCTCGCTCGGCTCAAGGGACTCAGTGCTGCACAGGCCCGTGAGGCGCTCAGTTACTGGTTCAAGCGGCTGGACATCGTGGACTGGTGGGAAAAGAAGGTGGACGAACTCTCCAAGGGCATGCAGCAAAAGGTACAGTTTGTGGCCACGGTGCTGCACAAGCCCAAATTGCTCATCCTCGACGAGCCGTTCAGCGGCCTAGACCCCATCAACGCCAACCTCATCGAGGCGGAAATCCGGGAACTGGCAAGGCAGGGCACGAGCATCATTTTCTCGACGCACCGCATGGAGCAGGTGGAGGAGATGTGCGACCATATCGTGCTCATCAACAAGGGCAAAAACGTGCTGGAAGGCGAAGTGAAGGAGGTGAAACAGCGCTTCAAAGAGAACCTGTTCAGCATTGGGTACAATGGCCAGTTGCCTGAAAACCTGGAAGATGTAGGCCGCTTTTTCACCCTAAAAAACAATACGAACCAACGAATGACGGTCCAAGTGGCGGATGGCGGCAATACGAACGAAGTGCTGCAATACCTCATCGGGAAGGGTGTCGAAATCGGTTCCTTCAACGAAATTTTGCCAAGCATCAACGAGATTTTTATCCGTCGGGTGAACGAGACGGTTGGTAATTAAGCCGCTTCAATCCTTCTTTCCATCAATCCTTCAATCCTTCAAAAAATGGATAAACTTTGGCTCATCATACAACGGGAATACCTGACCAGGGTAAAAAAGAAGAGCTTCATCATCATTACGCTATTGTCGCCCATCATTTTTGTGGCGCTGTTCACCATCCCGGTGTTGGTGGGGTTGTTTGCGGGGAAGGAAACAAAATCGCTGGTGGTGAAGGACGATTCAGGCGTCTTCGTGCCGCCGATCGATACTTCGGCGAGGGCCACTTTCACCATGTCGCAGGAGCCACTTGCGTCGCTCAAGGCAACCTACAAAAGCACTGGATTTGACGGCGTGCTCTATATCCCGGCGCTGGAACCGAATGGTGAAAAGCTGAAACTCAGCTATTTTTCCGAAGGACAGCTCTCACTGAGCACAGTGAGCTATGTCGAGAATAGGGTGGCCGAACAATTGGAAACCAAAAAGATAAAAGAAGCTGGGTACAGTGAAGCCGTGATAAAAAATTTCAAGACGGCTATCAGCATTGACCAAGAGGAACTGGCCTTTAACGAGGAGGGTCAGCTCGTGGAAACGGGCAAGAAAAACAGTGCTGAACTAGCCACTGCCATTGGGTTTGTCTCTGGTTTTATCATTTATATTGTGTTGATTTTTTACGGTGCTATGATCATGCGTTCCGTAATGGAAGAGAAGACGAACCGCATCGTGGAGGTCATCATTTCGTCGGTGAAACCGTTCCAGTTGATGATGGGCAAAATACTTGGCGTGAGCGCCGTTGGGCTTACGCAAATGCTGATTTGGATGGTGATGACTTTCGCACTGTCCTCGATGGCCACTGCTTTTCTGGGCATGGACACCGCTTCGATGCAGACTTCCATGCCTGTCCAACAACCCGATTCAGCGGAAATGGCCTCACAGGCCTCCATGGTTTTCGAGGCGCTTGCCAGCCAAAACTGGGGGTATATCCTGCCCTTGTTTCTGTTCTACTTTGTGGGCGGGTACTTCATTTACGCCTCGCTATTCGCCGCCGTGGGCGCCAGCATGGGCGACGACATGGGCGAGAGCCAGTCGCTTTCGATGGTAGCCATGGCGCCCATTATCCTGTCCATCATCCTCATCAGTCCGGTCATCGAAAATCCGACAAGTGCGCTGGCAAGATGGATGTCTATTTTCCCACTGTTTTCACCGGTGCTTATGCCCGCTAGGTTGGCGTTCGAGCCGCCTTGGTGGGAGGTCATTCTGTCCATGGTGGTGCTGGCGGGTTCTGCGGTGTTCTTCGTGTGGCTGTCCGGCAGGATTTATCGGGTTGGCGTTTTGCTTTACGGTAAAAAAGCGACGCTCAAGGAGATGGTGAAGTGGACGTTTTCGAGTGAGTAAAAGTGAGGTTAACTCAGTTTTTCTACTTTTAAAAACTCATTGTTCAGGTGGTTGAAATCACTGTCGGTGGTGAGGAGTGTGCCTTCCAGGAGGGAGGCTGTGGCAGCAATCCAGAGGTCGTTTTTGCCCATGTTCCGTGCAGAGAAATTGGAGGGAATGGTAGGGTGCTTGCCTTGGCTGAAGGCGTCAATTTCGGCGTAACGTTGGTGGAGGCTTTCTATGTTTAAATCCAGCACAATGAACTCGGAGAGGTAGTTGTTTAGCCTGTCAAGCCGTTTCGCACCCCACTTGTTTTGCATTGCAATAGAACGGATTTCACCCAAAACAACCGCTGAAACCCATGCCTCATTTTCATTTGAGAATGGGGTGAAATCACGTTCAACAACCTGTTTTAATGGGGATTCCCGGACAAGATGGATGATGATATTTGTATCGAAAATAAACCTCATTTTGTCAGCATCGCAAGGAGTTCTTCAATGGGTTCTTGGATATTCATTTCCTTGATTAGCCTGTCCATTTTCTCCTTGTCGTGCTTGCCCTTCCAGCCTTGTTCACGTTTTATGGCTTCGACATCGAGTGTTTTCCGCATCGGCTTCACCAATAATTTCTTGTAATCAATCGGAGCAGGCTTTTCAGCACCTTCTTTCTCTTTCTTTTCGGCCTTCTTCTCTTTTCCCGCCTTGATTTTTTCCAATTCCTTCTCCAACAACTCCAAGTCCTTTGGGTCGTCAATAGCCGAAATTTGCTGAATGAGATGAAGTTTATGTTCTGCTATACTTCCCATGTTTCTTAGTTTTAGGCAATAAAGTTAATCCATTCTCCCAAAGTTCCACAAGGCAAAGTGCTTTTACCGCGTCAAATACATATTCCTATTCTTGTCCAATTCCCTGAAAAACGGATCGCTCAAATCCCGGATAAAATGAATCGCCTCACCCGTTGACTTCATCTCCGGCCCAAGGTCCTTGCTTACTTCGGGGAACTTGCTGAACGAGAAAACCGGCACCTTGATGGCAAAGCCCTTCGGCTGCGGCTTGATGACGAAATCCTTCAGTTTGTGTGTGCCGAGCATCACCTTCGTAGCGATTTTCAGATAGGGAACACCATAAGCTTTCGCAATGAACGGCGTGGTGCGGCTGGCACGGGGGTTCGCTTCGATGACATACACTTTTTCGTCCTTGATGGCAAACTGTACGTTCATCAAACCCCTGATATTCAGCGCTTTGGCGAGCTGCTCGGCGTATTCCACCATTGTGTTCACTACTTCGACGGAGAGGCTGTAGGTTGGTAGCACGGCATTGCTGTCGCCGGAGTGGATGCCCGCTGGCTCGATATGCTCCATGATGCCCATCACATGTACCTCGTCGCCGTCGCAGATGCAATCTATTTCGGCCTCCTTGGCCCGGTCGAGGAAGTGGTCCACCAGCACCTTGTTGTCGGGCATGTGCTTGAAGATGGAGAGCACATGTTGTTCCAGTTCCCGGTCGTTGATGACGATGCGCATGTCCTGCCCGCCGAGCACGTAGCTGGGGCGCACCAGTACCGGGTAGTTGATTTCGTTGGCGATGCGGAGCGCCTCGGTAGCGTCGTTTGCCACGCCGTAGTTCGGGTAGGGGATGCCGAGTTCTTTCAGCAAGTCGGAAAAAGCGCCACGGTCTTCGGCCAAGTCCATGTTCGGATAGCTGGTGCCGATGATTTTGATGCCTTTTTTGTGAAACGTCTCCGCCAGTTTCAGGGCCGTCTGGCCACCGAGTTGCACGATAATGCCCTCTGGTTTTTCCAGTTCGATGATTTCCTCCAAATGCTCCCAGAACACCGGCTCGAAGTAGAGCTTGTCCGCCATGTCGAAGTCGGTGGACACGGTTTCTGGGTTACAGTTGACCATGATGGATTCGTAGCCCACTTCCTTGATGGCCATCAGGCCGTGCACACAGCAGTAGTCGAACTCAATGCCCTGCCCAATCCGGTTGGGGCCGCTGCCCAGCACGATGACCTTTTTTTTATCCGAAGGGATGCTCTCGTTTTCCTGGTCAAATGTGGAGTAAAAATAGGGCGTCTGCGCCTCGAATTCGGCAGCGCAAGTATCCACCATTTTGTAGGTGCGGCGGATTTTCAGCTTCTTTCTGGCGCTGTTCACTTCCTCTTCTTTTACCCGCATCAGCCAAGCGATTTGGGCATCGGAGTAGCCGACTTCCTTCATTTCCCGAAAGAATTTTTCGGGGATATCGTCCGGCACGTTGTAACGCATTAGCTCGTTTTCCATGTCCACTAGCCGCTTGATTTGCTTGATGAACCAAGGGTCTATCTTCGTGATTTTGTGGATGGATTTTTCCGGTACGCCGAGGCGCAATGCGTCTTTTAGCCTAAAAATCCGGTCTTCACTGGCCTTCTCCAGGCGCTCCATGATGTCCTCTGTGCGCACCCATTCCTTCATGTCGGCGCCGAGGCCCATACGGCCATTTTCCAAACTCTGACAGGCTTTTTGCAAAGCTTCGAGGAAGTTGCGGCCAATGGCCATCACCTCACCCACAGATTTCATCTGGAGGCCAAGCCGGGTGTCGGCGCCGGGGAATTTGGCAAAATTCCAGCGTGGTATTTTCACAATCACATAGTCCAGCGTCGGCTCGAAATAGGCGCTGGTGCTCTTCGTTATCTGGTTTTTAAGCTCGTCGAGGTTGTAGCCGATGGCGAGTTTGGCAGCGATCTTCGCAATCGGGTAGCCCGTCGCCTTGCTCGCCAGTGCCGAAGAACGGCTCACCCGTGGGTTGATTTCGATGACGATCAATTCCTCTGTTTCAGGATTTTGTGCAAACTGGATATTGCAGCCGCCAGCAAAATTGCCGAGCGAACGCATGGCTTGGATAGCCTGATTGCGCATATTTTGGTAGCTCGTGTCGCTCAGTGTCATTGCTGGCGCAACGGTGATGCTGTCGCCCGTGTGGATGCCCATCGGGTCAAGGTTTTCCACCACACAGATGATGACGACGTTGTCTGCATCGTCCCGCAAAAGTTCCAACTCGAACTCCTTCCAACCCAATACCGCTTTGTCAATCAACACCTCGTGCATAGGTGAGGCAGTAAGCCCACGGCGGAGCAGTTCGTCGAATTCTTCTTCTTTGAAAACAAAAGCTGCCCCGGTTCCACCCAGGGTGTAGGATGGACGAATGACGAGCGGAAAGCCGATTTCCTGCGCCGCTTCTTTCCCCTCCAAAAACGAGTTGGCAATCCTAGACGGCGCCACACCAAGCCCTTGGTTTATCATGTGCATTCGGAACGCCTCCCGGTTTTCCGTCAGTTCGATGGCGTCAATGTCCACGCCGATCATGCGGCAATTGTACTTCTGCCAGATGCCCAGCTTGTCGGCTTCAATGGCGAGGTTGAGCGCAGTTTGGCCGCCCATAGTGGATAGCACGGCGTCAATTTTTTGCTCCTGCAAAATTTGTTCAAGGCTGTCTGTTGTAAGCGGCAGCAGATAGACGTGGTCAGCGGTCACCGGGTCGGTCATGATGGTGGCCGGGTTGGAGTTGATGAGGGTGACTTCGATGCCCTCTTCCCGCAGCGAGCGGCTGGCTTGCGTGCCAGAGTAGTCGAATTCGCAGGCTTGTCCGATGATGATGGGACCGGAACCGATGATGAGGACTGACTTGATGGAAGTATCTTTTGGCATGGTGTTGCAGTTCGGTTTGCTTTTTTATAAAAAGACTTCCGATCCGCCCTACTGGCGAATGGGAAGTCTGGTGTTACTTCGTTCCGGGGCGCAAAGGTAATATGAAAAAACGGGGGTACAAACGCAGAATTGACTTTTAATGCCTTTATAATCCGTATTTATCTATCAAAAAAATAAGGCTGGTTATTGCCGCAGTTCCCAGCTCCAGTTCCCGCTTGTTGACAGCCTCGAACACATCGGCGGTCGTGTGGTGGTAGTCAAAATAACGTTGTGAGTCCGGCTCGAAACCGATAAGCAGTACACCTTGCTTTTTTAGCGGTGAAATATCGGCTCCACCGCCGCCTTTCTTGATGCGCAATCCAAAAGGTTCGAGTACGGTCAGCCAAGGCTGCATAAGCGGAAATTTTTCGGCAAAAACATCCGTTTCCCCATCCACGGTGAAGCCCCTGGGTGTGAACCCTCCCCGGTCGCTTTCAATGGCCGCCATGTGTAGCTCGCCCTTTCGCATGGCCTCGTCACCATAGGCTGTGCCGCCCCGCAGTCCATTTTCTTCGTTCATAAAAAGCACACATCGGATGGTGCGCTTCGGCTTGTAATTCAAGCGTTTGAATACCTGTAAAACATCCATGGACTGCACGCAGCCTGCGCCGTCGTCGTGGGCACCCTCGCCGACGTCCCAAGAATCAAGATGGCCGCCCACCACGATAATTTGCGCTGGGTGTTCGCTGCCCCTTATCTCACCGATGACATTAAAGGAGGGCCGCTCTGCCAACTGCTTGCAGTCAGTGCGCATAAAGATTTTGACAGGGCTTTTTTTGAGCAAACTCCCAAGCAGTTCGGCATCATTGGTGGAGATGGCGCAGGCCGGAATTTTGGGCAGGCCATCTTTGTAGATGAGGCCACCCGTATGTGGGACATCATTGAGGCCGGAGGCCATGGAGCGCACCAGCACACCGATGGCGCCAAACCGTGCTGCCTCCGAAGCGCCATATCCCCGTTGGTCTACAGCGCCGCCGTAAGCCTCGAAAGTATTGATTTTGGTTGCGTCAAAGGGGCGGTCGAAGAAAACGATTTTGCCTTTTAGCTTGGCTTCGCCCAATTTTTCAAGCTCATCCAAGCCAAGCACCCTAACCACCTCGGCGGAAATGCCGCCTTTGTCTGTACCGACGGAGTTGCCGAGGGCCAGCGCCCGTAATTCCACCGTGCCCATGTCGGATTGGGCTATGCGCACGATTTCCCGCTCGCCACGCACCCAGTGCGGCACGGTGCATGGCTGCAGCCAAACGGAGTCGAGGCCGAGCGTGTCCAACATCTGGAAGGTGTACTCCACGGCAGCAGCGGCCTGCGGAGAGCCAGCCAGTCTTGCACCTATTTTTTTGGTCAAATGGTGGAGCCAAGGGTAACAGCGGCCTTCTGTCAGGGCCACGTCGTGAATCTGGCGAATGAAACGGGCATCTATGTCTGCTTCCGGGTTTGTTTGTGAAAAAAGGCTAACCGTAGGCAGTACACTAAGAAAAAGATAAATTGTGTATAAAAATGTCTTTCTGTTCATTTTCAATTTTGTTTTGAAAAACAGCAAATGCTGTGGTTTATTTGAAAAAAATATGGATATTCTTAAAGCAACCCCAAGGCAAAACATCGAAATAAAAAATTGCCTAATTTTGAATAGTCAAAAAATAGAACTGCTTTTTTGATTTTATTTCCTTGCTTTTAAGGTATTCTTGGCCTACTGCCTGATAAAATATCTTTGTTCTTGAAAATATTTTAGCGAAACCTTGCTTGTTTATTTAAAATCACTTTACCTTAGCGTTCACAAGCTAAGAGTAGTTTTTACACCAAGACAATTTTTCGTCAACTCTGCTTTCGAGCTACGGCGAATCGAAGATAAATAATTTGGTTTTATTTGGTTAGGGCTGAGGTAGTGCTGCAAGAGTACTGCCTCTTTTTTTTTTGCCCTGAAATACCTACGCCAACTCCTTGTTTCCTGAATGACTTAAAGAATATTTAAATAAATGTGTACCTCAGGAGATGGTTCTGCGTCAAAAATATCAAATCCCCCCTTCGATAAAGGTAATTTTCCTATTTTCGTGCGAAGATTCCAACGTTAACATTGGGGCAATCAATTGAAAATCAATCTGTTAGGCAGCGAATCGGCAATTCTATTTTGATTTCTGCCTTAGGGTAATTGCACTTTCCAGTTTGAATGGAAACAGAAGAAATTTCCAAGGAACAGGACATTAACTTGATTAGGAGATACCTCGCCACCAAGGACGCAAGGCATTTCTCAGAACTTTACAGGAGGTACTCTGGTAAGGTGTATGGTAAATGTATATCACTGCTAAAGGAAGAACATCTGGCAAGAGATGCAGCACAAGACATTTTCATGAAGATTTTCCTGAACCTTGGTCAGTTCGCAGAGCAGGCCAAGTTCTCGACTTGGGTGTATTCCATCACCTATAATTATTGTATTGACATAATACGGAAGAAGAAAAAAACAGGCGACATCTTCTCCGATGACATGGAACGCCTGCCAGACACCATTGACGAAGTTCATGACGAGGCCCTTCTGACCATGCGTTCCGATCGCCTTCGTGTGGTACTGGAACAAATACCCGTTGGTGATAAGGCAATTTTATTGATGAAATACCAAGACGACCTGCAAATCAAGGAGATTGCAAACATGCTGGACAAAACAGAGAGCGCCATAAAAATGAAAATAAAACGAGCAAAACACAAAGCCCAAATGGTACATAACGAACTATTTCCTGATGAGTGAGAATTAAAGCTTTGAGTCATGAGCACCATAAACAGTTTCAAGCAAATCATGGAGGAGGATGCGCTGATGTTTCCGCCGCCACCCGAAATCGAAGAGCACGTCTTCGGTAGCTTGCAGATATTGACCATGATGGGACAGGCAATGGAGTTGTACATTCCGAAGGTCTTCGAAATGTTCATCCTGACCTTGGGTGGCACGGTAAAGGAAATTGACGAAGCTGTAAAAAACGAGCTTCCTGAAGGCGCTGCCAACCCCGACGCAGAAAGCCCAACACCCGGTATGGCTGGCACTTTGCCCCACGACGAAGATAATGACCCCACTAATTAAAAACCTCCTCTAATCTTACCCCGCACCACACGATTTATCTGATTTCAAGCTGTTACAAAACAACAAAAACAAATCACCATCATGGAAATAGTCGAAGTAGTCAAACAAGTGCTTTTTCAATTTGCCTCCGCCGCAGTGAACATCGCCAAGGCAGCCATCGTGATAGCCATTGGTTGGGGCATCGCCAAAGTTGTGTCAAAAGCCCTGGAAAAACTGTTTGCCGGGATAAACATTGACCGGTTTGGCGAAAAAATAAACGAAACCGAATTTGCGCAGAAAGCCGGTCTGAAAATCAAGTTGAGTGTTTTCTTCTCAAAACTAGCCTACTATGTATTGATGCTGGTTTTCCTGATGATGGCCACCGATGTACTGGGCGTGCCCATCGTCTCCGAGATGGTGAGGGACTTGATTTCCTACCTGCCCAAACTGCTCTCGGCACTTGCACTTTTCGTGATGGGCATCTATCTCGCCGAATTTGTCAAAAACATCGTGCTGGCAACGACCAATGCCCTTGGTATTTCTTCCGGAAAAATCATCGCCAACTTTGTATTCTACTTGATTTTTCTGACGCTGACCATCAGCGCCATGGCACAGGCCAGCATCGAAACCTCCCTTATTACCTCAAACTTGACGGTGATTCTTGGTGGGGTCGTGGGCGCTTTTGCCATTGGTTACGGCTTCGCTTCCAAGGATACAATGGCCAATTTTTTGGCCTCGTTTTACAGCAAAAACAAAGTGAAAGTAGGCGACTATATCCAGATAGATGGCTCGAAGGGCAAAGTCATTGCCATGGACAGCACCTCCCTCACCCTGCAGGGGGAAGGAAAAATAATTGTGATACCTTTAAGAAAACTCACGTCTGATAAGGTGGAAATATTTTCGAGCGATAAGCACATCAACTAAAATAGTTGGGCTTCACGTTTCTTAATTAATCACAAACCACTTCTAAATTATGACTAAAAGAATCTTATTACTCTCCTTTGCCTTACTCTCATTTTGCATGGTCACCAATGCCCAAACCATTGAAGAACTCAAGGCTGCCAAGGCCGAAAAAGAAGCGCAGCTCGCTCCGCTGGCGGCCCAATTGGCTGAACTCACTGGTCAAGTTGACGCCCTCAAAGCCGATGTAGCCGACCTGACCGACAAGGTGACGCCATACCCCCGTTGGGATGTGGGTGCACTCGGAAACCTCGGTCTCAGCATCTCCGGGTTCAACAACTGGTTCCCGAAATCCACACCCAATACCACCGCCGTCAACATCGGCTTCTCGGCAAATTCTTTCGCCAACTTGCAGCAGCGCAACTACTTCTGGCGGAACAATGCGAACCTGGCCCTGGCTTGGCTCAAGTTCGACAACGAAGACGTGGGAGATGACAACCCCGACTTCCAGGTAGCTGCCGATGCCTTCAATGTCTCTTCCCTGTTTGGCTATAAGCTCTCTGAAAAATGGGCGATTTCGACCCTAGGTGAGTACCGTACCTCCATACTCGATGGCAAGTTTAACAACCCCGGCTACCTTGACATCGGTGCTGGTGCCACCTGGACGCCCATCACCGATATGGTCGTGGTCTTCCACCCGTTGAACTACAACTTTGTGTTTTCCGACAGTGACTTTAACTATGAATCCTCCCTTGGGTGCAAGGTAGTCGCCGACTACAAGCAACAAATCACGCCCGGCCTCGCATGGAAGTCCAACTTCTCCGGCTTCTTCAGCTATGAGGGCAGTAACCTCCACAACTGGACTTTCATAAACGGTATTACCACCGCCGTCAAGGGCATTGGTATCGGTTTCGACATTGGCTTGCGCAAAAACAAGCAGGAAGCACTCGCTGCCGATGCAAACCGCAGCGATAACCCGTTGCAGATGTACTACCTGATTGGGTTGTCGTATGCGATTGGGGGGAAGTGATATTGACTATTTGATATAAAAAAATCGGGTTGTCCTTGTGTGGGCGACCCGATTTTTTTGTGGTGAAAATGGGCATCACATATTTCTCCGATACTGTCCCCCCACCATATAAAGTGCATTTGTAATTTCGCCCAGCGAGCAGTTTTTCACCGCCTCCATCAGCGCCGCAAAGATATTTTCGTTATGCAGCGCTGCCAATTGCAGCGTTTTCAAAGCCGCTGCCCCCTTGTCAGCATTGGCTTTTTTCAAATTCTCCACCATGGCGATTTGCGCCAGCTTCTCCTCCTCCGTCGAGCGGATGACCTCACGGGGCAGGATGGTCGGCGAGCCGGTACTGGACAAGAACGTATTCACCCCGATGATGGGGAACTCGCCGCTGTGCTTCTGGTGCTCGTAGTAGAGGCTTTCCTCTTGGATTTTTCCACGCTGGTACATCGTTTCCATCGCTCCCAGTACGCCGCCCCGCTCTGTGATGCGGTCGAATTCGGTGAGCACGGCGGCTTCCACCAGTTCGGTCAGTTCTTCAATGATGAAAGCGCCTTGGAGCGGGTTTTCGTTCTTCGCTAACCCCAGTTCATGGTTGATAATCAATTGGATAGCCACTGCCCGGCGAACGCTTTCCTCGGTCGGTGTCGTGATGGCCTCGTCGTAGGCATTGGTGTGCAACGAGTTGCAGTTGTCGTAGATGGCGTAGAGCGCCTGGAGCGTGGTGCGGATGTCGTTGAAGTCAATCTCCTGTGCATGGAGCGAGCGGCCGCTGGTTTGGATATGGTATTTTAGCATTTGGCTGCGCTCGTTTGCACCATATTTTTCCTTCATGGCCTTCGCCCAAATGCGGCGTGCGACCCGACCGATGACGGCATATTCTGGGTCAACGCCATTGCTGAAAAAGAAGCTGAGATTCGGCGCAAAATCGTCAATGCTCATGCCCCGGCTCAGGTAATATTCCACGAAGGTAAAACCATTGGATAATGTGAATGCCAATTGCGTAATCGGGTTCGCACCAGCCTCCGCTATATGGTAACCGGATATGCTCACCGAATAAAAATTTCGCACTTTATTATCGCTAAAATACTGCTGCACATCGCCCATTATTTTTAGGGAAAATTCCGTGGAAAATATGCAAGTATTTTGCGCCTGATCTTCTTTTAAAATATCAGCTTGCACTGTACCACGCACTGAATTTAAGGCTTTTTCTTTCAATGGTTTATAAACATCGGCGGGCAATATCATATCGCCTGTTATACCCAATAATAATAAACCGAGTTTATTATTTCCTTCGGGAATATCGCCAATATAATTCGGACGTTTTACCCCTTTATTATCATATAATTCTACCAGCTTTTCTTCCACCTTATGTTCGAGTTTATGTTCCCGAATATATAGTTCGCATTGCTGGTCAATGGCGGCGTTCATAAAAAAGGCACATATAGTAGCAGCCGGGCCGTTGATGGTCATGCTCACCGAAGTTTTCGGGTCGCAAAGGTCGAAGCCGGAGTAGAGTTTTTTGGCATCGTCGAGGCAGCAGATGCTGACACCGGAATTGCCGATTTTGCCATAAATATCTGGGCGGGGGTGCGGGTCTTCGCCGTACAAGGTTACCGAATCGAAGGCCGTTGAAAGTCGGTTGGCGGGCATGCCCTTGCTCAAGTAGTGGAAGCGGCGGTTGGTGCGCTCCGGTGCGCCCTCCCCTGCGAACATGCGGGTGGGGTCTTCGCCTTTGCGCTTGAACGGGAACACACCCGCCGTGTAAGGGAACTCACCCGGCACGTTCTCCTGTAAAGACCATCGAACGATTTCGCCCCAGTCATTGAATTTGGGTAGAATAACTTTCGGAATCATTGTGCCCGACAGCGACTTTGTGTAATTAGCGACGGTAATTTTCTTGCCCCGTACCTCGTACACGAATTCTGCCAACCTATATTTCAAGGATTTTTCCCTCCAACCATCAACAATGTCTTGAACTTTGGGGTCAAGCATACGCTTCAACTCATCATACCGTTTCATGATTTCACTTACACCTTCTGTAATTGTGTAAGTGTTGCCATCCATGGCAAGTAATTTTCTTGCCTCATCCAAAGCATACATCGCACCGGCTATTTTAGCTTGAGCCCTTGCCCACTTGTCATAGTTCCGGTTGTTCTCCGAAATCTCCGACAAATACCTCGTCCGATGCGGCGGGATGATGAAGATTTTCTCGCTCATTTCCTCGGCGGCGTGGAAATCGGACTTCAGGTCGGTGCCTGTTTTTTCCACCAAAAGCTTCATCATTTTGGCGTACAGAACATTCGTGCCGGGGTCATTGAATTGCGAAGCGATCGTGCCGACGACGGGCATTTCATCCACGTCCTTCGTCCAGAGTTGGTGCGCCCGCTGGTACTGTTTGCGCACATCCCGCAGGGCATCTTGTGCGCCCCGTTTGTCGAATTTGTTGATGGCGATGAGGTCGGCGAAATCAATCATGTCAATCTTCTCCAATTGCGAAGCGGCCCCGAATTCAGGCGTCATCACGTAGAGCGACACGTTGCTGTGGTCAATGATTTCGGTGTCAGATTGCCCGATGCCACTGGTCTCCAGCACCACGAGGTCGAAGCCCGCCGCCTTCATAATCTCGACGGCAGACTGCACGTGTTTGGACAGTGCCAGATTGCTCTGACGGGTGGCGAGGGAGCGCATGAACACCCGCTCGTTGTTCACGGCATTCATGCGGATGCGGTCGCCGAGCAGCGCCCCGCCCGACTTGCGCTTGGAGGGGTCAACGGAGATGATGGCGATGGTTTTGCTGTCAAAATCCAGCAAAAAGCGCCGCAAAATCTCGTCCACCAGGCTCGACTTGCCCGCCCCGCCCGTGCCGGTGATGCCGAGGACGGGCGTGTTTTTCAGCGCCGGGTTTTTATCAAAAACCGCCTGCAACTGCGGGCGAATGGCTTTTTCAAAATGCTCGGTATCGTTCTCCGCCGCCGAAATCATGCGGGCGATGGGCACGGCAAGACCTGACAGGTTTTTTAAACCTGTCAGGTCTGTGACCCGCCGCACCTCGCCATTCAGGTTCACGCCGATGGGGAAATCGCACTGTTTGAGCAGGTCGTTGATCATGCCCTGGAGGCCCATGTGCCGCCCATCGTCGGGGGAGTAGATGCGGCTGATACCGTACTGGTGCAACTCCTCGATTTCCGAAGGCAAAATGGTGCCGCCGCCGCCGCCAAAAATCTTGATATGCCCAGCACCCCGCTCTTTCAGCAGGTCGTGCATGTACTTAAAAAACTCGTTGTGGCCGCCTTGATAGCTGGTGATGGCGATGCCCTGCACGTCCTCTTGGATGGCGGTGTTCACGATTTCGTGCACCGAGCGGTTGTGCCCGAGGTGAATGACCTCCGCCCCACTGGCCTGCATGATGCGGCGCATGATGTTGATGGCGGCGTCGTGCCCGTCGAAGAGGCTGGCGGCGGTGACGAGGCGGATTTTATGGTGGGGGTGGTAGGGCTGTACGTTTTCCATGACGATTAATTTGGTTAACCTGCTGTGCAGTTGGAATTCATGTTGAAATGGTCTTATTAGGATGCTTTTGCCTAAAACAAATTTGGAAGACAAGGCTTTTAAAGCCGTGCAAAGGTAGAGAAAAAGCGCCGTTCGGCATCCAGTCCAAAAATGTGATTTCTTTTGTATTTCTTGTTTTTAAAAGTAAATTTGCAAAAAATTATTGCAAATTTACTTTTCTGATGATAATTCGCAACATCACCGATAGCATCAAAGCCGTCGAAGGCAAGTATCCAGTAGTTACCATCACTGGCCCAAGGCAAGGCGGGAAAACCACGCTCATCAAGTCCCTATTCCCTGACCTCCCTTATTTTTCGATGGAAACCCCCGACGTGCGGTTGCAGGTCAGCGAGAACCCAAGGGAACTCTTCGCAAGGCATGGCCACCGAATGGTGCTGGACGAGGTACAGCGGACGCCAGAGGTTTTATCCTATATCCAAACCATTGTGGATGAAGACCCTAACGCTTTTTTCGTCCTTTCAGGCTCGCACAATATGCTGATGATGGAAAACGTGAGCCAGACACTTGCTGGTCGCACGGCCATTTTCTACTTGTTGCCATTTTCACTGGCCGAATTGGATTCAGCGGGAATTGCGCCAACAGAATATGAAGAACTCCTCTTTAAAGGAGCCTACCCTCGTCTTTACGACAAAGACCTTGACCCAATCGGATTCTATCAGAGTTATATCGAAACCTACGTGCAGCGGGACGTTCGGCAGGTGAAAAACGTGGGAAACCTCAACCTTTTCAGCCGCTTCCTTTCAATGTGTGCCGGACATGCCGGACAGATTGTCAACTATTCCACGCTGGCGAACCAAGTCGGCATCAGCGTAAATACGGCGCAGAACTGGCTCTCCATTTTGGAGACTTCTTACATTGTTTACCAACTCAATCCTTATTTCCGAAACTTCAATAAACGGATTGTGAAGTCGCCAAAATTGTATTTTTATGACACTGGCTTGGCTTGCTCCTTGTTGAGAATCAACAGTTTGGATGCGCTGGAAAACTACTACCAAAAAGGAAGTCTGTTTGAGAATTTCGTGGTCAATGAAATTTCAAAAATCTACTACAATAAAGGTTCTCGCCCGCCCATTTACTACTGGCGAGACAGCACGGGTCGGGAAATTGACCTAGTGCTTGACCTCGGCGGGCGACTCTTGCCGATTGAGGTAAAATCTGGCAGAACCTTTAACTCGGATTTTTTCAAGAACATTGAATGGTGGGAAAACGTGGCGGATGTTCCTGTTGAAAAAGGCATGGCCATTTATGGTGGTGATGACGACTGGGAGACGGCGCACGGAAAGCTTGTTTCTTGGAAAAACATTCCGAAGCTGCAACTGTGACCTGGCTTATCCTTTCTTTTCCCCTCAAACCCCTACCTTCGCCCCCTCATTGCAATATTTTACCATGGAAAAACAAGACCTCGGACGCACAGAAATTGCCTCGCTCGGCGAGTTTGGACTCATTGAGCATTTGACCAAAAACTTCGAAATCCAGAACGAAAGTAGTCACTACGCCATCGGCGACGATGCCGCTGTGATTGACAACGAAGGCTTTCTGACCGTGGTCTCCACCGACCTACTGGTGGAGGGCGTCCATTTCGACCTGATGTACTGCCCGCTGAAACATTTGGGCTACAAGTCCATAGTCGTCAATCTCTCGGACATCTACGCCATGAACGCCCAGCCGAAGCAGGTGACGGTGTCCATCGCCATTTCCAATCGTTTCAGCGTGGAGGCACTCGACGAGTTTTACGAAGGAATCCATTTGGCCTGCAAACACTACGGCGTGGACCTTGTGGGCGGCGACACGACCAGTTCCCAGAAGGGTTTTGTCATCAGCGTGACGGCCATCGGGCAAGTGAAGGAGGAAGAATTGGTATATCGCAACGGCGCAAAACCCGGCGACCTTATCTGCATCACTGGCGACCTCGGGTCATCCTACCTTGGCCTGCAAATACTGGAACGGGAAAAGCAAATTTACCTTTCCAACCCCGGCATCCAACCCGACCTGGAGGAGCAGGATTACCTCGTCGGGCGCTTCCTGAAACCGGAGGCCCGCAAGGACATGATTGAAGTTTTCAAAAACGCCAACCTCGTGCCAACGGCCATGATGGACGTATCGGATGGTATCTCTTCCGACCTGATGCACATCTGCAAGCAGTCCGGCGTGGGGGCCATTATCGAAGAAATCGGCGTGCCCATCCACAACGATGCGAAAACAATGGCGCTGAAATTCCAGCTTGACCCCCTCACCTGCGCCCTCAACGGCGGCGAGGACTACGAGCTGCTTTTCACCGTGGATATAAAAGACCTAGACAAGGTGCGCCTCATGCCAGACATCTACATCATGGGCGAAATCACCGAAGCGAGCGAGGGCGTGAAACTGCATTCGAGCGGCGGGAAGATTCATGATTTGGTGGCGCAGGGGTGGAAGCATTTTTAGTTGGCAGTTCGACAGTTGGCAGTCGGGATGCAGTTGTTTAGTCAGGGGAGGATAGTATTTAATATTTGCCGCTAATTGCCAAATAAGGAGACATAAAAACCTTACAAAAGCAAATACTATGGGAACATTTAGAGACCTCGTCGTTTACCGGAAGGCTTTTAAGTTGGCGATGGATATTTTTCAGGAAAGCAAAAGCTTTCCAATTGAGGAAAAATATTCATTGACCGACCAGATTAGGCGAAGTTCGAGGTCCGTATGTAGTTGTATCGGCGAGGCATACCGCAAGAAAAAATACCCTAAGCATTTTTCCAGCAAACTAACCGATGCGGATAGCGAAAATACAGAAACTCAAGTCTGGTGCGATTTTGCCTTGACTTGTAAATACATCACCAAAGAAAAATATGACAATTGGATAGCCGATTCAGAAGAAGTAGGCAGGATGCTATCCGGTATGATAGACAACCCCGAAAAATTTTCTTAAAGTTGGCAGTTAGACAGTTGGCAGTTGGCAGTCAGAGTGCAATTCTTAATTTGAAATGCCATAAAACGCCTCAATATTTTATGATTATTAGACTTCAAGAATAACAGCCAACAGGCTAACTAAAAAAGGCAGCCTGCGCAAAATAGCAGTCTCTGACTGCCAACTGCCAACTGTCTAACTAAGAACTTAAAAAAGGCAGCCTGCGCAAAATAGCAGTCCCCAACTGCCAACTGCCAACTGTCTAACTAAGAACTTAAAAACGGCAGCCTGTGCAAAATAGCAGTCCCCAACTGCCAACTGTCTAACTGCCAACTTAAAAAGACAGCCCGTGCAAAGTAGCAGCCTCTGACTGCCAACTGCCAACTGTCGAACTGACGAACTAAAATGCATTGGATTGACTGGACCGTAATGATTACCGTGCTCGTCGGCATTATCGCCTACGGCATGTGGAAGACCCGCAGCGTGGACAACGTGAAGAGCTACCTCATGGGCGACCGGGAACTCGGTTGGTGGACCATCGGCCTGTCGGTGATGGCCACACAGGCGAGCGCCATCACTTTTCTGAGCACGCCTGGCCAGGCTTATGACGATGGAATGCGCTTCGTGCAATTCTATTACGGCCTGCCGATTGCGATGGCCATCATCGCCATTTTTGTCCTGCCAATTTATTACAAACTCAATGTTTACACGGCTTACGAGTTTTTGGAGCAACGTTTTGACCTAAAAACCCGCACACTGGCGGCCATGCTTTTCCTGTTTTCGAGGGGAATGGCGGCGGGCTTCACCATCGCGGCACCGAGCATCGTGCTGGCCAGCATCATGGGCTGGAACTTGCAGTGGACCATCATCATCACGGGTGCTGTGGTCACGATTTACACGGTGTTTGGGGGAACGAAGGCCGTGAGCGTGACGCAACAGCAGCAGATGACCGTGATTTTGATAGGCTTGGCGGTCACGGCGTTCATCATCGTCGCCAAATTCCCGTCCGAAGTCAGCCTCTGGGACGGCGTGGGTGTGGCCCGTGAGATGGGCAAAATGGACACCCTCGACACCAAATGGGACCTCTCCAACCGCTACAATATTTGGTCGGGACTGATTGCTTCGACCTTCCTCTTCCTGTCGTATTTCGGCACCGACCAGTCGCAGGTGCAGCGCTACCTGAGCGGACGCTCGCTGAAGGAGAGCCGGATGGGTCTGATTTTCAACGGCATCATCAAAATCCCGATGCAGTGGTTCGTGCTGTTCACAGGCGTGATGGTGTTCCTGTTTTTCCAGTTCACCGAGTCGCCAGTTCACTACAACAAGGCCAACCTGCTCGCCCTCGAAAGCGCCCCAGCCTACCAACCCAAACTCGATGACCTCAAGCAGCAGCACAAGGCTATTTTTGAAGAAAAAGAAGCCGAAGTGCTGCACCTCGTTCAGGTCATGAAGCAAGACGACGCTGCCGCAACGGCCAGTTCCAAGGAAAAAGTCATCGCCCTGAACAAGCAGGAAATCGCCGTGCGGGGCGGTGTGGACACGCTCGTGCAGCAGTACGCCAAGGAGAACAACCGGGTCATGGAGTCCAACGACAAGGACTATATCTTCATCACTTTCGTGGTCAACTACCTGCCAAAGGGCATGATTGGGCTGCTGCTGGCGGTGATTTTCTGCGCCGCCATGTCGTCCTTCGCCTCCGAGCTGAACGCCCTGGCCACCACCACCGTCGTGGACATTTACCGCCGCTCGATGGTGAAAGAAGCCACCGACAGCCACTACCTCAGCATCTCCAAGTGGATGACGCTTGGCTGGGGGGCCGTGGTCATTTTCTTCGCCTCCATCACCTTGCTTTTCGAGAACCTGATACAGGCCGTGAACATCGTCGGCTCGCTGCTCTATGGCACGATACTCGGTATCTTCGTGGCGGCTTTTGCGATGAAATGGATACGTGGAACGGCGGTCTTCATCGCCGCCATCATCGGAGAGGCGGTGGTCTTGGCTACTTATTTTTTGGATAAAATGGACGGGAAAGAAGACCTCGGCTTCATCTGGCTGAACCCGATTGGGTGCTTTGTGGTGATGGGTGCGGCGGCGGTTTTGCAGGCGATGTTGGGGAGGAAGGAAGTAAATTGAGTCAATTTCAGTTGGATGTGCTATGCCACAATTCCTCACCTACAAATCCCCCAATTGCGGCCTCACCACTATCTCCTCCACCACGGCAGCAGGGCTCATTTGCCAAGCGGCCCACACTGCAATGGCGATGTCGCTGGCCTGCATCAGGCGGCTTTCGGGAAAGTCTGCACCAGCCCAACTGTCCGACCAAGTGGCACCCGGCAGGATGGCCGTCACCTTGATTCCTTTGGTTTTCAGTTCCTCCCGTAGCACTTTTGAAAAGCCCAACAGCGCAAACTTGGAGATGCTGTACGAGCCGCCGTTCGGGTAGGCAATCTGGCTGGCAATGCTACACATGTTGAAGATGTGGCCGCTGCCCTTGGCGAGCATCGTCGGCAGCAAGGCACGGGTGAAATGGTAGGCGCTGTAGAGGTTTGTTTCCATCATATTCTCCAATGCCCCGTCGGCTTCCTCCTGGACGCTGCCGGGAAGGAAAATGCCCGCATTGTTTACGAGGCAATCCACTTCGCCCCAGTGTTTTCTCACAAAATCGGCGAAGGCTAGCACCTCGGTTTTTTTGCGCATGTCGGTGCTTTTTGTCAAAACTTCCACGCCATATTTCCCCTCAAAATCCTTTTTAAAGGTGGCCAAATCAGCTTCCGAACGGGCGCAAACAGCCACGTCAAAACCTTCCGAAGCAAACTTTTCCGCAATGGCTCGGCCAATGCCTTTGGTGGCACCTGTGATGATGATTTTCATAATTCTTCAAGTAAAAAGTAAAGGAGCTGAGTACAGCGTAAACTCAACAGGGGTTGTGTAAAAAGCCCCGTAGGGGGTGAATCTTTGTAGAACCGACGAATGTAATTTCGTCTGCCATTCCGTAGGAACGGCATTTGTTCTGCCAGGATGCCGTTCCTACGGAAAGGTTCGGAACATTCTTTGGCAATGCTACAAAGATATAGTTCCGATGGGACTTTTTACACAACCCCTTGGAATTGCAACTGAAAGTTGCTTTTAGGAGAAATCAATAAGTATAGAAACCAATGTTTTTAATCCTACCCCTTATAAAAAGGCAGCTTCACCACCTTCGCCGCCAGTTTTTTCCCACCAGCAACTACCTGAATCTCCGTGCCTTCCTTCGCAAAAGCAGTGGTCACGTAGCCCATTCCGATGGGCTTGTCCAGTGAGGGCGACTGCGTACCCGAGGTCACTTTTCCGATGGTATTGCCGTCCATGTCCTCAATGAGGTAATCGTGGCGGGGCACCCGGCGGTCGAGCACTTCGAAGGCGACGAGCTTACGGCTGAGGCCAGCTTCTTTTTGTTTGCGCAAAAAATCGGCGTCGTTGAAGTCGCCCTTGTTCAGCTTGGTGATCCAGCCGAGGCCAGCCTCCAGCGGGGAGGTCGTGTCATCAATATCGTTGCCGTAGAGGGCAAAACCCATCTCCAAGCGGAGCGTATCGCGGGCACCGAGGCCGATTGGCTTGATGCCAAAGTTTGCGCCAGCAGCAAAAACGGCGTCCCAAAGGCTGGCCAAGTCTTCATTGTTTACATAAATCTCAAAGCCGCCAGAGCCAGTGTAGCCCGTGGCGCTCACCAGCACGTTGTCGATACCAGCGAATTTACCCTTGGCAAAATTGTAGTATTTCATGCTGCCGAGGTCAATGTCCGTCAGCGGTTGTAGTGCTTCGGCGGCTTTTGGGCCTTGCACGGCGAGGAGGCCAGTCTCGTCAGAGATGTTGATCATGCGGGCATCGAAGTGGTTGTGCTTCGAAATCCAGTTCCAGTCCTTGTCAATATTGCTGGCGTTGACGACGAGCAGGAAGGCTTGTTCGCCCTCGGCGCACATATCTTGTGGAAGGCGGTACACGAGCAGGTCGTCCACGATGCCGCCTTGGCCGTTGGGCAGACAGGAATATTGTACGTCGCCGATTTCAAGTTTGGAGGCGTCGTTGGAGGTTACTTTTTGCACGAGGTCGAGCGCCTGCTTGCCCCGCACGATGAACTCGCCCATGTGCGATACGTCGAATACGCCGACGGCCGTGCGCACGCATTCGTGTTCTTCCCGAATGCCAGCGTAGGAGATGGGCATGTTGTAGCCAGCAAATTCGGCCATTTTTGCCCCGAGGGCAGTGTGCTTGTCTGTCAGTGGTGTGCTTTTCATAAAATACTGATTGTTAGTTGGTTAGTTTTATTTTAGGTGGCAGTTCGCCAGTTGGCAGTGGGCAGTCAGTTCGACAGTTGGTTAGTTCTTTAGCCAGTGAAAGGCGCTGGACTAATAGACTTGTGGACTTTAAGACTGACTGCGAACTGCACACTGTCGAACTGCTAACTTTAAGATTTCGGCTCAACTAAGGTCACCTCTTCCATCAAATCGCCTATTTGAAGCTTGGTCACGACGTCCATGCCTTCTATCACTTTTGCGAAGATGGTGTATTTGCCGTCGAGGTGCGGCGTGGGGCTGTAGGTGATGAAAAACTGCGATGATTCCGTGTTGTTTCCGGCGGAGGCCATGCCCACGTAGCCCTCCTGGTCGTAGTGGAGGTAGGGCAACTCTGAGCGGATGGCGTAGCTGGGGCCGCCGTAGCCATCGCCACGGGAGCAGCCGCCTTGTGCCACGAAATTGGGCACGATGCGGTGGAAGTTTTTACCGTTGTAATACTTGTCTTTTATCAACTCCAAGAAGTTGGATACCGTGCCGGGTGCTTGGTCGGGTAGTAGGTCGAGGGTAATATTGCCCTTTTTGGTTTTGATGACGACCGTTGAACCAGGCTTGAGGTCAGTGATGATTTTCCAGTCAATTTTATGGGTAAACTTGGGCTTGGTAGGCGCACTTTTTTCCCCTTTGAAATAATCGAGCGTCAGTTTCACCTCGTTGTAGGTCTCAATTTCCTGTGGGAGCCGGAGTTTTTTCAGTGCATTTTCAAACACCGAGACGCTGTCGAAAACAGTCTTGAACTTGGCTGTGGAGTCCCGAAGCACCTCGGCGGCAACGGCCATCATGCCCACATCGCCCGTGGTGATGGCGTCTTGAAGGCACTCTGCCAATTCTCTTCGGGCGGTGTTTCCTCCACCAAAAAAAGCATTGAAATTGGGCATCTTGGCAATGTTGCCGAGCGCCTCTACCGCCGCTGTACGCACCACCACAAACTCCGAGGGGTAGGCGGCATCGCGGATGTAATGGTAGTTCCAGCCATATTGACCGAGCGCCTTCAGGGCAGCGGCCTTTTCATAAGGAGAATCGGCGTTCTCGAATCGGCGCTTGATTTCCCAATTGAGGTATTTGCGGGTTTCTTCAAAACCGTAGGGTAGGTACTTGGAGGCTGCGGCATACATCGTCATGGCCACCTGCCACTTGCGGCCTGGTTGTTTAGCAATTTCCCAGTAAGTGCTGGCCTCAGTGGCCACGCCGTGGTCCACGAAAAACTCGGCAGCCGTGATGGCTACTGGAATGTTTTGATCGGAAAGTGCATTGTAAACGGTTGCTTTTACGGTTTCATAGTCAAAATTGCCGAGGGCCCGCAGGATGTTGCACTTCACCCGGTAATCCCGCTCCACGTTGTATTGCAAGAGCAGGGCGTTCGTCGCACGTTCGGTTTTTGTTTTACCGAGGGCAATGGCCAGGCACATCCGAATGCGGTAGTCCTCTTCCCGGGTCAGTGCAGGTGCCAGGATGCTGTCGCCTTTCTCCAGCTCAATTTTTTTCATCCTCGAAAGGTAGTTGGCGCCAATGAAACGGACGCTGTTCGGGTACTTTGAACTGGTGGCAAAGTCCATCATTTTGGCAGTGCCTGCCAAGGAGATGGAGTCCCTCAGGCCGAAGCGGTAAATGCCCCATGCCTGCCCCTCCAGCAGGGTGGTGTCGGTCACTCGGTAACTGCTAATACTGGTGAGTGCATCGAGCATTTTCATGGTGCCGCATTTCCCGACAGCTTCCATGATGGCGGCGTTGATGTTCTTTGAAATGCCGACGGTATCGCTCCGGTCAAAGCCTTTGAGCAGGAGTGGTTCGGCTCTTTTGTCGCCAATTTGCCCCAAGGCATAGGCCGCTGCGATGCGGATTTCTTCTTCTGGGTCACCCAGCATGTAGGCCAAGCTGTCAATGGCCGCGTTGTCCTTGATGGAGGCAAAAGCAATGACGGCCATGTAGCGCAGCGTGGCATCCTTGTTTTTAAAATAGCTAAGCAGGCTGTCGGTTTGTCCCCGGTCTTTCAGGTCATAGACGGCCTGGTAGGTAGGGTTGGTGAAATCGAGGTGTACGCCCTGCGCTTTCTCCTCGGACGGGGGCACGCATTGCGTGAAGAGGCTGATACAAACTATGAATAAAGGTAGATATTTGCTCATTGATTTTTGATTACTGTCTCAAACAATTTTTGGTAAAAAACTGGGTGCTTCGCAAAACATCAGCCCCCGTTGAAACCATCGTCCGGACTTTTTTTCTTGGCGGTAGTGTCTCGTTTTATCACCTTTCCCGTGCCGAAGGGATCTTCGTAAAAATCGTCCCCGCCAGCCGGCGTGCTCGTTCCGCCGCCCCCATCGTCACTTTCGTCGTCAGAGCCGCTGTTGTCATAATCGTTGCAGTCAAGGCCGATGCTGAGGTCACCACCGGGGCGCTGGAAACGGGCCTTGGTATTGTAACCGATAGCCTTCGGGTCTTTTTCCAAACTCAAGATAAGCTCCTTGCAAAACGGCTTGGCCATTCGGCTACCCTGTCCTTCTCCAATGGAAAGGAACCGGATCCAGCGGTCTTCACCACCAACCCATGTGCCTACCACGAGGCTCGGCGTGATGCCCATGAACCAACCGTCCACATAGTCGTTGGTGGTACCCGTCTTGCCCCCAATTTCACTGCTCAGGCCCATGCCGCCGCTGGCATATTTCAGCATTTCCACCATCACGTAGTTGGGCTCTTCTTGCAGTGCTTGTTTGTCCTGCTCCTCTTGCGAGTAGATGGTGCGCCCGTTTTTGTCCTCAATCCTGGTGATGTAAATGGGCTTGCTGTAGTATCCATTGTTGGCAAAAGTCGTGTAGGCGCCCGTCATGTCCATCACGCTCATATCGGCTGCACCGAGGCAGATGGAGGGCTGCTTGGGTATTTTTTTGGTGTCAACGCCCATGTTGTCCAGCAGTTCGATGACAGGCTCGGTGCTGCCCAATTGCTGCATGAGGAAGACCGATACGGAGTTCACCGATTTCTTAAGGGCAGTGCGCAGGCGCATTTTATTGTAGCTGAACTTCCCAGTGGAGTTCCTTGGCGACCAGTCTTGGAGTAACTTGAAGTTTCCTGTGTTCGCATAAATGGTGCGGGGTACGTCATCCACTTCCATACATGGCGAAACGCCTTGCAGGGCAATTGCGGTAGCATAAATAAAGGGCTTGAACGTAGAGCCAACTTGACGGTTGGAGCGGGTATGGTCGTAGGCGAAGTACTTGTGGTTGATGCCGCCGACCCAAGCTTTCACGTGACCGTTTTTTGGGTCAATGGCCAACGAACCGATTTGCATCATCATGTGGTGGTACTTCAGCGAGTCGAGCGGCGACATGACGGTGTCTTTCTCCATCTTGTCGTTGTAGTCGAACACGGCCATTTTCACCTTTTTGTTAAACTCAAGTTCCACATTTTTTTGAAAAGCTTCCCATTTTCGCTTTAGTTCGTTCCATTTCTCTGACTCCATGGCTTTCCGCTGTGCACCGCTCAGGTCTTTGCCCTTCAGCATTTTCTCGATGACAGCATCGCTAAGGCGCAATTCGTCCACATCAGATTCGAGGTCTGCCTCCAACGAGCCGATGGCTTTGTCCCGCATGGCTATGTAGCGGTCGGAGTAGCGTACGAGCTGTGCCATTTTTCGTTTGCGGTAGGCCATTTCGGCGTCCGTGGTCTTGTCGTCCTTGTAGTCCCACGGCGATTTTTTCATTTGCTTGTTCCAAAGGTTCCAAAAACGGTTCTGCACTTGGGCCATGTGCTTCACCATCGCCTCTTCTGCATGTTGCTGAATGATGGGGTCAATGGTGGTATAAATTTTCAAGCCGTCCTTCCAGATATTGTAGGGCGAGCCGTCGGGCTTCTTGCGTGCTTCATCGCTCACCAGAATCACCTTCATCAACTCCTCGGCGAGCGAAGAGCGGAAATAGGTGGCAAGGCCTTGGGTATGCGTCTTGCGGCGGAAGCGGGAGAGGTCAACTTTCAGCACTTTCAGTGAGTCGTACTCTGCTTGGCTGATGATGTCGTTCTTTCGCATCTGGTCGAGCACCACCGAACGGCGCTGCGTGGCTTTTTCCAGTTTTCTTTTTGGGTTAAACAACGAGGGGTTTTTCAACATGCCCACCAACATGGCCGCCTCTTGGATGTTGAGCGAATCTTGTCCCTTTCCAAAGTAGGTCTCTGAGGCAGACTTGATGCCGTAGCTGTCGTAAAGGAATTCAAACTTGTTGAGGTACATCGCTATGATTTCCTCCTTGGTATATTTGCTTTCGAGGCGCACGGCGATGATCCATTCCTTTAGTTTTTGCGGTATCCGACCAATGAGACTGTTTGCTTTTTGTCCTGTAAAAAGCAGCTTCGCCAACTGTTGCGTGATGGTGCTTGCGCCGCCACTGCTTTTATCACCCAAAAGAAAGGTCTTGACGACAGACCGTCCAAGTGCCCGGAAATCAATGCCAGAATGCCTGTAAAATCGCTCGTCCTCGGTGGCTATCAACGCTTGCTCTATATATGGGGAAAGTTCGCTGAAGTCCACCGGAACTCGGTTTTCGATGAAATAACGGCCCAGCACGAAGCCATCGTCGGCGATGACCTGAGAGGCGAGTTCACTCTTTGGGTTTTCGAGTTCCTCAGTATCTGGCAAGTCGGAAAAGGAGAGGATGAATAGCGACAGCAGGATGCCGCCAATGCCCAGTGCTACCAGCCGCCACATCCAACGGATGATGCGGTGGTACATCGGAAGCCTCATTTCTCTAAGTCGTTGCGGGGTGATTTCGGACATCGTTCAGATTAGTTTTCCGGCAAATGGGCATGTTGCTTGAACGGCCACATTTGTCGGTTGAGGCGCAAAACTACGAAAGGAAGTTGGGAGTTTGGAGGATTTTGGGTGGGCTGCTTTTTTGAAAGCATTGCACCCAAAACAAATAAACAACGGTGGGCATTGCTTATGATTGCACCAAATTGTCAACCTAAATCCTTTTTCCATGCGAGCAGTCATCCAGCGAGTTTCCCAAGCTTCCGTTACCATCGATAGCAAGGTCAAGTCCGAAATCGGGCTGGGGCTGCTCATACTATTAGGTGTGGAGGATGCCGATGGGCCGGAGGACATTGAGTGGCTCACCAAAAAAATTGCGCAGCTAAGGATTTTCGGCGATGCTGATGGGCTAATGAATTTGTCCGTGCAGGACATCAATGGGCAAATCATCGTCGTCAGCCAGTTTACCCTTCACGCCAGTACGAAGAAGGGCAACCGCCCTTCGTTCATCCGGGCAGCAAGGCCTGAGGTGGCCATTCCCATTTATGAAAACTTTGTGGCTGCCCTTCGGGCAATATCGGGGCTGGAGGTGCTGACGGGCGAGTTTGGCGCCGACATGAAAGTTGGCCTGCTCAACGACGGGCCAGTGACGATTGTAATGGATTCGAAGGGGAGGGAGTGATGGCTGGGGGCTGGATGCTGGATGGCGGCCAAAAACGATAGACCCATCAAGCATCCAGTATCCAGTATCCAGCATCAAGTTCACCTGCCGAAATCATCCTGTACCCGCACGATGTCATCCTCATCGGAAGGGTTGGCTGGGTCGGTGTGCTGCCAGATTTCAGCGAGTACGCCCCAGCTATCGAGACCGATTAGGCGGTGGCGTTCGCCACATTCGAGGCGAACGAGGTCGCCGATGGCAAGGGTCTGCACTTCGCCCTGCTCGTCGGTGGTGCTAGTGGCCACCCCAGCGGTGCCTTCCAACAGCCGCCAGATTTCGGAACGACGATGATGGTACTGCCATGAGAGGCGCTTGCCGGGAGCCACCACGAGGAATTTTGGGCTTAATTTTTCAAAACCTTCAAAATCTGAAAGCGGCACACCGGGGAAGTAGGTTTGGATGAAACGGTGTGCCTGTGATTCATCAATGACAAAGAAGCCGCCCCAAGGCCGGGCATCGTCTTTTTTTACAATGGTAAAACCATCGTTTTCAAGCCGCTGGGCCACTTTTTTCAAAAAATCATTTTTTGTCATAAAACTTGATTGTAAAGGTGTCTTGGGGTAGGGTGGGCAAAAGTAAGGGTTCTTTCGTTTCGCCGAAACCCTCGACCTACGTTTACGTTTGATTAACTTTGCCGAAGGCGAACAAAAAATTACCGCCAATCGGCCATGCTCGAAACCATTATACTTTACGGCTTCGTGGCCGCCACGGCGGTTCAGCTTTTTTTCTGGTTGTTTGTCTTCGGGAAACTGGCAAGGCATCCAGTGGAAGAAATTCCCGACCACGGTTCGGAAGTTCCAGACGCAAATAATTCGCCTGAGACTGGACAGCATGAATTTACCGCGGCAAAAGACTGCCCACTGCCCACTACCAAACTGCCCTCTCCCTCCGTCTCCGTCATCATCTGCGCCCGCAATGAGGCGGAAAATTTGGAGCGGCACCTTGACCGTATCCTAAACCAAACCTACCGTTCCCTTGAGATTCTCCTAGTGCTCCATAAATCATCTGATAATTCTTTTAATATATTAACATCTTTGCAACGCAAGTTCAATCATTTACGCATAGTCATTTGCGATGATGAGAGAATAGGAAAAAAATTCGCCCTAGCGAAGGGGATTGAGCAGGCTAAACACCAAGTTCTTTTACTTACGGATGCCGACTGTGTGCCAGCAAGCCAAGATTGGATTCAGGGAATGGTGGCTGGCATGGACGAGAACACCCACATCGTGCTCGGCGTGGCACCTTATGACGAAGCTCCTGGTCCCCTGAACAAATTTGTCAGGTACGAGGCTTGTTACACTGCGATGCAGTACTTGTCCCTCGCTCTTACCGGGCATCCCTACATGGGTGTTGGCAGGAACCTGGCTTACCGAAGGGAGCTTTATGAGCGTACAGGCGGCTTTCGCAGTCACGAACACCTTGCCTCCGGCGACGACGATTTGTTCGTCAATGCGGCGGCAAGACGTGGAAAAGTCGGCATCCGGCTCAATCCTCGAACGTTCGTTTACTCTAAGCCCAAATTAACCTGGCGGGCGTACTACCGCCAAAAGACGAGGCATTTTTCGACCGGTTCAGAATATAAATTTAAAGATAAATTTATCCTTAGTTTGCTCACTATGAGCCACTTACTACACTATTTTTTGGGAGGCTTGTTACTGATATTCAAAATTAGCATAATGTTTGCTCTATTGGGATATGCGGTGAGAATGGGTGTAGTACTGGCTATAGGCAGCATGATTCTCGACAAGTTGCAGCACCGTTCGTTGCGACTTTGGCTCCCAGCCCTCGATTGTTTGCTGATACTTTACTATCTCGTGTTCGCACCGTCAGTTCTCATGAACAACGACGACACCCAGCAATGGAATTAACACTTACTAAACACCCAGTTAGCAATCCTACTAGGCTTTCACCCAAGGCATCCGAAGACTACCAACTAGTCACGGCGGCCATTGCAGGTAACCAACAAGCCTACTCCACCCTACTCGAACGTTACCGTGCCAGCGTGTACAACCACCTTTTCAAAATGGTGCGAAATCACGACGATGCGGAAGACCTGACCCTCGAAGCATTCGGCAAAGCCTTCAACAAGCTTTCGACCTATGCGCCGCACTACGCCTTTTCTACTTGGCTTTTCAAAATTGCGGTAAACAACTGCATTGACCACATCCGGAAAAAACGGCTACACTTCCTATCCATTGACCAACCCATGGAGGCCAATGGTGACAAGGATTTCACCGGTACCATCCGCAACTACGCCCGTAACCCAGAGGAAGAGTTCATCCGCCAGCAGCGCCTGCAAATGGTGCGCTCTGTGCTGACGCAACTCAGCAACAAGTACCGCCTCATGATTGAGCTGCGCTACTACGAGGAACTGAGCTACGAAGAAATCGCCACCGAACTGGAAATCCCACTCGGCACGGTGAAGGCCCAACTGTTCAGGGCCAAGGAAATGCTTTATACCATTATGAAGAACCCAGGGGCAATGGCTTATTTGGAAAGCAACCATCGGGCGAATTAAGTTGGCAGTTTGACAGTTGGCAGTGGGCAGTCAGGGACTGCTACCACGGCATTGACTGCGCACTGACGAACTCAAAGAAAAAGGTATTGGAAAATTATGATGGATAAAAAGGCTTCGGCGTTGCCGAGGCCTTTTTTAATGAAACCAAGTTTGGGCTACTTACGTTTTTTCCATTTCCAACTGGCGAAGACCTTCACGCCAGTTTTTTGCTTTACTTTTGCGCCCCGCTTTGCCAATTGTGGTCGCCCAATTTATTGGGCTGACCAAAAAAGAAAAAGGTCGGCCCAATAAATTGGGTGACCACAAATCAGAATCAAACCGAACATGAAAAGAACTGAAATCACAGAAATATTGCGCCAGCCCGAAGTTGGCGTCGAAGTAAAAGTCTCTGGTTGGGTGCGCTCCTTCCGCTCCAACCGCTTCATCGCCCTCTACGATGGCTCCTCGTTCAACACGCTGCAAGTCGTGGTTCCCGATAGCTATCGGGATGAAAAATTCGATGAAGAGATTTTGAAAAAAATCCAGTTCCACGCCTGCATTTCTGTCACGGGCAAGCTCGCCGAATCGCAAGGCGCAGGCCAAGCTGTGGAGCTGATAGCCGACAGCATCGAACTGCTCGGCGAGTGCGTCCCCGAGGAGTACCACCTCCAGCCGAAAAACATGACCATGGAGTACCTTCGGGAAAAAGCGCATTTCCGGATGCGGACGCAGACCTTCAGCGCCGTCTTCCGCATCCGCCATGCCGTGGCCTACGCCGTTCACAAATACTTCAACGACAAGGGCTACTACTACATGCACACGCCCATCGTGACGGGCAGTGATGCCGAGGGCGCTGGCGAGATGTTCCGGGTGACCACGCTCGACCTCGACAACCTGCCCCGAACCGAGTCCGGCGAGATTGATTTCAAGCAGGATTTCTTTGAAAAAAGCACGAACCTGACCGTTTCCGGCCAGTTGCAAGGCGAGATAGCGGCAATGGCTTTGGGCAAAATTTACACCTTCGGCCCCACCTTTCGGGCAGAGCAATCCTTCACGACCCGCCACTTGGCTGAGTTCTGGATGATTGAACCAGAGGTTGCCTTCAACGACATTTTCGACAACATGGACCTGGCCGAGGACTTCGTAAAATACCTCATCCGCCACATCCTCGATAACTACCCCGACGACCTCGCCTTCCTCGACAAGCGAATCAAGGACGAGGAAAAGAACATGAAGCAAGACGACCGCCGCCCGATGGGCCTCGCTGACATGCTCCGCTTCGTGGTGGACAACGACTTCGAGCGCATCACCTACACGGAGGCGGTGGACATCCTGCGCAATTCAAATACCTACAAAAAAGGCAAGTTCAAGTTCGACGTGCAGTGGGGCAAGGATCTCCAGAGCGAGCACGAGCGCTACCTCGTCGAGAAGCATTTCCAAAAGCCCGTTTTCGTGCGGGATTACCCGAAGGCCATCAAGGCATTTTACATGCGGGAAAACGACGGCACCGAGCCAGGCAAAGAGACCGTTGCGGCGATGGACTGCCTGTTTCCGTACATCGGCGAGGTCATCGGTGGCTCGCAGCGGGAGGAGCGCCACGGCAAACTGCTCGAACGCCTCCACGCCCAAGGCATCCACGAGGAGGAGCTTTGGTGGTACTTGGAGCTGCGCAAATTCGGCGGCTGCCCGCACGCCGGTTTCGGCCTCGGTTTCGAGCGGATGGTGCAGTTCATCACGGGCATGGGCAATATCCGTGACGTGATTGCCTTCCCACGAGCGGCTGGCCAAGCGGACTTTTAAGGAAAAAGTACAAAGGGAAAAGGAAAAAGTGGGAGGCTGCAACACTTGTCAGATTCATGGCAGCATTTGTGAAACTTTACCTTTCCAATACTCCAAATGGGGCTTCGAGCAGTTTGAACAAAAGCACTCGAAGCCCTTTTTCTTTTTAAACTATCATTGAAATTGCACTGAAAATACAATTCCAAAATGCAAAATACTGATCGTCAGCCCGTCATACCTCATACCTCATACCTCATACCTCTTCTCCTATTTTTCGCTTCGCAAATGAGCGCCCAGCAAGAACTCGGCCTCCACTTCATGCCCCATGTCTGGCAGTCGAATAGCACCAACCCCGCCTTTGTGCAGGACAAAAAACTGACTATCGGTTTGCTCGGTATTTACAGCGCCATTGCTTTCGATGGGCCGACTTACAATCAAACCGTTTCAAAAGAAAACGGGAAAACGGTGGTGGACATTGACAAGCTAATCAGCCACCTGGAGCCGCAGAACTCCATTCGAAACGAGTTGGGCATTCCCTCCCTTAGCTTTAGTTATAAACTGAACAACCTACACCTCAGCATTGGCCACACGGTGAAATATACTTCCTTTTTGAAGTACCCGAAAACGCTGCCGCAGGTGGTTTGGCAGGGCAATGCGCAGTTCATCGGCGAAACAGTGGAGTTGGGTCATGAACTGGAACTCGCTGGTTATCATGAACTTATGACGGGTGCGGCTTATGAGGTTGGACCGGTGACGTTCGGTGCCAACATCAAATTCCTCAGCGGCATTGCTGGGGCCGCTACCGACAAGAACCACCACTCGGCCAGCCTGTACACCGACCCCGATGTTTACCAAATCACCCTGAATGGTGACTACATCCTGCACTCCGCCAACACGATTGACTACCAGGAATTTGAGGATGTGAACATCGATTTCAAGTATGCAAAGCTCACCGCCAAAAAGTTTTTCAGCAGAAACAGTGGTATGGCACTTGACTTTGGCCTGCGGGCAGAACTCGGCAAGCTCGAAATTGCTGCCAGCGTACTCGACCTTGGCAAAATCACTTGGGACGACAATGTGACCAATTACGAAGCCAATCAAACCTACCAGTACGATGGCCTGGACTTCTCGGGTGCACTCACGGGCGATTCCGTCACCTTCGGCGATGCATTGGACACACTCAAGGCGATTTTCAAAGTAAAAGAAACCAGCGGCAGCTACACCACCACGCTCACTCGCAAGATTTACCTCAGCGCCCGCTACAAATTGAATGAAAAATGGGCAGTAAGTGGCTTGTACTACAATGAAAACTATCGGGATAAGCCGTACTCGTCCATCGCAGTTGGGGTTAATTTCAGCCCCATCGAACAGGTGAATGTGGGGGCTACCTACGCCTTCAAACAACCCGACAGTTACAATAATATTGGCCTGAACCTCACTTTCAAGCTTGGGCCAGTTCAAATCTTTGGGGTGACGGACAACTTTTTTTCGTTGATAAATCCGGGGGATTCCCATAGTTTTTCGGCAAGGGCGGGAGCGGCTATTTTTATCAAATAAAACAACCTACTCAGCAAAAAGCAGTCCCGGCAGGCATCCAAATCCTGCCGGGGCTGTTTCGTGTGTGCAAATCAGGATTGTCAAAGTTTCAAGCTACTTTTGCCCTCCTGTTAAATAGTTTATCAGTTCGTTACTGGTACTCAAGGCTGTGGAAGCAGTCACCGACTGCCAACTGCCAACTGTCTAACTGCCAACTTAAGATGTCCAGTATTGATACGATAAAACAGCCCATTGAGAAGGAACTCGACCGATTCGAGCAGCACTTTCGGGGAGCCATGCGCAGCCATGTGCCGCTGCTGGATCGTATCATGTACTACATCGTCCGGCGCAAGGGCAAGCAGGTGCGCCCAATGTTCGTGTTCCTCAGTGCGCAGATTTGCGGCGGGGTGACGGAAGCCACCTACACTGCCGCCTCGATGGTGGAACTGCTGCACACCGCCACCCTCGTCCACGATGACGTGGTGGACGAGTCCGAAGAGCGCCGAGGTTTTTTCTCCATCAATGCGCTCTGGAAAAACAAGGTGGCCGTGCTGGTGGGCGATTACCTCTTTGCGCAAGGCCTTTTGCTGGCGCTAAAAAACAAGGAGTTCCGCCTGTTGGAAATCATCTCTGAGGCCGTGAAGGCCATGAGCGAGGGCGAACTGCTCCAACTCGAAAAAGCCCGTCGGTTGGACATCAAGGAATCGGTTTATTACGAAGTCATTCGCCAGAAAACGGCTTCGCTGATTGCAGCTGCGTGCAGCGTTGGCGCAGCCTCCACCACCAAAGACGAGGTGGTGATCGAGCAAATGCGGCTGTTTGGTGAAAATCTTGGCATCGCCTTCCAAATCAAAGATGACCTTTTCGATTTCGGCTCCGACGATGTTGGCAAGCCGCTCGGCATTGACATTCAGGAAAAAAAGCTGACACTTCCACTGATTTTTGCCCTCGAAAATGCCTCCCGCAGCGAGAAGGGCCACATCATTAAGCTCATCAAAAAGCATAGCGACAAGCCAGACAAAGTGAAGGAGGTCATCAGCTTCGTGCAGGCCAGTGGTGGGTTGGATTATGCCAAAGCGGCCATGGAGCGGTACAGTGCAGCGGCCTTTGAAATCCTTGACCAAATGCCTGATTCGCCTGCGCGATCGGCGATGCGGGAACTGGTGGTATATGTGACGAAACGGAAGAAGTGAGGGATTGTGGTCGCCCAATTTATTGGGCAGACCGAATTTTTCCAAGTACAATCCGATTCTTTCATGACACTTCAAGTCGGTTCGGTCTGCCC
>JAIPBL010000047.1 GCA_021739645.1 Saprospiraceae bacterium | reverse complement strand
GTCAGCCCAATAAATTGGGCGACCACAAGTCAATCCTCCGGCCCCCGAATATCAATGGTAATCCCACCTTCCTTGCCGAACCCCCGAATCGAATACGCAAACGTCAGCATGACATACCGTTGGAGCGTGTTGATGCGCTGCTGCTCCACGTAATTCAACTCGCTGTTGCGACGTACACCAATGTTTTTATTCAGAATGTCAAACGCTGAGAGGGTGAGTTTGCCCCGGTTGTTTTCCAATAAATACCTCGAAACACTGGCCTCCCAGAGTGGTACGACTTGCTCGCCACCGAAGTTTTCGTTGGAGTAAACCGAGTACCGGAACTTGCTCCCAAACTCCCATTTTTTGTTGGGATAAACCACCGCCTCAGCATAGTAGCGGCGATTAAGATAGGTCTGATTCAGCGACTCTGCCTCGGAGTAGGTCGTGCGATTGTGACTCAAACGTGCGCCAATAGTGGCATCAAAATGCTCCTTTTTGCGGTTGCTGAAAGACAGGTCAACGCCGTTCGAGAAGCGGTCCGTGCTGTTTTGGAGTTCATTTACGAAGAGAATGCCCCGGTTCCAGGAGGAGTTTAGGCCAAATCGCACCGTCGTTTTTAGCGGGCGGAGTGGCGTGCTGAAATCCACGTAGCCACGCAGGGAGCGGTCATTCTTGACATTTATCGGACTCACGGTTCGACGAAGCAATGAGTCAACGGAACTGGTGTTGGTGATTCGGTCTTTTACAAACTCCGCCTCCAAGTTTGCGAAGAAACTGGTAAAAGTAAATTGGTCAAAACGCATGAAATGGGCGCTCAGGTTGTGGGCATATTCAGGCTGTAGGCTGGGGTTTCCGATATAAAGGTTCAAAGGGTCGGAGTTGTCAACAAGTGGTTGCAACTGCTCAGGCGATGGCTCCCGCAAGTTGGTCATGTACTCGACGCTGAAATCCTTACCAATGCCAGCTTCATAGTTGAAAAACAGGCTTGGAAGCAGTCGGGTGAAACTCCGCTCAAGTGGGGTTGACTCTCCTCGCTGTTGACCTTCCAAGGAAGAACGCTGGAGGGCACTGCCAGTGGTCAAGTTCCATTTCTTGCGGTTTATCATCAAGTTCAGGCCAGTTCGGTCATAGGTGTAGCCTCGGTTGTAATGGTTGCTCAACGAGCCGTTCAATACCTCACCCCCAGGCCCATTGTCGTAAAAATCCTTGCCCGTCTCATTCGTGTAGTTTTGGCGAGAGGCATTGAGTTCGAGGTACTTGGCCTTGCCGATCGGTTCGGTGTAGGAAACATTGAGGCCGTAGCTCATGGCATCGTCCGAAGTTCGTTGGCGCTGGTCAAGAAAGACCCTTGCGGTGTCGGTTTGGTAAAAATTGGTTGCTGAAACGAGGTGCCCATCCTGTGTGTTGTCGCCAAAATAGAGGGAGCCATCGGCCACGAAAGCCCTGCCTTTTTTACCAAAACGACGACGATAAGTGGCCGAATTCGTCAAGCTGAATCGCTGACCCGTGGAATAGTAATCCCGCAAATTCTCATTTTCGAGCTGGCCACCGAAGCCGAAGCTGTGACTTGTGCCGTCGCTACTGTACTTGGCGTCACTGAGGGCGAGGTTGCTCCGCAATGAAAAATTTTGGAAGCTGTCAATCTCGTGTTTGAGAGAGAGGTTGATGCGGTGGTTGAAGCTTTTTGAAATTTGGTCTTCGTCCTCGGTACTGAGAAAGGAAGCGTCGCCCAGCAGGTTTTGCCGTTCCACAGACTGCACAATGTCGTTTCTGATTTTGCTCAAAAAATAGCTCGATTGGAACTCGGTTTTTTTGCCAAAATCCCGGTTAAAGTTCAAGCCCGCCGCCGCAGTGCTGAGGATACCATCGGTTCGGCCACCTTCGAGCGGTACACCCGTGTCCCCCATGTCGAAAGACAATCGCATGCTGCGGCCCCCGCCCCCACCTCCTCCGCCCATCATGCTGCCGAGGCCGCCCATGAACTGGAGATAATCATTAAAACTGAACCCCGGTTGGTTGTTGTTGTTGGCCATGCCGATGGCTGAGAGTTGGCTTTTCGAGGAAAAACGGTTGATATTGAACCGGCCCTGATAGCGCTCATCAGTGCCGCCGCCCGCCGTGGCATTGCCGAAGTAGCCGTTCTTGTGGTCTTCTTTGAGCGAGAGGTTTATAGTCTTGGAGTCCCGTCCATCCTCAATGCCCGAGAACTCCGCCATCTCTGACTTTTTGTCATACACCTGCACTTTGTCCACGGCATCGGCAGGCAGGTTTTTGGTGGCCACCTGCGGGTCGTTTCCGAAGAACTCCTTGCCGTCCACGAAGACGTTTCTGACCGTTTCTCCCTGCGCTTTGATGGTGCCATCGGCCTGAACTTCGACGCCGGGCAGTTTTTTCAAAAGTTCTTCCACCACAGCGCCGGGCTGGGTTTTGAAGGCAGCGGCGTTGTACTCCAAGGTGTCGTTTCGCATCCTTAGCGGCACCCGGTCAGCGGTCACTTCCACTTCGTTTAGTACGGCGGAGGCGGGGAACAAAGTGATTTTCCCAACGTCCATTTTATCGTTGCCTACGGCAATGCTCAGGGGCTGCCAAAGCGTCTCAAAACCGACGTAGCTCACTTGCAGCAGGTACTCACCGGGCGTGATTTTTTTCATCAAAAACCGCCCGTCAGTCTCCGTGATGCCAAATGCCGAGAGCGTGGAGTCAGTTTTTTCCAACAAAACCACGGTGGCAGCGAGGAGGCCGTTGCCTGTGCTGTCGGCGACGAGGCCAATTAGGTCAGTTGTTTTCTGAGCGAAAATTGGGAGGGTGAAAATCAATAAAAGTAATACAATCGGGTATTTAGTTTTCATAGCTGAAATGCTGGTAAAATATGGAGAACACGCGAGGAGGATAGCACGCAGATTGGACTGATTTACACGGATTAAATCAGTTCAAATCTGTTTAATCAGTCCAATCTGTGTCCAATCCTCCTCGCGGGAAAATCAATTGCGAATGATCATCTTCATCGTACCTGGCGCACCGCCGCTGCCCATTTCCATGCCCATCTCCTTCATCTTCTCGGCCTCCAAAACCTTGAACTCCTCATTGGTCATTTCCTTGCCTTTCGAGGGCTTCACGAGGGCATCTTTCGGCAATGACTTGAACTCCACTTGGGTGGCCACGATGGTGCGCTGGTCACCGTTCATGTTCAGTTCGAGAATGAGGCCGGGTAGGCCAGCGTTCACGCTGGGGCCAGTGCTGACGGGGATTTGTGGGGTGAACCAAGCCTCCACGGCGGTAGCGCTGTCGAGCTGCACGGTGGCTTTTTGGCAAACGAATCCCATCATTTTCTTTTGCTCCCCGGTGATTTTCCAGGCAGGTGCCTTTGCCTTGTCGGTGATGAGGAAATAGCGCCCGAAGAACTCCCGGCTTTCGAGGGTGGTGCCTTCGGCAATGTTGCGGTAAAGCTTGTTGTCTGGGCGCTGGATTTTGATTTGAAAATCACCACCGCCACTTTGACCGCTGAGGTCCAACTGGCCTTCTTCCTCGGTGCCAGCCTTGTCTTGATAGAGCGAGGCGTTGGCGTTGAAGTAAAGTGTTTTCGGGAATGACTGCGATGGAGGAATCATTTTTTTCATCTCTTCCGCCTCAGGCCCGTCACCAAATTCAAGTTGCAGTTTCACGGTCTCAACGTAAGTGATTTCGCCTTCCGTGTTTTGCGAGTAAGCGAGGAGCGGCAGGATGAAAGCGAATAGAAAATTGATGAGTTTCATGTTGAAAAATTTAGTGGATAAAAGTTGACTGGTTGGTAAAAGTCTGATAATCAGCCTCGGACTAAGCCAGTCGTGTTGATGAGGCAAAATTAAGGCGGACATTTGCGAAAGCAGGTTAATCAACCTTGGTTTAAGGTTAATTAAGGTTAATGAATCGTGCAGCCCGTTACCCGACACCTTAACTTTGTCGCATGAAGCTTGACCGCCACAGATTTTCCGTCATTTTGATGTCCGCCAGCCTTATGTTGTTGGCAGGGTTTCTTGTGCTTTTTTTGAAAAAAACATGGAACGATGAGGTACTGGCGATGAAAAAAGAGACTGGCTTCCTCTTCGTCAACAGCATCCGGGGCATTGAGGGGCAGATGATGGACAGGCTGCTGACGCACGAAATTCACGGGGTGGGGGATTCCGTTCAGGAAGAGTTTACCTTCAGGCTGCCCAAGCCGCAGGGCGGCGATTCCCTCAGAATCATGACCTTCGTCAGCGATGAAAAAGTCAATTTGGAAAAACGGGATACCAACTTCAAAATCAGAATTTCCTCGGCGCCTGTCGGCAGCGGCGAGACGGAGATTGCTGGCTCACTTTCCATGATTGTGGCCATGACCTCGGAGGACGGAGAGACTGATTCCGTCAGTTTCGCCTCCAACCATCCAGCGATGCTGGCCATGCTCGACTCCAACTTCACCGCCTCCATGCGCAACTCGAAATTGCCCATTGGTTTTAAAATAGTTAGCACAAAAAACGATTCCACCGCTGGTGCAAACTGGGTACGCTCCGGTAGCTACACCGACCTCGCAAGTGGCGAAAGCTATGCCGCCGAGCTGTCGGATTACCGGGGCTATATTTTTCAGAAAATATTGCCAGAAGGGTTGTTTTCACTGCTGTTGTTCGGCTGCGTGGTCGGTGCTTTTTTGCTGGTTTTCAAAAACCTGCAAGCCCAGCGTCGCCTCACGGAACTGAAAAACGACTTCATCCAAAACGTGACGCACGAGCTGAAAACGCCCATTGCCACCGTCGGGGTGGCCATCGAGGCGCTCCGCAATTTCGATGCGATGAAAGACCCCGCCCGCACCGAGGAATATCTGGACATCTCCAAAAGCGAGCTGAACCGCCTCAGCCTGCTCGTGGACAAGGTGCTGCGCATGTCGCTTTTTGAGAAAACAGCGCCCGTTTTGCACCTCGAAGCGGTTGACTTTCAGGCGATTGTAAACGAGGTGCTGGCTTCCATGAAATTGCAGTTCGAGAACCAAAACGCTAAAGTGAGTTTCGAGGCATCGGGTGAAAATTTCATGCTGAAAGGCGACCGCCTCCACCTCACCAGCGTTGTTTACAACCTCCTTGACAATGCCCTAAAATACAGCCCTGATGAGCCTGAAATCGCTGTCCGGCTTTTTTGCGAAGCGAATGAAATCCACCTCGAAGTGGCGGACAAGGGCATCGGCATTTCGCCGGAACATCGGGAGCGTATCTTCGAAAAGTTCTACCGGGTACCGACTGGAAACGTCCACAATGCAAAGGGGCATGGGCTGGGCTTGAGCTACGTGGCGAGTGTGGTTCGGCAGCACGGCGGACGGGTGACCGTGGAAGAAAGTGACGGGGGCGGGTCAGTGTTCAGTATCGTTTTGCCAGAAATTCGATGATTTTATTGACGATTGTTGATTACATGATTGTTGATTGTTGATGGGATTTGAGATGTTTGATTTTTACATTTATGATGGTCAATCGATATTTCACACATTACATCAACAATCAACAATCATGTAATCGTCAATCAACAATCAAAACCACACAAGAAAATGCCAAAAATCCTCTACGTCGAAGACGAGCCGTTCCTCGGCAAAATCGTCAAGGAATCCCTCGAATCCCGCCAGTTCGAGGTGCGGCTGGTAGCCGACGGGGGGAAAGTGATGCCCGCCTTCGAGCAGTTCCAGCCGGATGCCTGTGTGCTGGACGTGATGCTCCCGAACCGGGACGGCTTTTCGCTGGGCGAGGAAATCCGGCAGAAGCACCCGACTGTGCCCATCCTTTTCCTGACCGCCAAAGTTCAGACCGAGGACGTGCTGCAAGGGTTCCGCTCCGGCGGCAACGACTATGTGCGCAAGCCGTTCAGCATGGAAGAGTTGATTGTGCGGCTGCAAAACCTGCTGGCATTGCGCAGCAATACCCAGGCGAACAATGGTCAGGACGGCATAGCAATTGGCAGTTTCCGCTTCTTTCCCAACCGTCAGGAACTCCGCCTCGGCGACACCCCGGCCCGCCTGCTTTCCCACCGGGAAACGGAACTGCTCGCCCTGCTCGCCTCACCGCCCAACGCCAACGTGGCCAGAAAGGACATCCTCGACAAGCTGTGGGGGAACGACAGTTTCTTCAATTCCAGGAACCTCGATGTGTACGTCTCCAAGTTGCGGGAATACTTGCGGGAAGATGCGTCGGTGCAGTTGCTGACGCTGAAGGGGGTGGGGTATCGGTTGGTGTGCTGAGAAATGAAAGGGCATCTCACATGCGAATGAAATGCCCTTTCTATCAATAAAATGAATTTACCTATAGGTATATTTCTCATAAAAAACACCTTGGAACACGATGTTTTTTGGAAGGTCACCATCCTTCGTTCCATTCTTTTTCGTCCTACAGAATTTTGCCTTAAATCGCCCTTTGACTTCCATATTGATGGAATCCAAATACTCGATATTAAAGAACCCTTCATCGGCATCCATCAGCTCGTACTCATAGCCAGATAAGTCTTCGGCGACAGTTTGGCTAAAGTCAGTTAAAGCATTGACCCGTGGTTCACGCTTGGTTATCAGCTTGTATTCTCCTTCTCGTAGTGGCAGCCAATCAAAGGAAAGAGAATTGACAAGTTGCCCCTGATTTTTAGTCTCCACAAGTGGAAAATTGAGCAAATAATTAATGGTGTCATGGTTGAATACTGGTAAATAATCAGCCAATTCACCATTAAGGTAAATAACGGATTCGCCAAACTCGACTTCTTCTGGAAGTATGGCTTCTTTTGGGTCTTTTTGGCAGCTTGTGATGACCACGATTGCCAAGGCAATCGAAAAGGAAAACATTAATTTTTTCATAACTTGACAAATTTTATTTTTGTTTGAGGCTAAAAAATAAAAAGGGGCATTCCTTCACTTTTAAAGAAATGCCCCTACCATCAATTGGAAGTAGTGTTATTTAAAAGTATAATTCTCATAAAACACCCCCTGAAAGGTCACGTATTTGGGTAAATCACCGTCATATCCGTTCTTGGCTGTTCTTTTGAACTTCGCCTTGAACCGACCCCTTACTTCCATTTTGATGGTGTCCAAATACTCCACATTGAAAAGCCCTCACCCTCATCTATCAGCTTGTAATCATAGCCGTCAAGGTCTTCGCTGACTGTTTGATTAAAGGAGGTTCTTGCCTTTGTATACAGAATATTCTCGGTTGTAAGAGAAAATTCTCCAGTACTGTAGGGTAAGCGGCCAAACCCCAATGAATTAACCAGTTGCCCTTGATTTACCGATTCAACAAATCCATAAGTCATGACCTGATTAATGGAGTCGTACAATATGACGGGTAAATAGGCGGGGGCTTCTTCACTATTTAAATAGACAATAGATGCCCCAAGTTCAACCTCTTCTGGCAATATCGCTTCAGGTGGGTCTTTTTGGCAGCCAACCATTGTGAATAAAATTGAAAATGAAAATGAGGAGAAAAGTAAATTTTTCATGCGTGATTTTTTTGTAGTAAGCGAAGGTAAAAAACCGGGATGACCAACTCGATGCAAATTTTACCATCTCCCAAAAATTCCCTATCCTCGCACCAAAATCAATCCAACCTATCATGAAACAAGTCACCACCTTCCTTTGCTGCGCAATGTTCATCTTTGCCGCTTGCAAAAACGAACCAGCGCAAACCGCTGACAATCAAACATCCATGTACGAAAAAATGACCGCCCAGCCGCCTTTGGCGGAAGCAAAACCCAAAGACCTCACCGAACACGGCCACGTCCGCAACGACCCGTGGTACTGGCTGAACGACCGGGAGAACCCCGAAGTCATCGCCTACCTCAACGCCGAAAACGCTTACAAGGATGCCTTGATGGCTGACCTCAAAGACGTGCAGGAGGAGCTATTTCAGGAGATAAAAGGCCGCATCAAGGAGAAGGACGAGAGCGTACCGCAGCTCGACAACGGCTACTGGTACTATTACCGCTACGTGGAGGGCGGCGAGTACCCCATCCATTGCCGCAAGGCAAAAAAGCTCGAAGCACCGGAGGAAATCATGCTGGATGTGAATGAAGCGGCCAAACCCTACGACTATTTTAGCGCTGTTGGTCTGGATGTCAGTACCGACAACAAAATCTTGGCTTATGGCGTGGACACTCTCAGCCGCCGCATCTACACCATCGTTTTCAAGAACCTGGAGACGGGCGAAATGCTGGCAGACATCATCCCGAACACCGACGGCAGCTTCGTCTGGGCCAACGACAACAAGACGGTTTTTTACGGCGTGAAGGACGAAACGCTGCGGGTCGTCGAAATCCGCAAGCACCGCCTGGGCACCGACCCGGCCAAAGACCCCGTCGTTTACCATGAAAAGGACGCCACGTTCGACCTCGGCATCGACAAATCCAAGTCAAAAAAGTACCTGCTCATCAGCGCCACGCAGACCGTCTCCAACGAGTACCGCTACCTCGACGCCAATACGCCGGACGGCCAGTGGACGGTGTTCCAGCCACGGGAGCGCAACCTCGAATACTCGGTGGACCACGGTGACAAATGGTACATCCGCACGAACATGGGCGCTACCAATTTTAAGCTGATGTCCGCCGCCGAAGGCAAGACCGGAAAGGCCGATTGGCAGGAGGTCATCACCCACCGCCCCGATGTTTTCCTTGAAAGTTTCACGCTTTTCAAAACGCACCTCGTGCTGGAGGAGCGCATCAATGGCATCGTCAACATCCGGGTGAAAAGCTGGGACGGCCAGCAGGACTACAAAGTAGATTTTGGCGAAGACAGCTACGTGGCCTGGGCTGGCAACAATCCTGAGTTCGACAGCAAATTGGTGCGCCTCAATTACACGTCCATGACCACGCCGAACACGGTCTTCGACGTCAACCTCGTTTCGAAGGATAAAAAGACGATGAAGGTGCAGGAGGTGCTCGGCGGCTTCGACCGCAGCAACTACGTTAGTGAGCGCGTCTACGCCACCGCTCGGGACGGCGTGAAGGTACCCATCTCGATTGTTTACAAAAAAGGCTTCAAAAAAGACGGCACACAACCACTGCTACTTTACGCCTACGGCAGCTACGGTTCCAGCATGGATCCCTATTTCAGCGCCAGTCGCCTCAGTTTGCTCGACCGTGGTTTTGCTTACGCAATCGCCCACATCCGGGGCGGACAGGAGATGGGCCGCCAATGGTACGACGACGGCAAGTTGCTGAAAAAGAAGAACACCTTCAACGATTTCGTGGACTGCGGCGACTTCCTCGTGGCCCAAAAATACACGGGCAAGGACCACCTCTTCGCCATGGGCGGTAGCGCTGGCGGCCTGTTGATGGGCGCCGTGGTGAATATGCGCCCCGACCTCTTCAAAGGCGTGGTGGCCTCCGTCCCGTTTGTGGATGTGGTGACGACCATGCTCGACGAGAGCATCCCACTCACTACTTTCGAATGGGATGAATGGGGCGACCCGCACAAAAAGGAATACTACGATTATATGCTCAGTTACTCGCCCTACGACCAGGTGGAAAAGAAGGACTATCCCGCCATGCTCGTGACCACTGGCCTCCATGACTCGCAGGTGCAGTATTTCGAGCCTGCCAAATGGGTCGCCAAGCTGCGCACCATGAAGACGGACAAGAACCCGTTGCTGTTGCACACCAACATGGACGCCGGGCATGGCGGGCAGTCTGGCCGCTTCCGGGCGTTCCGGGAGGTGGCGCTGGAGTATGCGTTTATGTTGGACTTGGCGGGGAAGGTGAAGGTGAAGGGATAAAAAAAGGGGCACTGCGCAGCAGTGCCCCTTTTTTTCTTGGGGCGATTTACTCACAGCTCAAACCATGCTCATACACATGCTCATTAAAGTCCGACCATTTCACCTTTTCGAACTTGTTCTTCATAGGTGTGCATAGGCCAAAGACCTTTGAGTACTCCTCGTCGTAGTTTTTCTTCATCAGTTTGAAGGCCGTTTTGTTGCGGACGGAGACGTAGTACGACTTGTCGTCGCCACCGGCCAACGTCATCCCACCAATACCGACAGAAGCTGATTCACTAGCATATGGGTCGTGATAGACCTTTATTTTGTTGCAAAATGCAGGGTTGAGCAACTGCATGAGCATCGTCATTTTCTGCTTTTTTACCTGAACTTCTGCTTGCTCGAAATAGACATAGCCTTCCGCAAACTTATTCGGGTCAAGGGATTCATCTTCCCATTTCTGGACATCGAAAGCTTTGTCGAGCCCCTTGCTCATCTTGTCCCAACCGCTTTGTGGGAGGTACATGTGCTTGATTTGCTCGGGTTTCAGTTTTGATTTTTTGCCAGCTTCGTCCTCGATTTTGATTTCTTCGATAAGTCCTTTTTTGCGGTCAATACTTTTTACATACACCTGCTTTTCTGTACCGTCCATCATGGTCAGGTAAGCGATTTTCTTACCGGAATAAGTGAAGGATGGCGCCAGGAATTGCTGGGCGTGAAGGCTGGCAGTGGCAAGCACTAAAAGTGCCATGAATAGGGAGATTTTGGTTGATTTCATTTTGTTATGAATATTTGATGATTAGTAGAAAATCACCCAAACGAGGTCGGACGCTTTCCGATTTCACAAATGGGTGTTGCGCAAATATGCGATTTGTTCTAAAAAAATAACCGGACAACCCACTGGGGAGTCCGGTTATTTCAGGAAATGCATGAAAGTTTACAGTTGTCCGCTGTCAGAAATGACAACTGGCGCAGAAGTGCGACCGCTCTGGCTGCCAGCAGCTTCCATTTTTTTCACAACATCATAGCCTTCTACCACCTGGCCGAAAACAACGTGCTTGCCATTGAGCCAAGGCGTTGTCTCCGTGCAGATGAAGAACTGCGAGCCGTTGGTGTTCGGGCCAGCATTGGCCATGCTCAGGATGCCTGGGCCAGCGTGTACGCCTGCCTTGCCAGCGAAGGTCTCGTCGGCGAACTTCATGCCGTAGATGCTTTCGCCGCCCGTGCCGTTGCCGTTGGTGAAGTCACCGCCCTGGCACATGAACGCCGTGATGATGCGGTGGAAGCTGCTGCCTTTGTAGCTGAGCGGCTTGCCGCTGACACCCGTGCCTTTCTCGCCGGTGCAGAGTGCCCGGAAGTTATCGGCGGTCAGTGGAGCGGCATCTTTGAAGAGTTCAAAAACAACCCGTCCGGCAGCTTCGCCACCGATGGTGATGTCGAAATAAACCTTGGGATTGGCGTCGTTAGGTGTTACTGGGGGGGTATAGGCAGCGGTTGTCATAGTTGGTGTATGTGTTTGTGCAAGAAGTGAAGATGTCCCAAATGCCAGCATCAGTGCGCCAGCGAGTAGAGAAATGCTTACTTTTTTCATAAATAAGATGGTTTAAGTAAAAAATCCGCCAATTGCTAACGGGAACTGGCAGTGCCGTCCGGTGGTGTGGCGACCGGAAACGCCATTTTTTCGAGCCACAAATATAGCGGCTTGGTCGTTTGGGAAACAGGCTTTTTGAAGAATTCGAGGTTTTTGTGAACCCTGACTGTTTTTTTGGGTACTTTCAATGTATCCCAAATGAGGGTAAACGTTATCTGTCTGCATCTTCCTTTTGCCCGCACTTGAACGAGCGCTGGGCAATTTTCTTTCACCCGAAATGTTAATCAAATTCAAAACTATCGCATGAAGACCCGACTTTCCCCGCTGGCGTCCGCCCTTTTTGCTTTGTTTTTTTTCGCTTCGCAAAACGCTTTCTCCCAAAGCCAAATCACCGGAACCATCACCAACAGCAAGGGTGACGGTATTTTCTTCGCCACGGTTGCCCTGCACAAACAAGCGGACAGCACCGTCGTCATGGGCGAGGCCACGAATGAGGCTGGCAAGTTCACCCTCAAGAACATTCCTGACGGTCAATATTTCATCCAAGTGAACATGCTCGGCTACCTCGACGAGCGGGTAGGGGACATCAATCTGCCCGCCGACAACCGCAAAAACTTCGACCTCAGCCTCGATGATGACGCCAAAACCCTTGCCACCGTGGAAGTGACCGCCAAGGCGCCCCTGCTGGAACAGCGTGCCGACCGACTCATCGTCAACGTGGAGAACAACCTCACCAGCCTGAACATGAACCTGCTGGATGTGCTGAAAAAAGTGCCAGGCGTGCTAGTCGTTGGCGATAAGCTGCGCATGGCGGGTCAATCGAACGTTACCATTTTGCTCAACGGTAAAACGACCAAGTACATGGATGTGGACGCCCTGCTCAAGGACATTCCCGGCGACAATATCAAGCGGGTGGAGGTCATCCACCAGCCCGGCGCTGAGTTCGAGGCGGAGGGCACGGGGCCTATCATCAACATCATTACGAAGAAAAATAGCCTGTTTGGTACCAACGGCAGCCTGAACGCTGGCATCGGCAAGGGCGAAAACTGGCGCTACAATTCAAGCCTCAACCTCAGCCACTACCAGGGCAACGTGAATATCAACGGCGGCTTGGGTGCTGGCCACAACGCTTGGTACGAGGAGCTGAACATCTTGCGGAAAGTAGGCAATGATGTTTACAAACAAAACACCAAAAACACCAACCCCAGCAACTACCTCTACGGCAACCTCGCCCTCGACTGGGACGTGACCGACCGCCACCGCATCGGCTTTTCCAGCCGCTGGACGGGCAGCCATCGGGACTACACCATCAAAAACACCACCGACGTGGACTATGCCGATGCCACCGACGGTGACCTGCGCTTGCTCACCGACAACCAACGCAAGTCCGATTGGAAAATGTTCACCATCAATCCCTACTACACTTTCACCATAGATACAAATGGGCAAAAACTGGATTTCGACGTGAACGTGGCCCGCATCAATTCCGACGGCTCGAACCGCTTGCAGCCCAAGGAACTGAACTATGGCTTGGCCTTCCCCGGCCAGTTGTACGAACAGCCCGGCAGCTCCAAGATTTTCACGACGAGCCTCGATTACACCTACCCGTTTACGAAGGAAATCAGCCTGCAAGCCGGGGGCCGCTACAGCAAGGCCGACCTCGACAACGACCTCCGCTCATCGGACGAGGATTCATCGGGCGTTTACGTGCCGAATCCGCAACAGAGCAACCACTTCCTTTTCAAAGAAGACATCGCAGCGGGCTACGCCAAACTGAACTGGAAGGCCAGCAAATGGGCGGGCACGGCGGGCCTTCGGTACGAGGACAGCCAGTCGGAAGGCTACTCCGTCACGCTCGATTCAACGCAGAACCGCCACATCGGCAAGCTCTTCCCCAGCGCCAGCCTCAGCCGGGAGATTACCAAAAAACTCGGCGCTTCAGTGGCCTACAGCTACCGCATTGACCGTCCCAGCTACGGCGACCTGAACCCGTTCGTCTATTACCTCGACCCCTACACCTATGAGCTGGGCAACCCCCGTTTGCGCCCCTCGCTCACGCACAGCACGAAGTTCAACCTGACCTACGAGAACCAACCGTTCTTCAACGTGGAGTACAAATACACCAGCAACGCCATGGTGGAAGTGACCCAGCAGAACGATGCCACGGGCGAGACTTTCCTCACCCACGTCAACCTCGAAGCCTTCAAGGTGCTGAACATCAGCCTGTTTTTTCCGCTCGATTTTATCCCAAAAGTCAGCGGCTACGGCGGCTTCATCGCCAACTACGGCCAATACGATTCGCCCTTCCTTGGCGAGCAGTTTCGGCAGTCAAAATGGGACTACACGGCGTTCTTGCAAGCCAATTTCAAATTGCCCGGCAAGGTGGAAGCCGAGGTGTCCGGTTGGTGGAACAGCGGCCCGCTGGAAGGCATCATCAACTCCGAATGGCTGTATGGAACCGACTTTGGCGTGAGCCGAAAGTTTCTCGACGAGAAGCTGAAACTCAGCCTTGGCGTGGAAAACCTGTTCTACCGTTTTTACCACGGCCAGGTGCGCTACGCCAACATGAGCCTCGACGTGGAGAGCCGCTGGGATGCTCCGGTCTATAATTTTAAGCTGAACTATAAATTTGGGAACCAGCACATGAAAGACAAAAGCGGCAGGCAGAGCAGTGCGGCAGATGAGTTGCGGCGGGCGAAGCAGGATTGAGGGGATGTTTTTATTTTATGGGAAGGTTGCGAATTCGGATGGAAGTTGGCTCGATGACGACGATTGCGCCATTTTCTAAGGGCGTTTCCATCGCAGCCCAATTGGCTTCCAATAAAGTGAAAAAGATGTCGGCGTTGATGTTTTGAAACCTAAAAATCACAACGGATGGGCGAGTTGCGCCGCTAAATGAGAGCAAGGTGCCAAAGTCGAGGTCGTGCGTTAAAATGGTTTCCCCGTTTGATTTGGCTATCTCGACTAGTTCAATATCTGGGGCAGATTCGTTAGTGACTTTGGTGGCAAGTCGGCAATCATGGCCAAGTCCATAGAGCAGCCGGGCAAGCTTTGGTGGCATGTGAACATCCAGTAAGAACTTCATGCCCTGGCTTGTTTGAGTGGCAACATTTTTTCATCCATGGCCCTCGAAGCAAACGCCAAGGCTTCCAAAATATCCGCTTTTTCCAGGAAAGGAAAATCTTTTATCAGTTCATCCGTGGTCATGCCTGAAGCGAGATACCCCAAAAGCGTAGTCACTGGAAACCGCATGCCTCTGATGCAGGGCTTTCCAAAGCAAACTTCGGGGTTGATGGTTATTCGCTGATAATCAGGATGTTGTAGTTGCATCTTGGAATTGATTTTTTATAAAACAGTGCTCAAAAATACAATTTTTTGGTTGAAAAGCTGAAGACATAGGCATTTCAAAATGAACAACAAAAGCCAAATAAGCACTCCATGACTGCCAACTGCTAACTGCCAACTATCTAATCACAGTCCCGCCCCCCTCCTTGAACACCTCCATCTCCCGACCGCAAACCGTCAGTTTCGCAATGACGTACCAGACCACCACGCCCGTGTCCATCAAGCGGTCACGGGAAAAGCCGTTCCAGCCCACTTTCGGGTCGGTGGTTTCAAAAAGCTGGTTGCCCCAGCGGTCAAAGACCAACAACTTAAACTCATGGAATTGGGCGCCTTCGGCCAAATAGACCCGAAACTCATCGTTCACCCCGTCACCATTCGGAGAGAAGGTATTGGGTACATAAAACGGTTCGGCAGGTGTATTGTCGCCCCAGGCCACCGTGATGGCCCGCTCCTCCGTTCGGCAATCGTCACTGATTTTTACTGCGTATATACCCGCCTGCTTCGCATGTATCCAAGCCTTGTCGGAGCCATCTTCCCACTGCCACTGCAAGGTTCCGGCATGGCTGAGGACGGTCGGGCGAAGGGTGACGAACGGCTCGTCGCAGGGAAGTAGGTAGTCCTCTGAGGCGAGTTCAAGCGGTGCAAGCTCTTGTATTTCAATGCTTTGTGAAACAAGGCAGCCGTGGGCATCCTGCACTTGTACTTTGTGGCTGCCGCCAATTATTCCTTCGAAAATATCAGTCTGGGTAAAAGCGCTGCCATTCAGCGAGGCAGTGAGCGGTTGGTCGCCTGCGGCAATGTCCAGCTCGATGCTCCCCTCCGAAGTCCCGGGACAAATCGCCTCCGTGAACAGCCCGAACTCAATAGCCGGGTGCGCTGTCACTGTCACATTCACCAATGAATCGCAGCCGTTTTGGTCTTGGAAAACATAGTTTCGCACCGCTCCCGGCCAAAGCGTTTCGCCGTTGTAAACAACCGAATCACCGGGGCAGACGTCCATCTCCATAATTGTCGGAGCGGAGGCTTGGAACAATCCGACCGAGACGAAAACCACCGAATCGCAGCCGCTTTGGTTTTGGTAAACAAAGGTCATCGTATCGCCCGGCATCAGCGTTTGCCCATCGAAAATGATGGGTTCGCCGGGGCAGCTCATCAACGCAATTGTCTCCGCAGATGTGGGCATTGGCGTCACGGTGACAGTCATGGTGGAATCACAGCCGTTTTGGTTTTTGAAAACGAAGGCCTGCGTTTGTCCCACGGGAATCATTTGCGAAGCGTAAAAAATCGAATCGCCGGGGCAGCCAAAGAGCGTGAGACTGCTCGCCGATGGGGACAACGGCGCTACGCTCACCGTCACGGTGGAGTCGCAGCCGAAGAACGATGGCAAAATGAACTGCTCACTGCCGCCCGCTGGGATGAACGTTCCATTGTAGCTGGCGCTGTCACCTTGGCATGCCTTGAGTTGGACGGAACTGGCAAGGGGTGAGAAGCACAGATTTTTCACTAAAAACTGAACGCCCGTGCTGTCGTGACAGCCCTGCAAATTGGCGTTGGCGCTCCATATCACGGCCACCATCAGAGCGGGCAAATTGGCCGTGTCGAGCTGCACCCAATAGTTTGTCGAAGGCATTTCATCGAAAACAAAACCGCCCGAAGGGCCGCTCGTGAGGGTGTCCATTGGGATGGAATTTTGCGCCAGCAAAACCCCGATGCCCTGCAGCGGCGTGTCGGCGGCATCAATCAGGCCGTTGTTGTTGGCGTCCAGCCAGACCGTGCCGCCGATGTCACCCGTTGGTGCTTCGAGTTCAAGCGAGAGCGGGTCGGAAAGGCTCACGCAGCCGTGGATGCTGGTCATTTGCACCCGGTAGTCGCCGCTCTCCATTGCCTCGAAATTGGCCACGGCTCCTTGCGGAACTGGGATGGGGCTCCCATTCAAAAACCATTGATAATCAGCGATTTCCGGCATTTGTGGCAGGCAGATTTCGGTCGGGTTGCAGCGGGTGTAGCAGCCAGCTGGGGCGCTGCCCACGCCGGGTGCGTTGTGGATTTCGATGGGGTCGCACTTGGCCGTGCAGCCGTACTGGTTGGTGGCCAGCACGAGGTAGCTGCCAGCGGCGGCGGCGGACATGCTCGTGCTGTTGGCGCCCGTGTTCCAAAGGTAGGTCAGGCCGGGCTGCGGGTTTACTACGCTGAAAATGGCTTCTGTGCCATCGCAGAGCGGGCCAAGCGGGTTGCTGGTGATGGCCACCGTGGCCGGGGCAGCGTTGATGGTGACGGGGAACGGGCCCTCGACCGCCGTGCAGCCAGTCACGATGTCCGTCACAGTGACGGTGAAGCTGTGCTGACCAGTGGGCAAAATACTGCCGTTGGCTTCCGCAAAAACCAACTGTTCCCCGGTGCTGCCGTCGCTCCAAGCATAGATATACTTGTCGTCACCGACCATTTCAAGGTAAACATCCTCGCCTTCGCATGCTGTGTAGCTCTGTGGGTGGTAGGCCACGGGCTGCCCGAATTCGTTCAGTTCCACGGCCCGGATGGTGGCAATTGGGCCGGGAGTCACTTCCAAAACCACGGGTTCTGGCTTGTAAACGCAGCCCTCCGCATCGGTCACGGTGACGGCGTAAACACCTGCTGTTGAGACGGTTATGCTCGAAGTGGTAGCGCCTGATGACCATGACCAGGCCGAGCCACCGACTGGTGACGTGAAACTTGCAGCCGTGCCCTCGCAGATGGGCGCAGGGTTGTTGGGCGTGATATTGCCCGTCAGGTCGTTGGCTTCGATGGTCACCGGGGCTGAGTAGCTGGCCGTGCAGCCATAGACGTTGGCGGCGGTGACGGCGACGGGGTAGTTCCCGGCCTGTGGGTAGGCATGCCAGGTGGTCTTGTTTTGGGAGAAATTGCCGTTGCCACTGGCGGGGTCGCCGAAGTTCCATGTGTAGGAGACCGCCCCGTTTGAACCGTTGGCCGTGAAGTTCAGGGCAGAGGCAGCGCATATGGCGGCTGGTTGGTCGAAACTGACGGACGGGAAGTCGTGCACGTTCACGTCCATTGCGAAGCTGACGACACAACCCGCTGAGGATGTGACGGTTAGCGTGACGAGGTAGCTGTCCATTTGCCCAAAAACATGGTTGGGGTGCTGTGCTGTGGAGGTGTTTGAAGTGCCGCTGGCGGGGTCGCCGAAGTCCCACGACCAGGCGGTGATGGCCGATCCCGGCATGAAAGTACTTCCATCCGTGAAGTGTGTGGGCATTCCAGCACAGGTTTCTATTATACTGAATATTGGATTGATGGTGTTGTTGAGGTTTATGGTCTTTGCTACTGTACAAAATTCGCCAGGAAGGTTTATGGAGGGGACTTCCCCAACCAATGTCACCTTGTAATTGCCCATTGAAGGAAAAACAAAATCAGCCGATTCACCCGTTGCCGAACCAATAGTTTGCCCAAAACTGTTTTTGAAAAACCATTTTAGACTTCCCAAAACATAATTGGTGGAGGTGTTTTGAAAATGATAGGAGCCACAAATGCCAGGTTGAGTCACATCAAATTCGAGTTGAAACTCAGGTATGCAGCTTGTGCCAGAATTGCCGGGAGTAGTACTTCCTCCACCGCCACCGCCGCCGCCGCCGCCTGTGCTAGTGGTGTCACATGGCACAATGCTTATTTGGTTTGAAATTGCGGTGCACCCATTTACATCAGTAACTTTTACTTTGTAAAGCCCCGGTTGGATAGAAGTCAAAATTGGACTGTTGGCACCTATAAAGCTTCCCCCTCGATACCACTGGTAATTGTAGCCATCACTGGTTTGAAGTGCATGGAACTCAACCGAGCCATTGCAAAGGCTATCTTCGAGTGCGATAATTTGAATTTCAGGGCTTGAAAATGCTGCTATCAAAACAGTGGATTCTGCTTTACAACCAATAATATCGGTTGTTTCCAAAGAATAATTTCCAACACCTAAAAAGGGGGATGGAGAGGTGCTGACAACCGAACCATTGCTGTTTTTCCAAAGCCAATTAGCGTAATTGCCCAATACTTGTACTTGGCTTACAGCACCTGGACACTGTGCAATGGGGGCCACAATCTGGGGTGGAATCGTTGAGATGACTTCCACATCATAATTCGATTCGACACCGCAAGCAAATAGTTTGATTTTTGCCAACCCGGGCGTTTGCCAAAAGACCTGGACACTTGAAGTGCCTTGTCCAGTCAGAATGCCACCTGCTGTGGCTGGTTCCACAGACCATTGATAATCAATGTCTTGGAAGGTCTGGCTACTATAGGTGGTCGTGGTTTCCTTGCATAGGACGGTAGGCCCAGTGATGGTCAAGGCTGGAATAGGATGCACCTCGAATGTGGTGGGCAGCGATTGGCAGCCGGGGCCTGATTCATCAATTTGACGAAGGGTGAGCACATAGGGTGTCGTGGTACCCCATTTTACATTGACGCTTTTGCCGGACTTTGTGGTGGTGGTCGAACCGTTCTTTATTACCCATTCAAAGCTGGCATTGTTCAAGGTAGTTTGGGCGGTGTAAGTGTAAATCAGTGTTGGGCAAATCTCCGCCGTTCCGCTGATGTTGGGTGTTGGCGGTGGGCCTACCAATGAGACGGGCAGTCCAGCCTCGGCGCTACAGGAGCCATTGTTGCTACCCGAAACCAAAGCACGTATATTGTATTGTCCGGGTGTAAAATCCCAGGTTGGTGAGACTTGGCTTGGCGTTCCTAAAGACCACCAAATTAATGCGTTGTTTGCATCGAATATTTGCCAACTGGCACTCAATAATGCATTGTTGGTCAACGATTTATGTTTAAATGTTGGGCTATTACCAATACAGATTTCAATAGGCCCTTCAATATAACTGGGAGGTTTAATTTGCACCTGTTTCATTCCACTGCCAGCACATTCGAGAAAGCAGTTGTTATAGTTGACGGTGACCGTGCCTCCCGTTCCGATTCCCCATTTTACCAATATTTTGTTGGTGCCTTGGCCTTCAGAAATGACGTTGCCCGCCCCACTCACCCCCCATACGATATCAGACCCTTTGTAGTCTGGGATTGTGAATGTTGCTTCGGTGTTCGGGCATACAACGCTTGGGCCTTGGATTACGACCGGGCCACCAAGTATGCTCACAGCCGCTCTCAATGGCTTGTCACAGATGCTTCCCGTGCAAGCACTCACCGTTAGTTCAACATATCCTTCATTGCCTGTTTGCCATAATACCGTCAAATAATCGTCGTAGATGCCACCGCCCGAAATGATGCTGCCGTTCGGGCTGATGCCCCACTGGTAGTTGCCGCAACTGACATTGGTTTTGTAGGTGGCAGAATCGCCCTGACAGATGGGGCCAATGCATTGAATCTCAGGGATTTCTGCATCACTAACGGTGACGGTTAGCTTGCTGGTGTCGGCGCAAATACATCCGTTCCGGGCGATGAGCTTTACTTCGTAAATGCCTGGCGTGGAGAAGGTGTGCAGCGGGTCGTTCAGTGGGGAAACCGTGCCGTCGCCGAAGTCCCACTCGGTTTGTGGGGCATCCTCACTGGCGTTGGTGAACTGGACTTGCTGGCCCTTGCAGAGGTCGAGAAGACCGTTTGTGGGGGCGGGTTCGGTGGTGAATAGGGATTTGGGGAATGGGAGGATTTCGACACAACGTGAGCCAGACTTGTTGCATGGGAAGTCGCAGGAGATGATGACCTCTTCCGTTTTTACCAAACCCGAAATATCAACGACAGTTATGGAATAAGTGCCTGGACATATATTGTTTAGATTGCCCAATATTTCGCCAGTAGATTTATTCTTTAATATTGTTGATGAAACAGGAAGTTCAGAATATATCTCAAACGCTATTTTTCCTTGACATTCAGAACAATTATGTGGTTGAGAAATACTTTTTAGCTGTATGAATATATTTGGTTCACCAGCTTCCGTGATATTAATTGTGCATGGTTTTATCACGGGATTTCCAAAGCTTTTAACATATGAGTTGACCCCAAGCCCAAGTGGTAAATTTTGGAGTTCTGTAATTTGACTATAAGTGGTAGTATATGAAGAGCCATTAAAAGGCGGTGGGAAATTGGAAATTTGAGAATATCCTATTCCGTTTGTGCTATATAATAAGGTTTGGATATCGCACCCTTGAATTATGGAGCGGACAGCCACACTACCCGAGCCACTAGTATCCAAAGCAGGTGAAATTTGTCCGCAAGTCACATAAAAACTATTGCAAGGTTTTGGCATTTCAACTGCTATTTGGCCCGCACCAGCATTGCCCCAATGTACTACCACCTCATTGGCTTGAGGCGTATAGCTGGCCGCCCCAGTCACATTCCATATTACAGGCAAGTTGTCTGGATTCTGCACCGAATAAGTCACCGTGCTTTGCTCACACACCTTTTCGCAAGTGCTTCCCGCTGTGGAGCATATTGAAGTAGAAATGATGGGAATATTATGGTCATCAGGGTTGCAGTCATTGGGGTCATCGGAGTCGGGGCAGCCGTCGTTGTCATCGTCTTGGTCATAAAGGTTTATCTGCCCATCTTCGTCGAAGTCGCAATAGGGTGAGCAGCCATAGGGTACACATACATCGCAATCGTCTGGATCGTCTATGTCTAGGACACCGTCGTTGTCGTCGTCTGGGTCGTCCATGTTTATGATGCCGTCGCCGTCAAAGTCTGCATATATACCACACGGATTATAGGCACAGGGAGAAGGGTCATCTATATCGGGAATACCATCGTTGTCGTCGTCGTTGTCGTTTATATTTGGTAGGCCATCTCCGTCAAAATCGCATGTGGGACTACAGACATTTGGTACACAGGGGTTGTTGTCATTAGGGTCATAATATGGGTCGTTTGGTCCGACATTATTGAAATAACCATCGCCATCTAAATCATTGCAATTTTGCGAATTTACCAACTGAACCGCATTACTGTAGAAATCACAAGATCCAGTTGAGACAATCAACCTAAATCTTCGGCCGTACCCTTGACAACAACCGTGAACTGTTAACGTAGATGTGTTGAATCCAGAGAAATCTGGATTTGGGAAGTCTGGCACGTTAGCCCATGAGACACCATTATTATCTGAATACGCCCAAGAATAACTCAAGTTACTACTGGGGTAAACTGTCTGGATCGAACTAGAAATCGTTGCCCCATTCCCAACACAAAGCGTCGCACTAATCGTCGCCGAATTCAAATTAGGGTCGCAAGGTTGCGCCAAAATTTTACCCAATCCAAAGGAAAGCAATCCCCAAACAAGTAAAAATCGCCGCATGAGCATTGTGTTTTCAACGACAAGCCACTGCGTGAGGGAAGGGGCGTATCGTGCGTTAAGCGAAATTAGTATAATACCGCAATTTTTAGCTTTGAAAGGGCAAGCGTTGAACCAGAAAGGAAGTTTTTGTAAACGCAGGAGCAAGGCAAAAACTGAGCCACGGTGCGGGTTTTGAGCATAAATCAACCATCAAAACCAGTTTTCCTTCCCCATGCCGCCAATCCGTGCGACCTTTGCGCCGCCCCAATCACCAGTCACCAGTCACCAATCACCGCCAAGTGAACCGTGAATTCCTCCTCAACGCTGCCTTTCTCGTGCTGGTGAACCTGCTCATCAAGCCGTTCTACGTCTTCGGCATCGAGCGGACGATACAGGAGCGGGTCGGGCCGGAACAGTACGGGCTGTACGCCACGCTGTTCAGCTTTGCGTTCCTGCTGTTCATGGTGAACGACTTCGGCATCCATTATTTCAACAACCGAAACATCGCCCGGCACCCGCAGCTTATCGGTAAATATTTTCCCAACATACTGGTAATCAAGGCGTTACTGACGGGCATGTTCCTCGTATTGCTCTTCGTAGCGGCGCTCGTGCGAGGCTACGAGCCTGCCGTCTGGCACCTGCTTTTTTTCATCGCCCTCAACCATGTTTTCATCTCGCTGACCGCCTTCCTCCGCTCCAATATCAGCGGCCTGGGCATGTACCGCACGGACAGCGTTATTTCCACCCTCGATAAAATACTGCTCATCGGCATCTGCGCCGTGCTGCTTTGGTCCCCTATCGGGGATGACAAGTTCCGTATCGAATGGTTCATCCATGCCCAAAACCTGAGCTGGGGCCTGACGGTGCTGGTGGCTTTTTTCATCGTAAAAAAACAGCTCAAAACCCCGCTCCGCCTCCGCCCAAACTGGCCGTTGATGCTGGTCATTTTGAAAAAAAGCGCCCCTTACGCCCTCGCCGTTTTTCTCATGACCGCCTATACCCGCTTCGACATCGTGCTGCTCGAATGGCTCGTGCCGGAGGGTAGGCACGAAGCCGGGGTGTATGCCGCCGCCTACCGCATCCTCGATGCGCTGAACATGGCGGGGTACTTGTTTGCGGGGCTGCTGTTGCCCATGTTTTCCAGTCAATTGCGACAGCAGGAAAAGTTGGCAGTTGGCAGTTGGCAGTTGGCAGTTGGTGACGTGGTAAAAAGTCAACAATCCGAAATCGTCAATCTACTGCGTTTTGCGCTTCAATTGATATGGGCGGGTACAGTGACAGTAGCGGTGGCTTGCGCCTTTTTCCGCACGGAGCTGATGCTGTTCATTTACCCCGAAAACGCCACGGAATACTACGGCCAAGTGCTGGCGCCCATCATCTTGACCTTGGTGCCGTTCAGCGGCATTTTCATCTACTCGACCTTGCTCACCGCCAATGACAGCTTGAAAAAAATGAACTGGCTATTCGTGACGGGCATCGTGGTGAACCTGGCGCTGAACCTGCTGCTCATTCCGCCGATGAAGGCCGTGGGCGCTGGGTTGTCGGCATTTTTTACCCAATCCATCGTGCTCGTCGGCATGATGTTTTTGGCAAAAAAAGAACTGCGATTGCCGTTCGAGCCTCGCCAATTTTTCAAAATAGCGGCTTTTATCGGTTTGGTTTGCTTCGCAAATTGGGCGCTCTACCGCCTTCCCGGCTTTGATTGGTTCCTAAAATTTGGTGCGGCCATAGCATTCGGGCTGCTGCTGGCGTTCCTCCTCCGCATGATTAATTTGAAAACGACCTTGGCAATGCTGAAAAAATGAGGTTTTGGTGGAAGGAAAGCGTTTCTGGTTACTTTTGCGGCCTTAATTGGTGATTAGTGATTGGTGATTAGTGATTGGTAGGCCAGTCACCAATCACCAATCACTAATCACCATGAACTAAATTCATGGAAAATAAGGACAACCTACTCGGCATCATCACCACCATTTTCAAGTGGAAAAAAATCATCCTGCTCATCTGCGGCGTGACGGCGGTTGGGGCAGCGATCATCTCGCTGGTGCTGCCCGTTTACTACAAATCAACCACGATTTTTTATGCTGCCAGCCCTGACTTGGCAGTGCCGGAAGCCATCTTCGGTACCAGCGGCACAGCGCCCGACTATTATGGCACGGAGAACGATATTGACCGCATCCTGAGCATCGCAAATTCCGGTGAGCTGACGGCCTTCATGGTGGACAGCTTCGACCTTTACAAGCGGTACGACATTGACCCGAAAAGCCTCCGTGGGAAATACTACGTCGGGCTGGAATTTCAAGGGCATTTCGATGTGGTGAAGACGAAGTATGACGCCATCGAGCTGAGTATCGAAGACCGAGACCAGGAAATGGCCGCCAAAATGACCAATGCCGCCCGGAATTATATCAACATGCTGGCGCAACGCCTCATCAAAGAAAGCCAGGCGAAAACGGTGCACACTTTCGAGGAAAACATCAAGCAAAAAGAGGCGGACATGAAAATGATGAACGACTCGATGCAGCATATCCGTGTCCGTTTTGGGGTGTACAACACCAAGGCGCAGTCAGAGAACCTGTCGGAACTGATTGCAACCGGAGAGGCCAAGCTCAACCAATCGAGGGCGAGGATGTCTTCCTTGCAAAATGCGGGCTACCGCCAGCGGGACACGCTGACGCTGCTCCAGGCCAACATCACGGGCTACGAGGCGCAGTTGCTCCAGCTTTACGTCCGCCTCGACACCTTCAACCGAGGCATGGCCATGATGGATTACCTCGTGGAATCGCAACTACAGGCCAGTGAGCAAATAGCCGAGGACAAGGAACATTACAAAATGTCGAAAGCGGCCTACAATTCTGAGTTTCCGGCGATTTTTTTGTTGGAGCCAGGGGATGTGCCCGTCATCAAAGAGCGCCCAAAACGGGCGATGATGGTGGTGATTTCTACCATGATTGCTTTTGTTTTCAGTGTGCTGGGCGTGCTGATTTTTGACACGTACCGGGACGTGAACTGGCGGGAGGTAATGGATTTAGGAAAATCAGCTTGATTGGATTAATTTTGAAAAAAATCAAGATGGCTGCAACTAAAATTATCAGGGTAACAACATTTGACGAGCAACAGAATGATGTAGCATATTGGAGAACGAGGCCACCGTCAGAGCGATGGAATGCCATGCTCCGGCTGAGAGAACAGGCATGGATGCTATATTGTGTGGGGCAAAAAATTCCTTATATCCATGACAGACCATTTCAAACGGTTTATAAAATTATTGAACGAACATAATATCAAGTACATAATACTTGGTGGCCAGGCTGTCAATTATTGGGGGTACTTGCGCTACACGGGCGACTTGGACATCATCGTAGAACCAACCCGTGAAAATGCGGAGAACCTAATACTTGCCTTGCTTCATTTTGGATACGAGGTGTATGATTTTCAAGTCGAAAATTTTACCACGCTCAATACCACCGTGCAAATCGGGGTAGCCCCAGACAGGATTGACATTCTTTCCAGTACCTTGGGAATCAATTTTGAAACATGTTTTGAAAACAGGGAGGAGGTTGAAATTGACAATATAACATACAATTTCATTAACCTCGACCACCTCATCAAAAACAAACAGGCAGTAGGCCGGCCAAAGGATTTAGAGGATATAGAAAACCTTTTGAACAAAAAAGGAGGAACCCCTAATATATGACCTTCGCCTACCTACAAACCCGCAACCTACTCATCGGTTTTGGCACCATCACGGTGTTGAGCCTGCTGGTGGGCGTCGCTGGCGGTTGGTATTGGCTGGCGGGCATCCCGGCGGCTGCACTGTTTGGGTACCTCGCCTTGGTTGATTTCCGCAAGATTTTTTACCTGCTCTTTTTTTTCATCCCCCTCACCGTCGAGGTCTGGCTGCCGAACGGCACGGTGACGGACATGCCCACCGAGTTCATGACGGTGCTGCTGATGGGGATTTATTTTGTTTACATGCTCCGCAATGGGCGAACACTCAGCACCGACTTCATCAAGCACCCCATCACATTGGCGTTGCTGGCACACCTGGGCTGGTTTCTCATCACGTCCATCACCTCGCAAAACTTGATGATTTCCTTCAAGTATTCCTTGGCTAAAATCTGGTACGTCACCACGTTTTTCTTCTTGGCGGGCCATATTTTGAAGGAAGAAAAGGATTTGAAACGGCTGGTTTGGGTAGTCCTTTTCCCATTGATTTTCACCATTTTTTATGTGCTTCGCAAACATGCAGCGGTAGGCTTCAGTTTTGACGCTATCCACACGGTGGTGCAGCCGTTTTATCGCAACAAAGTCGCCTACGCCTGTATGCTGACCATCTTTTTCCCGTTCGTCTGGTTCACCCGACAGATGTACCGCACTTGGTCTTGGCCGTGGATGGTGTTGGCCGGTGCGACGGTGATACTGCTCATCGGCATCCAATTTTCGTACACCCGTGCGGCGTATGGGACACTGGCCATAGCCGTGGCTGCTTATTTTGGGATAAAATGGCGGTTGATGAAATACGGGCTTGCCGTGGCTGCATTGCTGGCCCTGCTTTACATTGCTGGCATGGTGCGCCACAACAACTACCTCGACCACAAGCCCGTTTACGAGAAAACCATCACCCACGCTGAGTTTGGCGACCTGCTCAATTCCACGACGAAGGGCCAGGACGTGAGCACGATGGAGCGGGTCTATCGCTGGGTGGCAGGTGGCCACATGATTAGTGAGCGGCCAGTTTTGGGCTTCGGGCCGGGTACTTTCACCTATTTTTACAAAACCTACACGCTGCACGGCTTCCGCACCTACGTCAGTCTGAATACGGAAGGCTCCGGGATCCACTGTTACTACCTGATGACGGCGGTGGAGCAGGGCTACCTCGGTGGCTTGCTTTTCGTGGCATTGGTTTTCATCGTACTTTTAACGGGCGAACGCATTTATCACCAAACCACTGACCCCGCCCGCCAGCGGCTGGTGATGATGGTGATGATGACCACGGTCATCATTGACGGCCTGCTGCTAATGAACGACCTGGTGGAAACGGACAAAATCGGTTCGTTTTTCTTTCTTTGCATGGCGGTTTTGGTGAATGTGGACATTGCGAATAAGTCCGCAGTTCGCCAGTTGACAGTTGGCAGTCAGATTTAAAGTTGGCAGTTCGCCAGTTGTTTAGCCAGTACCGTGTCGAACGGCAAAAGACTTTATGACTAACGGACTGCCCGCTGACTGCCAACTGGCGAACTGCTAACTCAAAAAGACTGTCGAACTTCAAAAACATGGATATCTACAAAAGAAAATCACGTTGGAAATGGTACCTCGCAGCTGCCGGGGCGGTCATCGTGTTGATTTCCATGTTCTACACAAAGTACCTGACCGACAAGTTGGAGCAAGAGGAAGTGAAAAAAGTGCAGCAATTGAAGACTGCCCTCGAAACCCTCAGCCAGGCGATGGAGGACACCATGCAGTGCGATGTGAGCTTCCAGACCAATTTTCTTTCTGAAAATACCACGGTTCCAATTTTGCTAGTGGATGAGCAGGGCAACCCGCAGGAAGGGAGAAACTTTGGACTCGAACTGGATACAAACCAGGTATTTTTGGTACAAAAACTTGAAGACTTTAGGGCTGAAAATATAGAACCAATCATAGTGTCAACGCCTTGGGGCAGCCAACATCTATACTTTGAACACTCTTTGATTTTGCGCCTGCTCAAACTCTACCCCATCCTGCAATTTATCCTCATTGCTGCCTTTATCGCCTTCGGCTACCTCGGTTTCAGCACCAGCCGCCGGGCGGAGCAGAACCGGGTCTGGGCGGGCATGGCCAAGGAAACAGCCCACCAGCTCGGCACGCCCATCAGCGGCATCGTGGCATGGATTGAGCACCTGCGGGCACTGCGGGAGGATGACGCTGAGGTGAACGAAGTCCTCGACGAACTCGGCAACGACGTGGTGCGCCTCGAACTCATCGCCGACCGCTTCTCCAAAATCGGCTCTGCACCGGAACTCAAGCCTGTCAACATTTTTGACGAACTGGAAAAATGCCGGGCGTACATGCAGCGCCGTGCCAGCCGTAAGATTGAGTTCTACTTTCCGCAACCAACAGATTTTGAACCAGTAATTGTCCAAATAAATTCTCACCTTTTTGAGTGGGTGGTTGAAAACCTGCTCCGCAATGCCCTCGATTCTATGGAGGGTACTGGCAGTATCAGCGCCACCGTTTACCAAGACCCCCGCCATGTGTTCATTGATATCTCCGACACGGGCAAGGGCATTCCCGCCTCTAAGTTCAAAACCGTCTTCCAACCCGGCTACACCACCAAGAAAAGGGGCTGGGGGCTTGGCCTTTCGTTAACAAAACGGATTATTGATGAATACCATTCCGGCAAGATTTTTGTCAAAAAGTCGGTGCTGAACGAAGGGACGACCTTTACCATCCAATTGCCCAAATAGCATTCATTCGATTTGGTCGCTCCCACAAGTTGTCCGCGGGTTGGCTTTTGTAAGCAGTCCTTTTTCATACCGTCCAGCCTCAGCTTCTCCCCCCACTTCGAGTTCACTCGTTCATAATTTGACAGTAATTAATCATTCGATTGACCCATGTTTAAACGCTACACCACAATTCCCGCAATGCTTTGCCTGCTTTTCGTGGCCTTTTTTCACCAAAAAGCTGCTGCAAACGCAAGTTCAACAACCTACGAGTACGTCGTAACTGTTTTGGATGAAAAAGGTGAGCCGATGTACGGCGTCAACGTTTTCACCAATGACCAGCAAAAGGTAGCCACTACGACCGATGAAAATGGGAAGGCTACTCTCGTTGATTTGGACAACAAAGAAGAAATCAATTTCAGCTTCATTGGTTACAACCTGCTGCAACTTCCTTTTTACGAAATCCGTCGCCGCAACGGCATCATCAGAATGACCCGATCCGCTACGGAGCTGAACGAGGTGGTGGTCATCGGGCGCCGTGACGACTTGCCCTCGCAGGTACCCTACACTTTCCAAAAAATAACCAAGCAGGACATCGCCTTCTTCGAGCCGCAGACCACGGCGGATGCGCTCTGGAACACGGCAGGCGTTTTTGTCCAAAAAACACAGATGGGCGGTGGAAGCCCCGTGCTGCGTGGTTTTGAAGCCAACCGGGTGCTGCTTGTGGTGGATGGGGTGCGCATGAACAGTGCTGTCTATCGCAGTGGTCACTTGCAGAACTCGATTACCGTGGACAATGCCATGCTGGAGCGCACAGAGGTCATCTTCGGGCCAGGTTCGTTGCTTTATGGAAGTGATGCGCTGGGTGGTGTCATCCATTTCCGCTCGAAAGAGCCAAAACTCGCACTTGGCGACCAGCCATCAGTCGTGGAGTCTAGCCTTTACACCCGTTATTCTTCGGCGAACCAAGAGAAATCCGTTCACGCCGATGTGAACTACGGCAAGAAAAATTGGGCATCGCTCACCAGCCTGACCTTCACCGATTACAACGACCTGCGTTCCGGTGACAACCGCCCCGTTGGTTATGAGGACTTTGGCAAGCGCCTCTATTTTGTGCGCCGAAACGGCGACAACGACGAGGTGATAGAGAACGTGATAAATGACGGTAGCGGTGGGTACAAACCCAACTACAACGTGCAAATCGGTACTGCTTACTCGCAGATTGATTTTTTGCAAAAAATCAAATACCAGCCGAACCGCAACTTTTTTGCGGTGTTGAATTTCCAGCAGTCAACCAGCACGGACGTGCCTCGCTATGATTTTCTCACCGAGCTGAAAGACCCAACCGATCCTACGAGCTTGCGCTATGCGGAGTGGTTTTACGGGCCGCAGCGCCGACTGATGGCATCCTTGAAAACAAGATTTTCGAAGCCGACAAGCCTTTATGATAGGGCCACGGTCATTGGGTCTTTCCAGCGGCTGCACGAGAATCGCCTTCAGCGGGTGCTTCACAAGAGCCAACGGATATTCCAGTTGGAAAACGTCTATATCTACTCGCTGACCGCTGATTTTGACAAAAACATCACGGAAAACGGGCAGCAAAAACTGATGTACGGCGTGGATGTGAACCACAACGACGTCCACTCGGAATCGGGTAGGGTGAAAATCCAGAGCGAGTCCATTACGAAGAATGCACTTTCCCGTTATCCCGGATTGAACACCGTGACCACATTGGCTGGCTACGCCAATTACCGGGTCACCTCCGCCGACACGTCGCTGGCGCTCAATGCTGGACTGCGTTTTACCAGAGCAAAACTGCATTCGGAGTTCTCTGCTGACAGTACCATCATCTGGCCTGCCGAGTACATTGACCCCGGCGTCGGTTCCATAAACAGCGACCTCACCTGGTCGTTGGGTAGCACCTGGAAATCGCAGGGAGGTACGGAAGTGCGGGTCATTGGCTCAAAAGCATTCCGCTCACCGAACATTGACGACTACTCTCAGTTCCGCCCGAAGAACGGCTTCATCTCCATCCCAAACCCCGACCTGCTGCCGGAGCGCTCCTACAATGGGGAATTGGCCCTCGCACAGGAAGTTGGGAAAAGCGCCAACGGTTTCAGGATGAAACTAGCGCTGACAGGGTATTACACATACGTAAAAGGCCTGATGACCCGCCGTGCTTTCAACCTTCCAGACGGCACAAACTTGGTGACGGTGGACGGTAACCTGTACGAAACCCGTGCGAACGTGAACGCCATCAAAGGCATCATCAAAGGTGTTAGTGGAGAGGCACAGCTCCGGTTTGGGGAGAAATGGGCACTGGCATCCACGCTCAGCTACACCAACGGCGTTTCCTCTTTTGAGGTGAAGGACGACCAAGGCAAAGTGGTATTCGATACGCTTGCGCCACTGGACCATATCCCTCCAATGCATGGGTTTACAAGCCTCACCTTCCACTCGGGCAAAATCAAGCTCTCCGGCGTGGTGCGCTATCAAGCGGCAAAAACAGTTGACCAATATGGTGTCTCCGACGTCAGCCTCGACAGCAACGGCGACCCCGTGATTGGCCGTGGCGGCACAGAAGACAATTTAGAGAGCGGCTACTGGCACATAAACCCAGAAAACGGGAAGGCGGTATTCGACGGCACACTGGCTTGGGCGACCTACAATGTTTATGCTTCGTATAACATTTCGAAATTGTTCACGGTAAATATCGCAGTGGAGAATATCACCGACTTGCACTATCGTCCATTTGCTTCTGGTGTGAGTGCTGCTGGCCGAAATTTCATTGTTTCGTTTCGAGTGAATTTGAGCAATTGACGACTTGATTTTTGAAAAAAATAGACGTGAATGCCACGTCTCAAAATTATAAAAATGAAAAAGTTTTTCTATTTCCTACTCTTGGTTTCTCTGGCATCTTGCGGCGATGAGGTGACACTCGGCCCTTCGGGCAATATTCGGTTGAACATTGATGCCAAGTTCGCTGGTCAACCTTTGGTGATGAACCAGCCCTACCTGTTTGGCGGCGCTAACCAAGTGCAGTTTGACCAATTCAATTTTTTCATCAGCAATGTGACGCTGTTGGAAGCGGCGACCGAAGACGAAACCGACCTGTTGGAAGTGGCGCTCGCCGATTTTAGCGCCAACACCGACCCGGGAAATGTCCAGCCTGCCTCATTTTACTTTCACACCGTGCCTTCCGTGAAGTACCGGGGCATCAAAATAAGCATTGGTGTCCCTTCAGGGCTGAACAAAGCTTCTGTGGTAAACTACGGCGCAGGTCACCCGCTCAAGCAGGCTTTCGACACCCATTTCTGGGCGGACGGCAACAGTTTTTTCTTTATGAAACTGGCGGGCATTTACGACCTCAATGGCGACGGCATCTTCGGTGGTTCCCCAGCGGACAATCCATTCGAGCTTTTCCCTGCCAAAAACAGTAATCTCCAGACGGTGACGCTCCTCAAGACTTTCACTTTGGATGACGGGCAAACCCTCGACCTTAACATGTCGGTCGATGTGCTGAAACTTTTGCAAGGTGCTGGCAATCAGACGATTGACTTCGCTGACCCATCCAATCTTTCCACCTACAACCCGTCAAATGACGACCTTTCTGCCTTGTTGATGGGTAATTTTAAGACAGCCTTAGAATTGAAATAGCGCGTGAGAGGGTGAGAGAGGTGAGAGCGTGAGAAAGTGTACGTCGCTTCTCTCACCCTCTCACGCGCTATTTCACCGTGAACTCCCGAATCATAATCGCACCGCTGGTTTTCAGGTTGGAACTGATGATGACCACCTGTTCCCCAAACCCGTCATCCACCGAAACGGCAACAGTATTCGGGGAAATGCTGCCAACATTGAGTGCATGGAGTATGATGAAATTGGTGGGTTTGTCCAGCTTCACAATGGTCTCATATTTTTGACGAGTGACCCGGTAGTTTTTGATGATGAGGTCGCCGTTGAGGAAAAGGGATAGCACGTCGCCGTCCACGGTGCCATTGTCCCAAACCCGGATGCGCACCGTCTTGCTTTTCACTTCCAGTACCCGCTCCACATCCACATTCCGCTGGTTTTTCTTTTCGTATTGACCAATTTCGGGAGGCTTAACAGCAACGATTTCACCGGATATTGCTGGCGGGTTAGTTTCATTTTGCTCGAAAATGGCTTGCTCCACGAACAGCTTGCCGGGCGCACAAGCACCACTTCTTGGGTCAGCACCTTCGATGTACCCTTGCCAGTTGCCATTTAGTGAGTGGCGGTTTTTTTCTTTTTGGTAAAAAAGGCTGCCCGATTTCATGCACCAGCGCCAGCTCGGCACCGACTCTTCGATGATGGCAGTTTCCTCAAAATCCAATCGTTGCGCCGCCTCATCGAAAGTCCAATCAAGGCGGTGCGTAGCATTGCCACCCTCGCCGTCGGAAACGATAATTGAGGTGCCTGTCCCGTCTTTTTTGAATTCCATTTCAAAATAAAAGCCATAATCCCGGTCAGATTGGGTGAGGCTTCCGGAGAAACGGCCTACGATTGCGGATTGCGGATTGTGGATTGCGGATTGGCTGGGGGCCGACTGCCCACTGCCAACTGGCGAACTTAAAACTAATTTCATTGTGCCGGGCTTGCAACCTTGGGCTTCCCAATTGCCAGAGAGGGTGGGGGAGGGCTGGGTCTTGTCGAGTTGCAAGCGGATATGCTTGAGGCACCAGCGGGCATTTTCAGGCTCAAGTTGCAGCACTTCCTGGAGGATAAGTTGCTGCCCTTCCACGATGCCACCCACCTCAAATTTGGCGGCGCCGCTGCCATCGGTATTGCTGGAGGTAGCTGTTCCGTAAACCTTGTTGTCGGTTTGCGTGAGCGACAAAGTATAGCGGAAACTGACTTCTTTTCCTGTCTGCGTCACTTCACCTACCCATTCGCCGGTAAGGGACTGAGTGCGACCCAAGATTGCTAAAAATAAAGAAAAAAGGAGGGTAAAAAGCTTTTTATTCATGCTGAACAGCCGTTTTGTGGCGTTGAAGTTTTAATGCAAGTTAATAATGCAAAGCAACCATTTTTAGCGCAACCTGACTTTGTTGTGGTCGCCCAATTTATTGGGCAGACCGAAAATACTGGCTCGGTCTGCCCAATATCCCGATAGCTATCTGGAGGGCGACCACAATTACAAGAACGAGAAACGGGCAGCTACGTTTCCATAATCCTAGCCAGTCGGCAGACAAAACAGGGCGTATTAGACTTTATTTGCAGGCAGCTAACTACATTTGCGAGCCTCGAACCAAGCACTCAACCTAAATTTTTTCACAAAAAATAAAACAGAACATGAATTTTCGACCCAGCATTTTTAGGTCAATACTTATTGTTTTTTGCTCCTTTGCAGCAATTTCAACGAGCCTCGGCCAGCAGATAAAATGGGCTTCCGACGGTAACAGCTACCTCACCTCTGAGGACGGTGGCATTGTGAAATATACATTGCCCGCATTAGATAAAAACGTGGTCGTTGCAAAAGACCTGCTCAAGCCAGAAGGTGCTGATGCCCCGCTAAAAGTGGAAGGTTTTTCCATCACTGACGATGGCAATCGTGCACTCATTTACACCAACAGCAAGCGGGTTTGGCGCCAAAAGACTCGTGGGGACTACTGGCTGTTTGACCTAAAAACCAAGTCGTTGATGCAGCTTGGCAAAGGGCGCCCAGCTTCAAGCCTCATGTTTGCGAAGCTAAGCCCCGACGGCACTAGGGCGGCTTATGTAAGTGAGCGCAATGTTTACGTAGAAGAGATTTCGAGCGGCGTCATCAAAAAACTGACCGACGACCTCGGTACTAAAAAGCTCATCAATGGTACTTTCGATTGGGTCTATGAGGAGGAGTTCTTCTGCCGTGACGGCTTCCGCTGGGCACCTGACAGCAAGAGCATCGCCTACTGGCAAATAGACGCCAACAAAATTCGAGACTTTTACATGATAAACAACACGGACTCGGTGTACAGCCAAATCGTGCCTGTTGAGTACCCAAAAGTGGGCGACCCGCCCAGCCCTGCCCGCATCGGTGTGGTGGACATTGCGAATGCAAAGACAACTTGGATGAACGTGCCCGGCGACCCGGCGCAGCACTACCTCGTGCGGATGGAATGGACGCCGGATGGCACGCAAATCATTCTCCAGCAGCTCAACCGCAAGCAGAATGAGAGCAAAATCATGCTCTGCGAGCCAAATTCAGGCAATACGAAAACCATTTTCACCGAAACTGATGAGGCCTGGGTGAGTACAGTTAACGAATGGTCGAACGATGCCACGGGCTGGTACTGGCTGGACGGCGGCAAAAGCTTCCTCTGGCCCAGCGAAAAGGATGGCTGGGAACACCTGTTTGTTATTTCGACAGATGGCAAAAAAGAGAGCCTGCTGACCAAGGGCGACTACGATGTCATCAGCCTCGACCGCATTGACGAAAAAGGCGGGCAGGTTTATTTTTCGGCTTCGCCAAACAGCGCCATCCAAAAATACCTGTACAAAGTGCCGCTGAACGGCAAAGGCAAGGCCGAGCAAATTACCGCTACCAACTTGCCGGGCACCCACAGCTACACCATTTCACCCAATGGAAAGTACGCCCGTCACCGCTTCTCCAATTATTTTACAAAACCAACGACCACTTGGGTAGAACTGCCTAGTGACAAGCCACTTGTTGGTCAAGAAGTCGTTGCCAAGGGCTACGACCCAAAAGCGAAGGAAAATAGCAACGTGGAATTCTTCAAAGTGACCACGGAAGATGGCGTTGAAATGGACGGCTGGATGAAAAAGCCGAACAATTTTGACCCCAATAAAAAATACCCTGTCGTATTTTACGTGTACGGCGAGCCTGCGGGTGCGACCGTTGCGGACAGCTACGGCTCCGCCAATGACTTCATCTACAGTGGCGATTTGTCCGAAGATGGCTACATCCACGTCAGCATTGACAACCGGGGAACTCCAGCCCCGAAAGGCCGGGCTTGGCGCAAAGCAATTTATCGGAATATCGGTCAAGTGAACATCCGTGACCAGGCGATGGGGGCGAAGAAAATCCTGGAAGCAGCTTATTGCGACACCAGCCGGGTGGCTGTTTGGGGCTGGAGCGGTGGCGGTTCTTCCACGCTGAACTTGATGTTCCAATATCCTGAAATTTACAAAACGGGCGTGTCCATTGCCCCAGTGACCAGTTCACTTTTCTACGACAATATTTACACGGAACGCTACATGGGCTTGCCGCAAGAGAATATGGCAGATTACACTGCTGGCGCAGCCCTCACCCATGCAAAGAATCTAAAAGGAAACCTGATGCTCGTGCACGGTACTGGAGATGATAACGTGCATTTTCAGAATGCAGAAATGCTGGTAAACGAACTGGTAAAGTACAACAAGCAGTTCCAGTACATGGCCTACCCGATGCGCTCCCACGGTCTGAGTGAGGGTGAGGGCACGTTCCTGCACCTGAGCACGATGGTGAGCAAGTTTTTGAATGAAAACTGTCCTCCGGGTGGGGTGGTGAGGACGAATAAGCCGTAAGTTAGGGCTGAGGGGCGAAAGAAGGGGTCATTCGATGAATTCGGATGGCCCGTTTTAGTTTTGGTGACTGCCGTTTTTTTTCTATTTTTGAGGTCATAAAATTGATAAATGGCCAAGGACTTATACCACGAAAAATTTAGAATAGCGTTGGAAAAAGATGGTTGGACCATTACCCACGACCCTTATCCTTTGCGGGTTGGTCGTATTGGCTACGAAGTGGATTTTGGGGCAGAGAAGTTACTGGCTGCCGAAAAAGGTAATGCAAAAATTGCGGTAGAACTCAAGAGCTTTTCTGGGCCATCAGACGTTAACGAGTTCCACAGGGCAGTTGGGCAGTTCAATGATTATTTCGTGGCTTTAGAAGTGGTTGAGCCTAATCGTGTGCTTTTTCTGGGCATCCCCGAAGATGTTTGGAAGGATTTTTTTCAAGAGCCAATCATCCAGAAATCATTGGAACGAATACAAGCAAAATTGGTCGTTTATAACCCATTTTCAGAAATAATACTATCATGGATAAACTAAGAAAATACCAAGACATCGTTATCGGATACCTGAACGAGCAAGCCCAAATCATACCAGCAAACCTGCCAGACATCGAAAGCCACGTCATCGTTGACCGGGAAAACAACCATTTCCAACTTTTGCAAACTGGTTGGCAGGAATCGAAATACATATTCACGGTGGTCATGCACTTCGATATAAAGGAGGAGAAAGTATGGTTTCAGCGTAACATCACGGAGCACGATGCGGTGGACGTGTTAATGGAAAGGGGCGTAGCCAAGGAGGATATTGTTTTGGGATTCAGGCCACCTTTCGCAAGGGCTTATTCGGGGTTTGCGACAGCTTGAATTGCATTTTTGTTATCCAAAAAACAAGTATCGTTTTCCCCGCTCCTTCCTCTACCCAGCCGCCCCTCCCATCTACTTTTTTTAGCTAAACAAAGACTTAACCCTCCTTCCAACGCAACGAAATTTCATTTCGAGGCATTATTAGGTGGCAAAGGGGTAAAAGCATTTGACTATCTTTGTACCGTTTTTTCCAAATAACATTTTTCAACACCGGATATTCATGGCAAACGGTTTTCGACGAAAGCAATCTGCATCCCGTAAAATCTATTGCCCTGAACTTGAACTACACTAATATTTCAACATGACTAAAGTTAAAGCAGCAAACGGAAAACTCGGCATCCTCACTCCAGGTATGGGTGCTGTAGCTTCTACGTTCATGGCGGGCGTTATCGCCGTCAACAAGGGCATCTCCAAGCCCGTCGGTTCCGTCACACAGATGGGCAACATCCGCCTCGGCAAGCGTACCGACAACCGCAATCCACTCATCAAGGACTTCGTTCCCCTCGCAAAACTAACCGACATCGTGTTCGGCGGGTGGGACATTTTCGAGGACAATATGTACGAGTCGGCGGTGAACGCCAAGGTGCTCGACCAATCGCTCCTCGACCAAATCCGCCCGGAACTGGAAGCCATCAAGCCGATGACCGCCGTTTTCGACCGCAACTGCGTGAAGCGCCTCGATGGCCCGCACGTCAAGAAAGCCGCTACCAAAATGGAACTCGCCGAAGCCGTCATGGAAGACATGCGCCGCTTCAAGGATGAGAACGGCTGCGACCGTTTGGTGATGGTTTGGTGCGGTTCTACGGAAGTTTACATCGAAGAAAGCGACGTACATTCCAGCGTTGAAAAACTGGAAGCGGGCTTGCGCAACAACGACCCGGCCATTCCGCCGAGCATGATTTACGCTTACGCTGCCGTGAAAATGGGCATTCCCTATGCCAACGGCGCTCCCAACCTTTCCTGTGATGTGGATGCAATGGTCGAACTGTCAAAGCAGACCCGCACGCCCATCTTCGGCAAAGACTTCAAAACAGGCCAAACGCTGATGAAAACCATCGTAGCACCCGGCCTTAAAGTTCGTGCGCTCGGTATCCACGGCTGGTTCTCCACCAACATCCTCGGCAATCGTGACGGCGAGGTGCTCGACGATCCGGACAACTTCAAAACCAAAGAAGTGTCCAAGCTCGGCGTGTTGGAGGAAATCCTACAGCCAGAAACCAACCCCGACCTCTACGGCGACCTCTACCACAAGGTGCGCATCAACTACTACCCGCCTCACGGCGACAACAAAGAAGGCTGGGACAACATCGACATCTTCGGTTGGCTCGGCTACAAGATGCAAATCAAGATTGACTTCCTCTGCCGGGATTCCATCTTGGCAGCACCTATCGTGCTCGACCTTGCGTTGTTCCTCGACTTGGCCAAGCGCGCCGAATTCTACGGCATCCAGGAGTGGCTGTCGTTCTACCTGAAGTCGCCACAAGCGGCAAAGGGCCTGCACCCACAGCACGACATCTTCCTCCAAAACCAGAAGCTGCTCAACACCCTGCGCCACCTGATGGACGAGGAGTTGATTACGCACCTGGGGCTGGACTACTACTATTAGTTTTGAGTTTTGGGTTTTGAGTTTTGAGTTGGGGGACAAGTCTTGAGATTAAAAGGCAAAGCTTATGAGCAATGAGGAATTTGCTGAGAATTTTAAAGCCCGAACTAAACAATTCGTGATTCGAGCTACCAAACTTTACCAAGCGCTTCCTAAAACTGGAGAGGCTAAAATTTTTGGTGACCAATTTTTACGAGCGGCTTCCTCAGTTGGTTCGAACTACCGGGCTGCTTGCAGGTCAAGGTCACCGGAGGAGTTTTTTGCCAAAATGTCCATTGTGATTGAGGAATGCGATGAGGCTTGTTTTTGGATGGAAATCAAGGTGGATACTGGACTTCTACCAAATGATCGGGTTGAGCCGCTGATAAAGGAGGGACTTGAGATATTGGCTGTGGCAGTGTCCGCAATGAAGCACACCCCCTCCAAGACCAATCCCCATTTCCAGAAAAAGTAGCCCATTCCCCCAACTCAAAACTCAAAACCCAAAACTCAAAACTTCCCTCATGCCCTCCAACTCAAAACTCAAAACTCAAAACTCAAAACTTCTGCTTTACAAGTTCATCGCAACCGCCTTCGGCAGCGGCTACTCGCCCGTGGCGCCTGGAACGGCAGGTGCAGCGGTGGGGGTGCTGATGCTCTGGGGATTGAGTGAAGTTTGGCCGGGGCAGTTTTCCGGTGGATGGCCACAAGCACAATGGTTGCTCGTGGCCATTCTTGTTTTCTTTTTTTTGGGGGTAAAAGCTTCGCAAAAACTGGAACCCGAATGGGGTCACGACCCCTCCCGCATCACGGTCGATGAGCTGGTCGGCGTCTGGGTGGCCATGCTCGGCGTCCCTGTCAACTGGCTGAACCTGCTGCTCGCTTTTGGCCTTTTCAGGCTGTTTGATATTTGGAAACCGTTGGGAATCAGGAAGTTGGAGCGGCTGCCCAGCGGCTGGGGGGTGATGATGGATGATGTGGCGGCGGGAGTGGTGGCGGCGGTAATCCTGCATTTGTTTTTGGTTTTGAAACTGGAGAGTTGAGAATTTAGCTTCGCTAAAAGTGACCACAGGCAAGCAGCACAGCGTATATTTCTTTACTTTTGAAACAAGTTTCACAAAAGCTAAAGCCATTAAACAATGAAAAAATTGACCCGTATTACATTCGACCCGCTCGTGATGGGAGGGAAGCCTTGCATCCGGGGGATGCGAGTGACGGTTGGCACTGTTGTAGGTCTGCTGGCATCTGGACATACCAAAGCAGATATCCTCAAAGCCTATCCCTACCTTGAGCAAGAGGACATCCAAGAAGCACTTTCATACGCTGCTTGGCGGTCAGAAGAAGTTGAAGTGCCACTCGCCGCATGAAATCGAACCTTTCGCCGCTTTGGGTAGATGCTTTTGCTAATGCAGGCTGGGAAGCCAAGCACTGGTCCAGTATAGGAGAACACCATGCACCCGACCCGGAATTGATGGCCTGGGCAAAGGAAAATGGCTATATCGTTTTTACCCACGACCTTGACTTTAGTGCAATCCTCGCAGCCACCAAAGCTGCTGCGCCAAGCGTGTTCCAAGTTCGCACACAGGATGTGATGCCATCTGCTATTGCAGGTTTGGTGATAAGTAACCTGATAAAGTTTCAAGTGGAATTGGAGGCTGGAGCACTTATTACTTTAAACGAAATCCGAGGCAAGGCTAGGATATTGCCCTTTTAAGCTGAAATTATGTACTGATTTAGTGGTTAAATGCTGGAGGAGGGCTTTTTACTAAGGCAGTAATTTCAAAGCATCTCCTCCTTTGAAACCTCCTGCTCGGTCATGCCGATATTTATCATTTATTCCCCAGAAACCCATAGGGCATCACATACCATCCTGAAAAAATATACTAAACAACACCGCCATACATGAGTCAAAAACTTGCAAAATCACCCGAATTGCTCCGCAAAGAAGCCGAAGCAAAAGACCTCGAAGCCCAGCTCAAAAAAAAACAGACGACCCTGAAAAGCCTCAAGACCCGCCTTCAGAACATCAAGTCTGATGTGGAGGAAATAGGGCGAAGGGTTCAGTCCAACATGCTCAACAAAATGGAGGAAGTTGACCAGCTCCGCATGGAAATCGCAGCACTGGCCCGCCAACTGAAAATGGCCAAAGGCATGAACAAAATGGACAAGGAGCAGCTCCAAATGATGGCCGATGAAATGGCCGATAGCAGCATGTTCGGCGATAGCTACGACGAGTACAGGGAGCAAAAGCAGCAACGGGAGTCGGGCAATTTCGACTTTGATGAATTTGAGCGGGCAAGGATGCGCAATATGTTCGCTGAATTCGAAGTGAAGCCACCAGAAAAAGAGCAAAAAGAAATCCGGAAAGTATTCTTGAAGCTCTCCCAAAAATTCCACCCCGACCTCGCCAAAAACGAAAAAGAAGCGCAGGAGTTCCACCTGCTGATGCAGCAAATCAACGAGGCCAACCAGCACAACGACATCCAAGCTTTGCTTGAACTGGAGAGCCTGTATCTGCACGAATCCCTCGATTTTGAAGCAAAAGCGACAACGGTGGACTCCCTCCAACTGGGAATCGACCGGCTGAAAAGGGACCTCCAATTCATTGAAAAACAGCTTGACCGAACGAGCGAGGAAATCAAGCAGCTCCGCAAATCGGACTTGGGGAAAATGCTCACCTCCGTCAACAAGGCCGAACGAAAAGGCAATGGCCTCGACGATGCGACCGCCCAGGTTGAAGAGATGCTGCAAATGTTCACCAAAATCCGGGACGGCCTGACCGACTCCATCCGACTCGGCAGGATTTCGCCCAAACTGATGGACTTGCTATTGGGGGAAGACCCCGAGGATGAAGAAGATGACTTTGATTTCATGGACCCGTTTTCCATGTTGACGAAGCTGGCCAATGGCGACGAATCCGCCTTCGATTTCTTCAACGCTGCCTTCGACAATAGTGTGGAAGACCCTGTTTTTCCCATTGGCTCTTCGGTGCGGGTGGTGCCTACCGTTTGGTCGCCTTTTGACAAAAAAACAAACATGCAGGGCTGGGAGGGGCGGGTCGAAGAAGCCTTTTACGACCACGATGGCGAAGAAGCCTACGCCGTTGCATTCGACAGCCTGACCGTGGCGCAAATGTCCACAAAGCTGGTTGACAAGGCCATAAAGATGGACGATGATTTCCAAGAAGCCGTTTTCAGTGCTGACCAACTGGTAGCCTGCAAACCCAGGGACACCGAAGCTGAAGCACTGGCGGCCTACCGGGTGCGCTTTCACGGTTCAGTTTGGAAATCCCTGCCAGATAAGTCCATGGCTGCGCGCCTCCAAGCTATTTTGTTGGCGGATACCAGCATGACCGACCATGAAAACTGGACAAACTACTTGGCGCAGCATTTGAGTTTCCCTTTTGAAGCGAAATTAAGGGGCAGCGTTCGCCCCAATAAAAATAAGGTGGGCATCATTGAAGTTATCGGCATCAAATCCTTCGATGAGCAGGGTCATATCATGGCCACCAAAGCCAATGGGAAAAAAGGCATGAACCATCCCCTGGCGTTCTTGCAGGCTGCCGATGAAAACAGTTTGGAGTTTCAAATATTGCAAGATTATTTGGTTTGGGTGGCGCATTCGTATTAGTGTAGGGCAGTCAATTGTTTGCATGTTACCTGATTTTAGCCAGATAGAATTTGAGCTTGCGGAACGCAATTTCAAGTGAAGATTTTACTATTTGTTTGGGCAAAATGCGTGTTGTAGCTTTCCGCTCCTAAACATTGACTATGAAAAAACTGACACCATCATCCGAAGAGTTTCTTTCCCAAATTTATCAAATTCGAGGCCAACGAGTCATGCTGGACATGGTCTTGGCTGAGGTTTACGGTGTGACTACCAAGCGGCTGAACCAACAAGTTCAACGAAACATCAAACGTTTTCCTCCAGAATTCATGTTCCAATTGACGGACGAGGAGTTCGAAGATTTGCGGTTGCAAATTGCAACCACAAATTTTACAATGCGCCGTGTTCCACCCTACGCCTTCACCGAGCACGGTGCCATCATGGCTGCCAGTGTGCTCAACACCGATGCTGCCGTGCAGGCCAGCATTTACGTGGTAAAAGCCTTTGTTCAAATGCGAAACGTAATTGGGATTTACAAAGAATTGGAGCAGCGCTTGACCGATTTGGAGGTCCAGTTTGGTGAACAAGGGGCGCAAATCCAGCAAATATTGCAGGTCATCCGACAGTTTGTACAAAAGGAAAACGAACCCCGCAAACCCATTGGTTTTAAATAGTAAACGCCGCCAAAAGTGCTACTTTTACCCAAAAAATCACCATGTCCACCTATCCGCACATCCCCTACCATCCCCTGAATTTCACTGAATCCGAATCCCTCCAACGCTCCAAAACATTCTACGACCAGATGGAGCGCCGCCGCTCCCTGCGCTTTTTCTCCGACCAGCCCGTTCCGAAGGAAGTCATCGAAAATATCATCAAAACAGCCAGCACCGCACCATCCGGGGCGCACAAGCAACCCTGGACTTTTTGTGTAGTTGGCGATCCGGCCATGAAGTCAAAAATCAAGGAGGCAGCGGAGGAGGAAGAGCGGGAGAGCTACAACGGGCGCATGAGCGAAGAGTGGCTGCGTGACCTCGCCCCGCTTGGCACGGACTGGCAAAAGCCCTTCCTTGAAATCGCCCCGTGGCTCATTGTTGTTTTCAAAAAAGCTTATGAATTGGAGGGCGGAGAAAAGCGAAAATGCTACTATGTTAGTGAGTCAGTGGGCATTGCCTGTGGTTTTTTACTGGCGGCCATTCACAATGCCGGGCTGGTCTCCCTCACCCATACGCCCAGCCCGATGAATTTTTTGCAAAAAATCCTCGACCGACCGGAGAACGAGCGGCCATTTTTGCTGGTGCCCGTCGGCTATCCGGCGGAGGGGGCTACCGTGCCGGATTTGCGAAGAAAATCGTTGGATGAGGTCTCGGTTTGGTGGTAACACGGACTGTTAGTCCGTGCTTTTCCAAGAATAATCATCGGAGTCTCAAAATGTGAAAGCACGGACTGGCAGTCCGTGTTACATTTGCGCCATGAAATCCGCCGCAAAATCCCCGTGGATGCGCTCACAAGTAGCAGCAGTCTTAGCCACTGGCACCGACTTCCTCGTGACCATCGGCCTGAAAGAACTCGCCGGGCTGTGGTATGTGGCCAGCAACGCCACCGGAGCATTTTGCGGGGCTGTGGTCAGCTTTTTGTTGCTCCGCAATTGGGCCTTCAAACGGCACGACCAGCAGTGGCACGGGCAAGCGGTACGCTATGTTTTGGCTTCCGGCCTGAGCCTGCTGATGAACACGGGCGGCGTCTGGTTTTTAACAGAAACCTTTGATATTCAATACATTGTGTCAAAAACCATCGTTGCCATTGTCATGGGCTTGACCGTAAACTATCTCATGTTTAAGCATTTTGTTTTTGCCCCTGACCCCTAAAGGGGAACCTAAAACAGTTATCCTTCGGAAACTTCAATTCAGTTTTTTTATAATTCCAAGGAGTTAGGCGTCATGGGTAAAGTCAAGTTTTGATGAAAGATAACAAACAGAAAATCCGCTTCATAATCAACCCACGCTCCGGTGCCAACCGCAAGCGCAACCTGCCCGTTTTGATCGAAAAAAACCTCGACCACGGCCGGTGGGATGCTGAAATCTGTCTGACGGAGTACGCTGGTCATGCTATTCAACTGGCCAAGGAAGCCGCTGACCACAGCTATGAGGTGGTAGTGGCCTGTGGTGGCGACGGTTCGGTGAACGAGATTTCAAGTCAACTAATCGGCACACAGACCGTGCTGGGCGTGGTGCCGAGCGGCTCCGGCAATGGCTTTGCAGGGCACCTCGGCATCGGGCGGGACGTAGAGAGGGCCATCCAATTGCTCAACCACGGTAAAGTCATCGTGGTGGATACTTGTCGGATGAACGGGCGGCCTTTCGTGAACCTCGCAGGAATCGGATTCGACGGGGTGGTGTCCAAGCGGCTGCACGACAGCCCGGTACGGGGCCTCTGGGCCTACTTGCGCTACACCTTGGAAGAGGCTTGGGCGTACAAGATGCAACAGCTTGATATTCAGGTAGATGGTGAAAAAATAAGCCGCCGTTGCCTGTTGGTGGAGGTGGCCAATGCACCTGTTTACGGCTACGGGTTTTCCATCGTTCCACATGCTGATTTTAATGATGGCAAATTGGAAGTGCTGGTGATAAAAGCTGCCCCCAAATGGCGATATATCCTAGAAAGCTGGCGGTTTCTCAACCACTCGTTTCACAAAAGCAGCCTTGCCGAATGCTACACCTGCCGGGAAGTCGTGGTAACGCCCAAGACGCCCACTTGCTACCACATCGACGGTGAAGGCTATGAACTCAAAGGGGAAGCCCGATTCGATATTTGCCCGAATTCACTGCGGGTATTGGTGCCAAAGGCATTTGGCGAGATTTTGCGGTAGCAACTTATGTGAATAAAAGTGCCATACGGCAATGAAAAAATTGAGTGAAGCCAATTCCTATTAATTTTGGGGTCAATTGGCAACCCAACCCAAATCCAGCTTGTTTGCTATTTCTCATTTCAACATAAGCACATGCGCCTACAATTTTCCTTCCTTAGGATTTCTCCCATTCTTGTTTTCATGGGACTAATGGTTTTCTCTTGTAAATCGGAGAAAAAGGACGCTCCCACACCTGCTGGAGCAGCCAAAAAAGACATGCCTCTGCAAGTGGAAGCATTTGTCGTCATCAATAAAAATTTGGCGGAAAACCTAGAAGTGCCAGGCACTTTGCTGCCTTATGAGGAGACAGAAATCCGGTCAGAGATTTCGGGAAGGCTCGTATCAATGAACCTACAAGAAGGGGGGCAGGTGCAAAAAGGGGCGCTTTTGGCCAAACTGTTTGACGAGGATTTGCAAGCGCAGTTGAAGAAGCTGCAAGTTCAGCTCGAAATTGCCAAAAAGACATTGGAGCGCCAGCGGGAACTGTTGAAAATACAAGGTATCAGCCAACAGGAGGTGGACCTGAGTGAGTTGCAGGTGAACAATATCAAAGCGGATATGGAGCTGGTGAGGGTCAGTATTTCAAAGACAGAAATCCGGGCGCCCTATGCTGGTCGTTTGGGCTTGCGCAATGTGAGCCTCGGGGCTTATGTGACGCCCACCATGTTGCTCGCCACGCTTCGACAATTGAACCGAATCAAACTTGACTTCACTGTGCCGGAGAAATACGGACAACTTTTTTGGAAAGGGAAAACCATTCGTTTCACGGTAGCTGGCTCAAACCGCAATTTTTCTGCCACGGTCATCGCTACGGAATCAGCCGTGGCTGCTGAGACCCGCTCGCTCAGAGTGAGGGCCACTGTGGTGGACGCCGACAATGCCCTGTTGCCGGGTACTTTCGCCAAGGTGCTGCTCAATATGACGGGCAGTGGAGGGGCGCTAATTGCTCCCACACAGGCTATCATTCCGCAGGCTCGGGGTAAAAAGGTGGTGGTGTACAAAGGTGGTAACCCGGAGTTCCGGGACGTAGAAACAGGGGTTCGTGACGAGGATTTTGTGCAGGTGTTATCGGGTTTGCAATTGGGGGACACCGTAGTAACCACGGGACTATTGGCCATTCGCCCGGGAAGCAAGCTGGTGCTGAAAAAAGTGGAGTGACAGCCTTCGGTTAGTTTGAGGTTTGGCTCACTTGGCAAGTGAAGGAATAACTTTCGATATTGACCCTATAGCTACACAAAAAGTCGTGTTAACGCAGTTTTGCCAACTTATTTTCTAGTATTTGCCGAAAAAGCTACCTTTGCCAAGGCACACAAACTAAATTTTTTACCCACAGAATTCCTGATACATGAGAAAACGATGGACACTCCTGCCCGCTGATGAAGCCGTCGTCAGCCATCTCCAGCAAGTCCTGAAAATCAACCCTATTTTTTGCCGTTTGCTGGCGCAACGAGGTATCAGCACCTACGATGGAGCAAAAACGTTTTTCCGGCCCGAATGGTCACATCTTCACGACCCTTTTTTGATGAAAGGGATGGAAGCAGCCGTGGCCTGCCTCCAACGGGCACTTCAAGCGGATGAAAAAATCCTCCTTTACGGTGACTACGATGTGGACGGCACCACCTCCGTGGCGCTGATGTACCAGTTCCTCTCCGGCCACCGTGCCAAGCTCGACTTCTACATCCCCAACCGCTACCGGGAGGGCTACGGTGTGAGCATGGCTGGCATTGACCATGCCATTGCCGAGGGCACCAAACTCATCATCGCCATGGACTGTGGGGTGAACGCACGGGAACAAGTGGCAAAAGCCAAATCACATGGCATTGACTTTATCATCTGCGACCACCACCTGCCCGATGGATCGCTCCCCGACGCCATCGCAGTGCTCGACCCCATGCGCCCCGATTGCCCGTACCCCTTCAAGGGGCTGAGTGGTTGCGGCGTGGCGTTCAAGCTGGCGCAGGCTTTTTTACAAAAAAACAACCTCCCCGACACGGAACTTCATCCCCTGCTCGACCTGCTCGTGCTGAGTATTGCCGCCGACATCGTGCCAATGATTGGCGAAAACCGGGTGCTGGCCCACCTCGGCCTCCAGTACCTCAACCGCAGCAGTCGGCCCGGCATTTCTGCCCTGCTTGAACTCAGCGGCAGGCAGCGCCCGCTCTCCATCAGCGACCTTGTGTTCGGTTTGGCGCCGCTCATCAACGCCGCAGGCCGCCTTGCCGATGCCGACCAAGCCGTGAAACTCCTCCTCTCTGCCGACAAAACCGTGGCCGCCGACAATGCACGGGTGCTGCTGCTCCGCAACCAACTCCGCAAGGAGCACGACCAACAAATTCAGGATGAAGCCATTCGCCTTTTCGATGCAAAGCCCGACAAGGATGCCCGTCGGAGTGTGGTACTGTTCCAGCCAGACTGGCACAAGGGCGTCATTGGCATCGCCGCCGCCCGCATGGTGGAACGGTTCCACCGCCCGGCCATCCTACTCACCGAATCGAACGGCATGGCCGTCGGTTCTGCCCGCACCGTGCCGGGTTTCAATATTTACGAAGCCATCAAAACCTGCGAAGACCTGCTCACCAATTTTGGCGGCCATGCCCATGCTGCTGGCCTCACCATGCCGCTTGATGCGGTGCCGGTTTTTCAGGAACGCTTCGAGGAAGTGGTGCGGAATAGCATCACCGAGGAGCAACAAGTGCCAGAAGTGGAAGTCTCCGCCACTTTGGATTTGAATGAAATCACGCCCGGGTTTTGGCGGATTTTGAAGCAATTCGCACCTTTCGGGCCTGGCAACCGCAGTCCTGTTTTTGTGACCAAAAAAGTCATGGATACGGGCTATTCCAAACTGTTGAAAGGTACGCATCTACGGCTTTCGCTCAAGCAGGCTGGCGCTCCAACAGCTATCGGGATGGCCTTCGGGATGGGTGAGCATTTTGCCCGAATTTCCTCCAAAAAGCCATTTCATGTCGCCTACAAAATCGAGGAGGAGCAGTGGCAAGGCAAAGCCTACCTGCGGCTGATGGTGAAGGATTTTTGGTTTTGACAAATTTGGCATTCCCGGAGGGAACCCGCACCGCCACGTGTGTCGCCCCCTTGGCATTCCCGGAGGGAACCTGCAACGCCACGTGTGTCGGCTCGGTTGTCGCCCCCTTGGCATTCCCGGAGGGAACCTGCACCGCCACGTGTGTCGGCTCGGTTGTCGCCCCCTTGGCATTCCCGGAG
>JAIPBL010000141.1 GCA_021739645.1 Saprospiraceae bacterium | reverse complement strand
CATTTATAGGCACAATACATGGTTTTGCACTGGAAATCCTGAAAAGGAGGAGGCACCTGCTCGGCTACGGGGAGATGCCACACATTATCGAGCGGGAAAACGACCGCAAAAAAATACTCGAACAGGTTTTTCTGGAAAACCCCATACTTCGTAATTACTACGATGGAAAAGCGTCGAAAGATAAGCAGGCGATGCTCGACAATTACATTAAAATCATTAGCGAAGCCAAGCGGCACCTTACAGTCATAGACGAAGACACGCCCTACCCCAACTGGAAATCTGAAAGGCAAATCCTTTACACCTCTTACAACAGGGTGTTAAGGGAGCAAAACCTCATAGATTTCGACGACCTACTGTTGTTGGCTTGGCGGGTGTTGAACGAAAACCCCAACGATGCAAAGCTGTACAGAAGGATTTATCAATATATCCTTGTTGACGAAGCACAGGATTTGAATTATGCCCAATATAATCTAATAAAAACATTGTGCGGTGAATCGCATCGCAATGTCTTTATGGTCGGCGACCCGAAGCAGAGCATACATGGCTATGCAGGTGCTGACAAGAAGTTCATGCTCGAAGATTTTATACAGGATTTTGGTGCTATAAAGAAAGAAATCCATCAAAACTACCGCTCCTCACAAGCCGTCATTGATTTTGCCGCAAAACTCTCCCTCAATGGGGTTAATAATAAAGCCTTTTACACAGGCAAAGCAGCCGTCTTCGCCTGTCCTGACGAACTTGCCGAGGCCAATTGGGTAGTTTCAAAAATCAAAGAGTTGGTTTCCCTGAGAGAAAATGAAGAAATAGAGGGGGAAATCACGCTTGATAAAATGGCAGTCCTTGCCCGCAACAGATACGTCTTTTCCGCCTTGCAAAAAGTAATGGATGATGATGATTTTTTTGCAGGGCAGTATTTCGTAAAAAAAGGTGCAGACGCACTCGATATGGAAACCCGGCTGATGAAGCTGTTCGATTTAGGGACAAGGGTTTTGTGCAACCCTGCCAACCAGGTCCACTTCCGCCAAATATTGCATTTGCTCAAAATTGAAAGCCTGAACAGGGCTGGCGTCATTGCTGATAACGGGATTGACAGATTGGAAATGCTCGAACGTTATGTAAATGACGATAATGGCTTGAAACATGAACTGGAATTGGCGATTGCAGCATGGAAAAAAGTGAATTGCCAGCAACCTCAAATGAGTGATGCGTTATCGGTTTTAGAACAACAACTCAAAAATGACTTGCCGGAAGAAGAGTCTGCTTTACTTCAATTTGATATTGAAGAGTACAGACAAACTTGGCAAAAATTTATACGTTCCCAATCTGGAAATACATCGCTTTCGGCTTTCCGTCAATTTGCAGCGATGGGTTTCAACAACCAGCGCCCTAACCAGCATGGCTTGACGCTTGCGACTGTTCACATGATGAAAGGGCTCGAGTTTGATATTGTATTTGTAATGGGCATGAATGAAGGCACATTTCCTGATTATAGGGCGAAGGACACCAAGCAACTGGAAGAGGAGAAAAACAATGCCTACGTTGCTTTTACAAGGGCCCGCAGGTGGTTATATGTTACCTACCCTTTGCAGAAGCAATCGTTTAACGGTCAGATTTGGCGGCAAAAAAAATCAAGGTTTTTGAATGGGATAGAAGAGGAATTTATCACAACTTAAAAAATAGGGGTCATTCACACAGTTGATTTCTTTAAAATAGACAGCAATTTCACACTAAGTAACGTGTGCGAAATAACATGCACTTCAATTTTTCTGAATTCCAGCAATTGCTGAGTTTCTCTGATAAAAAAGAACATCTTATTTCGCACACATTACTAATTGACTTCATCAATTCATCATCATGACACTCATAAAAAAAACAACCCTTGACCGCCGCACCTTCCTCCGCAACTCCATCCTCGCCGGGGGCGGCCTCGTCATCGGCGTCAACTGGCTCACAGGCTGTAAAAACGTCTCCGGCGATGCGGCGTTGACGATGCCCAAAGAATGGTTCGACATCAACGCCTACCTGAAAATTGGCGACAACGGCGTCGTCACCATCTTCACGCCCAACCCCGAATTCGGGCAAAACGTGATGACCTCCATGCCCATGATTGTGGCCGAGGAACTCGACGTGGACTGGAAAAACGTCCTCGTGGAAATGGCGCCGCACGACCCCGTCAGCTTTCCGCCTGCCGCCTTCGGACAGTTCACCGGGGGCAGCCGGGGCATCATGTCCAAGTGGGAGCCGCTCCGCAATGCGGGCGCTGCTGCCCGGCACATGCTGAAAGAAGCCGCCGCCCAGGCGTGGCAGGTGCCAGCGGCGGAAATCACCACCGAGGCAGGTGTTTTGTTTCACAAAAACAGCGGCAAAAAAGCGGGCTACGGTGAAATGGCTGCGGCTGCCGCCAACATCCCCATGCCGGAGAAGCCAGCCTTGAAGGAAATCAAGGATTTCAAGCTCATCAGCCACTCGCAAAAGAACGTGAAGGGCAAGGAAATCGTGACCGGCAAGACCATGTTCGGGGTGGACTACAAGGTGGACGGCATGCTCATCGCCATGGTCGAACACCCGCCAGCATTCGGCATGAAACTCAAGTCCGTGGACGGCTCGGCGGCCAAGGCCATGCCCGGCATCAAGGATGTTTTTACCATCAAAACCTACAACGACGGATACGAAAAAGCCATGTTCGACACCAACGCCTTCCCCGAACTGGTGGCCATCGTCGGCAATTCCACGTGGGAGGTGATGCAAGCCAAAAAGGCATTGAAAATCGAGTGGGAACCCATCGCTGCCTACTCAGAGACGGTGGCTGGTTTTGGAGGTAAACAGACCGTGACCGTGCCCGCCGGGTTGGAAAACAGCACCGACCACGCTGCAAAAATGGAGGCACTGGCCGCCAAACCCGGCAAGATTGTTCGCCGCAACGGCGACCCGGAAGCTGCTTTCAAAAAGGCGGCAAAGGTCATCGAGCGGAGCTACTCCTGCCCCCACCTCGCCCACAACTGCATGGAACCCATCAACTTTTTCGCCGACGTAAAGGGCGACAAGGTCAAAGTGGCCGGCCCGCTGCAAGCCCCCGGCATCATCGAGCCGACGCTGGCGGCACGCATGGGCATCCCCGTCGAGAACATCGAAATCGAAATGACCCGCATGGGCGGCGGTTTCGGTCGGCGGGCCTACTCGCACTACATGGTGGAAGCGGCGCTCATTTCACAAAAAATGAACGCCCCCGTGAAACTGATGTACACCCGGGAGGACGACATGACCAACGGCGTTTACCGCCCCGCTTACCATGCCACCTACCGGGCTGCTTTGGATGAAAACAACAACCTGCTCGCCTTCCACGTGAAGGCCGGCGGCATCCCCGAAAGCCCGCTCCACGCCGACCGTTTTCCGGCTGGCGCAATTGACAACTACCTGGCGGAAGATTGGAAAATCGACTCGAACATCACCATCGGGGCGTTCCGTGCGCCGAGGTCGAACTTCATCGCCGGAGCCGAACAGTCCTTCCTTGATGAATTAGCCGAGACGATGGGCAAAGACCCCATCGAGTTTCGCCTCGAACTGCTGAACCGGGCGAAGACCAACCCCGTCGGCGAGCGGAACGACTACGACGCAGCCCGCTACGCCGGGGTGCTGGAATTGGTTCGTGATAAATCAGGCTGGGCGAACCCACCTGCTGGCGTCAGCCGTGGTGTTGCCGCCTATTTCTGCCACGCCAGCTATGCAGCGCATGTGCTGGATTTGACCATAGAAAACGGCAAGCCCGTCGTGCAAAAAGTGACGAGCGCCATTGACTGCGGCATCGTGGTGAACCCCGACGCCGCCGCCAACATGACCGAAGGCGCCGTGACGGACGGCATCGGCAATGCGCTTTATGGTGAAATGCCCTTCAAGGCAGGCGCTGCCGAAAAAGCCAATTTCGACAAGTACCGCATGATTCGCATGAGCGAAGCGCCGAAGGCCATTGACGTGCATTTTGTGCAAAATGAAATTGCCCCGACGGGCATGGGCGAACCGCCCTTCCCGCCCATCTTCGGCGCACTGGCGAATGCGCTGTACAAGGCGACGGGCAAGCGGGTGTACCGGCAGCCGTTTTTGGGGGAGCAGGCGGTGATGGGATAGGAAACAATTGAAGCTGAGAAGCGATAAAATCTTCCCTACATTTGCCCAAAACTGAAAAGATGGGAATACAAGTTCAAAAAGTCAGGGTTGAAAACTTCCGCTCCCTTAAAAAAGTCGAGGTCGAATTGTCTAATTTGACCTTGCTCGTCGGGGCAAACAATGCCGGGAAAACTTCCTTCCTGAAAGCAATGAACTTGGCATTGGGCGTGGAAAAGAGAGGTGTGAACAGGGACGACTTGTTCATTGATAAAACGGGAAAAACAATCTCGGAAGTCAACGGAAACATACAAGACAAAATAACGGTGGATGTAAAAATCATCCCATTTGAGAACGGCACCCGCACCGACGAATTTGACGAAAAATGGCAGACAGAGTTTGGGCTTTTCGTTCAAAACGAAGGCGACCAAGGCTTTTTTGCCTATCGCTTTCAATATGTTTTTGAAAAAGGAAAAGATGAGGCAAAACCCGATTGGTTCACCATCAACAATTGGGACAACCCAAACATCAACGAGGAAAGCGACAAATTGACGGTCTCCCTGAAAAACATCAGCCTTTATTTTATTGACGCACAACGTGATATTCAGGATGACCTGAAAAACAGGACTTCCTATTTCGGAAGACTTGCCACTCAAATCGAGTATGAGCCGGAAGCCCTAAAGGCATTGGAAAGCAGTCTGGCAACGCTGAATGAGGATGCAGTCGAAAATGCAGTCGTATTGAAGCACCTGAAAGATTTGCTGAAAGAACTGAACACGCCGCTTCAATCAGGCGGAAAAGGCATTGAAATCACGCCATTGCCCAAGAAAATAAGAGACTTGCACAAGAGCATGAAAATCCATTTCCAAGATGGCAACTCGGAAGTGTTCGGGCTGGAATATCACGGCATGGGAACGAGAAGTTGGGCTTCTATGCTCACTTTCAAAGCCTTTGTCGGTTGGGAAAACAGCAAGCAGTCCACCTTCCATTCGCTGCTCGCCCTCGAAGAACCGGAAGCCCACCTGCACCCCAATGCCCAGCGGCATCTTTACAGCCAGTTATCCACGACGGCGGGGCAGAAAATCATCAGCACGCACTCTCCCTACATCGCTGCCCAAGCGGGTTTGGAGGAAATCAGGTATTTTTGTAAAAATGAGGACGAGACGGTGGTGAAGGGGCTTGATTTGAGCGGGCTAGAACCGAATGAAGTCCAGCGGGTAAGAAGAGAGGTTATGATTTCGAAAGGTGAAATATTGTTCTCTAAAGCAGTTGTACTATTTGAAGGCTCGACAGAAGAACAGTCGGTTCCGGTTTTCGCAAAAAAGCATTGGGGAAAAGAACCTTTTGAATTGGGAGTAACATTCATAGGTTGCGGAGGGAATAACTACAAAGGATTCCTAAAAATATTGAAATCGTTGGACATCCCGTGGTTTGTTTTTAGTGATTATGACAAGCCTCAAGTGATTAACGGTGTAAAAAATGCATTAGCTACAATAGGGATTAACGAGGATAAAATTTCTACATTTAAGAATGTAGTTTTATTGGGAGAAAGCTTTGAACATTACCTTTTTACAGATGGCTATACAGAACAAATGAAGGAAACTCTTATTGAGTTTAAGACTCCGATTTATGAGAATGACCATCACAGGTCAAAAGCAGAACAAGCATTTGCAGCCGACGTTGTAAGAATTAGAGGATTATCAGCAGATGAACTAAAAGATGAACCTGAATTTAAAAATAAGAAGTATAAGACTTCTCTCAGCCCAATTTTTACGAGAATCATATCGGGCTTGAGTGATGGGAGGGATATTCCCAACAAAATCAAAGACCTATTCAAAGAAATTGACAAGAAAATAAAAATCCAACATGCTGACAACAGCCCAGAAAATAAAACTCAGCCCTGAACAGGAAGCCATTGTATATCACGAAGACGGCGAGGGTGCGATGTTGGCAATGGCAGCGGCAGGCAGCGGCAAGACCCGTATCCTGACGGAACGGGCACGTTACCTTTTGACGGAAAAGCCCGGCAAGTTTTCCATCCTCTGCCTTACCTTCACCAACAAAGCCGCCGAGGAAATGCAGGAGCGTTTGAACGATGTGCCGGGCATCAGCGAAAGGGCATTTATAGGCACAATACATGGTTTTGCACTGGAAATCCTGAAAAGGAGGAGGCACCTGCTCGGCTACGGGG
>JAIPBL010000046.1 GCA_021739645.1 Saprospiraceae bacterium | reverse complement strand
ACTCCAGTTCGGCGACTGGTCTGCCGCCGAACTGGAGTTCGGCAACACAGGTTTTGTCAAAACGGCGTGGTACGTCTCCCCACTGGCCGGGGTGAAATCGAACGCTCCCATGCCCTGGTGGTAGCTCACGAAACTGGCCACTTCCACGCCCTTCGAGTTGACGATTTTACCGCTGACATCGGCAGGCTTGCCCCATTCGTTCAGTGCCTTGAATGCAACAACGGCGGGAAGTCCAGCCACCATGTCGCCGCCCTCCGGCATGAACTGGAGGTCAATTTTGTTCAGCACAATCGGGATGCTGCGGCTGATGCTTTCTGTCTGGCCGTTGTAGCCGATGAGCACGTTGAGCAGGCCGTCGTTGGTTTCCAAACCCTTCGGCAGTTCGAACTTGACTTTGGCGTGGCCCCGCTCATCCGTTTTACCCGAAACCGTTGTGAACTGCTGCCCGTCGAGGCTCACTGTGCCGCCGAACTCCAGTTCGGCGAGTGGGCTATTGGCCAATGTGTTCAAGTCCAATTTGGCCTCCACCACGTCGCCAGGGCCGTAGGCTTTTTTCATAAAATCCAACTCCATGCGCAGCCGTGGCAGCACGGTCGCCTGCACCTGCACGTCCCGCTCGAAGGCGTCGTTGGCGTTGCGCATCCAGTTGGTGTAGGCCCTGATTTTGTAGCGGCCGCCAGCCGCAGCGGCGTCCAATTGGAAGTCGCCAGCCGCCGTGCCACCCTTCGCCAGCAGCGTGATTTTTTTCAAAACACTCCCGTTCGGGCCGAGCAGTTCGACGTAAAGGATTTCACTTTTCGGACTGGCCTTCAGTGTGTTGGCGTCCCGCACATAGGCATTGAACCAGATGGCCTCGCCCGGCTCGAAGAACAGGCGGTCGAACTGAAGATAGACCTTTTCGGGGGAGGTGGCTTGGGTGAAAAGGGAGAAGGTGGTGGCTAGTTTTTTGTAAAAAGAACTGTCTTGTGTGGTTTTGATTTCAGATTTCAGCTTTAAGAAACCAGATTTCTGATTGGCGGCGGCGGTGGGCAGACCTGACAGGTTTTTAAAACCTGTCCGGTCTTTGGTGGTCGGCTTCGTTGCTTGCGCAACTGCTCGATTGTCAGTGGGTTTTTCTTGCGAAGAAACCTGTGGAGTGGTGGGCAAACTGGCGGCCCAGCTGGATTGGGGCGTCTCCCGCTGCATGAGCAGGAGCGCCAAAATGAACAGTAAAGTTGTCATAGCTAAAATAATTTTAGTTAAAAAATAGCTTCTATTCGGAGTCCTGTCTTCGAGGATTTGCTCCATTTTTTCCCACGCCGCTGGGTTGTAGTCGAACTCGTGTTCGGCGAATTTTTGCTTTATATTTTTAGAATTCTTGTCCATTTTTCACTCAGGATTTTCACTCATTTTACCCCTGTCCCCTAAAGGGGAACCCACGGATTTTCAGGTTGTGGTTGAGGTTCATTTTTTAGATTTAGTTGGACACATCCCCGATTAGGTTCCCCCTTAGGGGACAGGGGTAAAAGTCTCTCCCTCAACTGCTTTTTCGCCTCCGACAGCCGCCATTTCGACGTGTTTTCATTGATGCCGAGCAGCTCCGCAATCTCCCGGTGGGTGTAGCCCTCCACCACGTTCATCGAGAAGACGGCCCGCTGGTCAGGTGGCAACTTTTGGATGAGGCGGTAGATTTCCTCAGCGGCGAGTTGGTCCAAGATGCCATTGTCGTGCGGCATTTCAGGTGGCTCGCCGAGGCGAAAAACACTGCGCATTTTCACCTGCGATCGCACGAAGTCAATCGCCGTGCGCAGCGTGATGGTGGCCATCCACCCGAACAAGCTGCCCTGTTCAGAGTACTCGCCGATGCTCTGGAAGATTTTCAGGAACGCCCGGTTCAGCACGTCCTCTGCTTCGGGGCGGCTGCCGGTGTAGCGCATACAGATGCCCAATAACCGACCGAAGTACCGCTGGTACAGGCATCCCTGCGCCATGCGGTGCTGTTGGCGGCAACCCTCCACGAGGAGGGCGTCCGGGCTTTGAGTGGTGTAAAGGTTATTTTGCATCTGCATGTTGTAAATAGGACAACGAGGCGTCGTCCAAATTTGGTTGGAAAAACGAACAACTTTTTGCAGATGCCTGACGAAAGGCGGATTACACACGGGGGGTGAGCGTTTGAGGAATTAAGGGTTTGGGGATTTGAGATAGCAACAACGAATGATCATTCGCTACGGGCAGTTCAAGGCTTCCAGCTTTGCCTCCCAAAATCTTGAACCCAGTATGCCCCAACCTTTGCCACCCCCATTTCTGAATAATCACGGGACATCAGGTTTCGACAGTGGCCGGGGCTTTCTTTCCATCCCTCCAATGTATCTTCGAACGAGTCGTAGCCCCACGAAATATTCTCGCCCACTGACCACCAATCGTACCCAGCTTTTTTCACCCGTGCACCGAAGGTGCTGCCGTTGGAGCCTTTGTGGTCAAAAAATTTTTTGCGTTGCATGTCATTGGCATGTCCAAGAGCGGCCTTTTCCAAGCGGTCGTTCCAGGCGATTGGTTCAGCGGGAGGCATATACTTGTTGCCACATTTGCAGCCTTTGGCGCGGAGGCGGTTGATTTGGGCAAGCATTTCCTGTTTAACGTTTTCGTCGAAATGGGCTGGGGCCGTTGTTTTGGTGGATGGCCAAATTGTGGAGCAAACAAAAGCGGCGGCGATGGCGATTTTTGATGCAAGCATAGTTTTGCTTTTTTTTGAAAGTATTAAACCATAAACGCCTCCGATTTGAGATTTATTGAAAAAGGTTATTCCCCAAGCAGTATAGGCGGTGTTATTGGTTTTGTACCTCGTGACGCTGTGCCTGCCGAACGGGTGTTTAACACTGCGGAAATCACTGCAAAACCTATTTGAACCGGATTGTATTGACTAATTTCGCAACTTCGATTTTAATCAAAAAATTATGCATGAAGCTCTTGAAAAAATTGTTTGACAGCCTTTTCTCTACCTCCGCTGCAGGACTTTATATTATACTGTTTGCAGTATCCATCGGCGTTGCCACCTTTGTTGAGAATGACTTTGGTACTAGCGCAGCGCAGAAGGTCATCTTCAAGGCAAGGTGGTTCGAACTTTTGCTTGTGATGTTTTCTATCACCTTGATTGTCAATATCTTCCGTTTTCGCATGGTGCAACAAAAGAAATGGCCACTGCTAATCTTTCATGCCTCCATGGTGATTATCATCTTTGGAGCTGGGGTGACCCGTTATTTCGGGAAGGAGGGAATGATGGGCATCCGGGAGGGCAGTGCTTCCAACTCGTTCTTGTCGGCAGAGACTTACCTTCAGTTTCAGGTGATGAATGAGGGGAAGAATTTTCGGATAGATGAGCCGGTGCTTTTTGCCAGCTTGGGCGACAATTCTATAAAAAAATCCTACCTGCTGGGCGGCAAGGAACTGAAGGTGGAAGTGAAGGATTTTATACCCAACCCTACCGAAACGATGGTGGACGATGACAACGGCTTGCCCACACTGAAAGTCGTAATCGCTGGAAGGGGTGGCCGGGAGGAATACCTCGTGCAGCGGGGACAAAATTCCAATATTTACGGTACTTTGTTCAATTTTGGAGGCACCGAATTGCCGCAGGCATTCAATATCAAATACCAAAATGACAGCCTGTATTTCATGGCACCAACCACGTTTTCTCAGATGGTGATGGCCACCCAAACCAAGGATACACTGGCGTCTGGCATGTACCACCCTTTGCGCTTGCGCAGCATGTACTCTGATGGGATGCACAGCTTCGTGTTCGGTGCTTTCAGCCCACATGCACGGGCAGCGGTGACCTCTTCCTCCAAAAAGATGAACAGCAACAGCATGGGAGGTGTGGGTCTGAGTGTCACTTTCGATGGTGTAGAAAAAACCGCCTTTGTGGCAGGCGCTCAGGGCGTGGAGGGCGAGCCCAAGATTTTACCTTTTGGCAGTTCAAGTGTGGGCGTATCTTACGGGGCAAGGAGGGTGGCGCTGCCGTTTTCCATCAAACTCAACGACTTCATCATGGAGCGATACCCCGGCACGAACAACGCCTCCTCGTATGCCAGTGAGGTGACGCTGATGGACCAGCGGAAAAACCTCGTTAAAGACCAGCGCATCTTCATGAACAATATTTTGGACTACGACGGCTATCGGTTCTTCCAGTCGTCGTTTGACAAGGACGAACTCGGCACTTATCTCAGCGTGAATTTTGATGCACCTGGTACCTGGATTTCTTACATCGGTTATGCACTGCTTACGCTGGGTATGATTTGGACGTTTTTCAGTAAAAAGACCCGTTTTGCTCAACTTTCGAAGAATTTGAAAAACATGAGAAATACCCCAGAGAAATTGGTGACTGCCGTGATGGTGGGACTCTTTTTGGCTTTTTCCACGCCAAGTAATTGCGAGAATGCCCCCTTGCCCGCTGTGGACAAGGCCCATGCGGATGCCTTTGGGCGTATTTTGATACAGGACTACCAAGGTAGGTTCAAACCAATGAACACATTTGCTGGGGAGGTGCTCCGCAAATTGGCGAAAAAGGAAACGCTTTACGGGCAGTCTGCGGAGCAGGTAATACTCGGCATGGCCGCCAACCCAAAGGCATGGTACGATGTGCCGCTTATTAAGCTGGGCAAGCATGAGGAAATCCGAAAAATACTGGGTGTCGATGGTGAAATGGCAAAGTTCGGGGACTTTTTTGACCAAAATGGTGACTATAAAATGCGGGAAGTTGTGCGAACTGCTTACAACACACCGCAGCGTGACCGCAGTGTTTTTGATAAAGAAGTGATGAAGCTGGACGAAAAACTGAACATCTGCAGCATGGTTTTTTCAGGGCGGTTCATGAAGGTGTTTCCGGTGCCAAACGATACGACCCATACCTGGCAGGCTGCTGTGCCCGACGACCCGAGCGGAATGCTCGACTCAAAGTTTGCGGGCAGCATCATCGAAACTTTTTACCCAGCTTATGTGCCTGTCTTGAAAAGCTCAATGCAGAGCAAGGACTGGGCCCTGGCGAACCGGATGTTGTCGGAGTTGGACAAATACCAACATCGCTATGGTGGGGATGTCTTACCATCCAAAGGCAAGATAAAAGCAGAGCTTATACTCAATAAACTCAATATTTTTAACCGTTTGAGTGGGGTATATGGGTTATTGTCGCTGTTATTTTTAGGGCTATTGTTTACGGGCGTTTTTAATCCAAACATTAATTTAAAAGCACTGAATAAAATAGCTTTTGGCATTCTTGTCTTTGGTTTTTTTATGCACACCCTCGGACTTGGTTTGCGCTGGTACGTGGGCGGTCGTGCCCCGTGGAGCAATGGCTACGAGTCCATGGTTTATATCGGCTGGACGACCACGCTGGCAGGGCTGATTTTCGCCAGAAAGGCAAACGGTGGTTTGGCTGCGACGACCGTGCTGGCCGCCGTCATCCTCATGGTGGCTGGCATGAACTGGCTCGACCCGGAAATCACGCCCCTCGTTCCCGTGCTGAAATCCTATTGGTTGATGATTCACGTATCGTTGGAAGCGGGCAGTTATGGCTTTCTCGCATTGGGTGCCATCATCGGGGTGCTCAACCTGGTTTTCATGATATTTGGCAACCAAAAAAATGGGGAAAGGGTCTATCGAATCGTCAAGGAACTGACCTATACCAGCGAAATGACACTCATCGGTGGCTTGTTCATGGTCAGCATCGGCACGTACCTCGGTGGGATTTGGGCCAATGAATCATGGGGCCGTTACTGGGGCTGGGATGCCAAGGAAACCTGGGCTTTGGTCACCATTCTTGTCTATGCTTTTATTCTGCACATGCGTTTCATCCCCGGTTTTCGAGGGGTTTACGCATTCAACGTGTCCACGCTATTCGGTTGGGCGACGGTGATGATGACTTATTTTGGGGTAAACTATTACCTCTCCGGCTTGCACTCGTATGCGGCGGGCGACCCCGTGCCAATTCCAGCTTGGGTGCACTGGACGGTGGGTGCGCTGACGGTGCTGAGTTTGGTGGCGTGGTGGCGGCACCGGGCTTATCAAAAAGGCTTAAAAAATGTATGACTCCTCAGTGAAAGCTATGTTCCGCTATGCCTCCGTGTTGGACTGAGGCATAGCGGAACAATCGGTGTCTTCATTTTGACACTGCACCCTCCAAAATATAATCGTATTTGTACCCTGCCCCAAAGTCTTTGTTGAGTGCAAGTACGCCCTCCAGTGTAACTGTCGAACCAAGTGTCACTTGTTCCACTGTCGTTACTGTCAGGTCCACGCCTTTGCCAGAGCCATCTTGAAGGTGCAGCCAGTTCCGGCCCATAATCATGGGGTTTAGCTTCATCACTTTCCCGGTCACTTTTACGGATTTGCCATCGTACTTGGCGAGGTTGGCCACGAGGTCAGCGATTTTGACAGCGCCCGGGGCAACGATTATGCTTTTTGGCGGTTCGACCGTTGAGTTGTCCTTTGCATTGGCATGGGCTTCTGCCGGTGTGGCCTCGCTCGTAGCAGCGCCTGCCGGCCTAAAATCTGAGACGAGGTACAGCGTCTCGAATACCCGATTGTATTCCTTGCTTTGGAAGTTCTTTTTCATCAAACCACCTCTAAACAGGTAACTGTTGCCGATTTTTACGTCCTGCTTCAGCACGGCTACCCAAAATTCCTGACCGTTTTCTTTTACCCGCAAGTAGGAGTATTTGTCGGTGTCCAGCTTTTCATCCACCACTACCTTGTGCTCCGTGGCGTCGAGGTCCTGCTGGGAGGGTGAAGTATTGATGTTTGGGGATGCTGCGCCTGGGTCTTGGAAGAGGGATGGGGCAGTCTCGCTAGCGGGGTCTGCTTGAACCACTTCTGGGCCTGAGTTGCATGCTCCCAATAAAATGGCCATCAATAAAGTGATTGAACCAAGTGTTTTTACGAAGAAAAATGAAAGGATACGATTTATCTGATTCATGATGCAATTTGATTTTAGAAATATCCAATCCGCTTGAGTTCCATTCTCAACATTACCCTTTCCGGCAAGTTAAAATTGAAGACCCTAACGGTGGCCTCACCAATGTTTGTTTTTGACAATGTTTCGCCTTCTTTGATTTCAAAATGTTCGTCCCATTTATCTTGCCTTGGATGATAAAAGCGGATGGTCTTTTTGCTTTTCAAATCCACAAAAGCAGCAACATCGGTTCCTTTGTATTGGTTACAATGCGGGCACGAAAATGAGAGGTTGTCCAATACCGTTTGGCCACCATGTTTTAAACTTACAATATGGTCAATATGATAGGTTGTGGCAAGGAACAATTCAGGGACACGGCAGTATTCGCAGCGATACCCAGCTCTATCTGCCACGAGCAATCGAATGTGGTTGGGGATTTTTTGGCTCATTTTCCAGCTATCTTCATGCTAGCCCTGGCTTTTGCCAAGCCAATCAGGTTGTCGTAAAGTAGGTAGCGTTCCAGCTCTTCTTGCTCTTGATTGTCAATAAAGCCCTCTTTTTTGCGATTGACGAGCAGTTCGATCCGCTTTTGCACACTGGAGGAAAACTTAAAGGAAAGGATGCGCTCCGGCATCGCATCGGCTATGAAGCTGGCGATTTGATCTTGCGCTGAAACGGTTGCTGCCATATTCTATATTTTCCCCAAAGTTAAACCTTCCCGTTCAAAACCGCTGTACAATTTTCATGTTTACCCGATGCAGGGTCTGTGCTTTTTTGTCAAAAGAGCCTTCATAATAAACATAGAACGCCAGTTTTCGGGTCAGGTTGTAGGATAAATTCAGCCCTAAAAGCTGCTGTTGCACCGTGAGGTCACTTGTCGTGTAGTTATAGTTTACGATTCTGAAATAGGCATCGCTGCTGAGTTTTCCGGGGATAATATCCTTCGTCATTCTGAGGCCGAACATCCTGCTGTCGAGGTAATTGGTCTGAAGAAAATTCGCGGTGAGCGAAGCACTTGCTTTTATCCACGGGATCCGGCTGAAATTCAAGTAGCTGTTCCCGTTCTTGGAGAGATTGGCATCGCTTTTCTGAAAACGCCAGCTTACGTTGGCGCCCCAAGTTACCCATTTGAACGGGCGGTAGTTGAGGTTGGCACGAAGTCCCTGCCGGGTTTCGTCGTCAATGAGCTGGTCAATATTGCTCTTGTAAGATTCGTAGTAAATGATGTTTTTCCGGTTGTCGTAAGACAGGGACAGGCTTGTTTTTTTCGAAATCTTCTGGCGCAACGACAGGTACATGTTGGTCAAGCTCGCCGTGGTTTTAGCTTCGCTATTAATGTTTTCATACAAATCCACTTCCATCGAACCAAAGAAGCTGAGGCTTTTCAGCAGCGTGTTCGAGTGTTGGAAGTACATGAAGCGACGGTCGGTCGCCCCACCATTCCGCTGTTCGATGACGGCCAGTGTTGTTTGGCTCTGCTTGAAATCCTTGAGAGTGTTGTAGCCCACGTATGCCCCCGCCTGAAGCAGCCCAAGATCGAGGCCATAATTGGCGTAATTCGGCCTCGAACCCAAGATGCCACCGACCAGGAATTTGCCCAGCCCCTTTTCCACCTGCAATCCGTCTATCGCCCCCATGCTCGAAATCCGCTGGTTGATTTTCCGGCCCAAGCTGATGCTCGATGTTTTGTCCAAGTCATATTTCACTGCCAGCGAATACACTTTCAGTGCATCGCTGAGGTTGCCCTTTACCTCCTGCCACTCGCCCACCGTGTGCCGGAAAGTGATATAATTGTCCGTCGAAAAACGGCTGTTTTTGATGTTGTTGCCCTGCATCGTAAAGGCGTACCGCATCCGGTGGGTTTCATCGCCGTTATAAATATTGCTGTACGAAGCCGCTGAAACCCGCCCCCTTATTTTTTGCTTAAAATCCAATGGAGTTTTCTCGTCGGCCTCCGGCGTAATGACCACCGGAGCAGGCCCGGCAAGGCTGTCAACCGTAGTTTCAGGTAGGTCATTTTTCTTCGCTTTTCCTGCTTTTTTAGGCTCCTGCTTTTTTAGAACCCTTGCAAAAAACACATCACCCACACCCACTTTCTCCTCCAAAAGGGAACTGCAAACACAAGAAGTGGAGGATTTGTCCTTCACCACCAAACATGCCGTCAGTACGCTGTCTTTTTGGGCATAAAGCGTATCGCCTTTGGCAATGCCGTCCGTGATGGCAAATTTTACATAAACGTTTTGCGAGGAAACATACGATGCCGTGCCCTGTAGGAGCGCCGTCCCGTCCTGCCCAATCAAGGGCAGTGAGCACAAAACGAAAAGCAATATGGCAAGTAAGTTTTTCACAAATTTCTCAATTCTAAATTCCCCCTAATCCTCCCCAGTCGGATGGCAAGCATAACAAGCTGGGCTACTGTACTGATACCCATTCACCCCCTGGTGCTTGTCAGCCATATCTGCTGGGTCATCATGCTCATGGCAGTCAATACAACTGAACATTGAGTAGTTGTTCGGTGTCGTGTGGCACTCAATACACTGGTTCCATTCATCCTCATGCTTACCGCTGTAAATCGGGAAGTACATGTTGTCGTGGTCCCAATTGGCTGGAGTCCAAGCAGATTGCGAGTGACAACTTTCGCAGGTGGTCGGGAAGCCCGCCGATTGGTGATTCGGGTTGTTCGCTCCGTTGTAGTCCGATGCGTGGCAGCCGTAGCAGGTGTTTGGCGTGTTGTTGTAATTGCCGTTGTGACAGGTTGCGCAGTCGTTTTGGATAGCCACGTGCGCCCCTTCAAATGGCCAAAACTGGTTGTGAATCGGGAAAAGTGCCGGGTTCCAGTCAGGGTCGGTGGTATGGCACATCACACAGTCAGTTGGTAGGGCAAGCGCCACGTGGTTCGGGTTGGTGCTGCCGTTGTAGTCGGGCAGGTGACAGCCCTCGCAGGTGTTCGGCGTGTTGTTGTAATTGCCATTGTGACAAGCCGCACAGTCGTTTTGAATCGGCACGTGCGCCCCCGTGAACGGATAAAACTGGTTGTGGTCAAACGTCGAGGGCACCCAAGCCGTCTCCGTGTGGCAGTCTTCACAGGTTGTCGGAAACTGGTTGGCAGCGTGGTTCGGGTTCGTCGTGCCATTGTAGTCCGCCAAGTGGCAGCCCGCACAAGTATTTGGTGTATTGTTGTAATTGCCGTTGTGGCAGGCGGCACAGTCGTTTTGGATGTTTGCGTGAGCACCATTCAATTGATAAAATTGGTTGTGAATGGCAAAGGTTGCAGGCTCCCAATCTGGTGCCGTGGTGTGGCAGCTTTCGCAATCCGTCGGCAGATTCAGTGCCACGTGATTTGGGTTCGTGCTGCTGTTGTAATCTGGTGTGTGACAGCCGGCGCAGGTGTTCGGCGTGGTCGAGTAATTGCCGGCAACATGGCATTGGACACATTCATTTTGAATCGGAATGTGCGCCCCCGTCAACGGCCAGATAGTATTGTGGTCAAAACTGGAAGGCACCCAAGCCCCCGTCGTGTGGCAATCCTCACAAGTCACTGGGAACTGGTTGGCCACGTGGTTCGGGTCGGTGGCGCCGTTGTAGTCGGGCATGTGGCAGCCGTCGCAAGTGTTCGGTGTGTTGTTGTAATTCCCCCCAATGTGGCAGGATGCACAATCATTTTGAATCGGAATATGCGCTCCCGTCAACGGCCAAAACTGGTTATGGTCAAAATTGGCAGGTACCCAAGCCGTCTCCGTGTGGCAATCGTCACAGGTCGTCGGGAACTGCGCTGCTTCGTGGTCGGGGTTCGTCGTGCCGTTGTAGTCCGCCAAGTGGCAGCCCACGCAGGTGTTTGGTGTGTTGTTGTAATTGCCGTTGTGGCAGGTGGCGCAGTCGTTCTGGATGTTTGCGTGAGCGCCGTTCAATTGGTAAAACTGGTCGTGAATCGGGAAGCTTGCAGGCTGCCAATCCGGGGCCGTCGTGTGGCAAGTTTCACAATCCGTCGGCAGGTTCAGTGCTTGGTGGTTCGGGTTCGTGCTGCCGTTGTAATCCGGTGTGTGACAGCCAGCGCAGGTGTTCGGCGTGTTGTTGTAGTTCCCGTTGTGACAGGCCGCACAGTCGTTGGCGACCGGTACGTGCGCCCCCGTCAGCGGGTAGTAATCGTCGTGAATGGCAAACGTAGCAGGTGCCCATCCCGGGTCGGTCGTGTGGCAGCTTGCGCAATCCGTCGGAATGTTCAGTGCCACGTGGTTCGGGTTTTGGCTACTGTTGAAATCGGCAATATGGCAGGCATCGCAATTGGTAGGTGTGCCCTGATAGCCGTTGGCATGGCAATCCACACAGTCAGCGTTTAAGTGACCTCCGGTCAATGGCCAAATGGTGTTGTGGTCAAAACCGCCCTGCCCCTCCCCCGTCGGGTGGCAGGCAAAACAAGCGTTGCTGTTGTATTGGTAGCCCCCCACGCCGTTGTGTTGGTTGTCCGTCTCCGGGTTTGCATGGCAGGTAGTACAAGTGAATTCAGCAAAATTGTTCGGGTTGTTGTGGCAGTCCACACAGGCGCTCCACTCCCCGTTGTGGGTTCCACTGTAAATCGGAAAATACTGTGCATCGTGGTCAAAATTAGCAGGTATCCAGGCCGTCTCCGAGTGGCAAGTCGCACAGTCCGTCGAGAATTGCGCAGCAGCATGGTCTGGGTTCGTCGTGCCATTGTAGTCCGCCGAATGGCAACCGATGCAGGTGTTCGGCGTATTGTTGTAGTTGCCGTTGTGGCAGGCGGCGCAGTCGTTCGCAATGTTTGCGTGAGCGCCATTCAATACATAAAAATCATCGTGAATTGGGAACTGTGCAGGTGTCCAGTCAGGTGCAGTCGTATGGCACATCGCACAGTCGTTCGGTAGGCCGAGCGACACGTGGTTCGGGTTAGTCGAGCCGTTGAAATCTGGCGTGTGGCAGCCGTTGCAGGTATTCGGCGTCGTCGAATAGTTTCCGCCGACATGGCATTGCGCACATTCGTTTGCTACCGCAATATGTGCCCCGGTGAACGGCCAAACCCCGTTGTGGTCAAAAGTGGAAGGTACCCAAGCCGACTCCGTGTGGCATTCCTGACAGTCGGTCGGGAACTGGTTGGCCTCGTGGTCGGGGTCAGTTGTGCCATTGAAATCTGCGGTGTGGCAACCGATGCAAGTGTTCGGGGTATTGTTGTAGTTGCCGTTGTGGCAGGTGGCGCAGTCGTTTGCAATCGTTGCGTGAGCGCCATTCAGTTGATAAAACTGGTTGTGAATCGCAAAGCTCGCTGGCGCCCAATCTGGCTGCGTGGTGTGGCAGCTTGCGCAATCCGTCGGGAGGCCGAGCGCCACATGGTCCGGGTTCGTCGAGCCATTGAAATTAGTGGTGTGGCAAGCCGCACAATCCGTGGGCGTGCCCTGGAATCCCGCTGAGTGGCAGTCCATACACTCCGCCGAGAGGTGCGCTCCCGTCAATGAGAACATGGTCGAGTTGTGGTCAAAAATGTCCTGCGCATCCCCCGTCGGGTGGCAGGCGAGGCAGGCTGGACTGCTGTAAGAATACCCGCCGACGCCGTTGTGCTGGTCGTTCGTCTCCGGGTTCACGTGGCAGGTTGTGCAGCTCACCTCGGCGTAATTTGCCGGGTTCGAGTGGCAGTCAATGCAGGCGTTCCACTCGCCGTTGTGCGCCCCGCTGTAAATCGGGAAGTACTGCCCGTCGTGGTCGAAGTTCGCAGGCACCCAAGTGCTCTCGCTATGGCAGCTTGCACAGTCCGTCGGGAACTGCGCCGAAGCGTGGTTCGGGTTCGTCGTGCCATTGTAATCCGCAGCATGGCAGCCAAAGCAGGTGTTTGGCGTGTTGTTGTAATCCCCGTTGTGACAGGCTGCGCAGTCGTTGGCGATGTTTGCGTGAGCGCCGTTCAATACATAAAAATCATCGTGAATCGGGAAGGCCGCAGGCTGCCAGTCTGGTGCAGTCGTGTGGCATATCGCACAGTCATTCGGCAGGTTCAGCGCCGTGTGATTCGGGTTCTGACTTTGGTTAAAATCGGGCGTGTGGCAGCCAGCGCAGTCCGTTGGCGTGGTCGTGTAGTTGCCACCGACATGGCATTGCGCACATTCGTTTGCTACCGCAACGTGCGCCCCGGTGAACGGCCAAGTAGCGTTGTGGTCAAAAGTCGAAGGTGCCCAAGCCGTTTCTGAGTGGCAGGTGGCACAGTCCATCGGGAACTGGTTCGCCACGTGGTTCGGGTCGCTCACCCCATTGAAATCGGGCGTGTGGCAGCCAGCACAGGTGTTCGGCGTGTTGGTGTAATTGCCGTTGTGGCAGGTGGTGCAGTCGTTCGCAATCGTTGCGTGAGCGCCGTTCAATACATAGTAATCATTGTGGATGGCAAAGGTCGCAGGTGCCCAACCCGGATCGGTTGTGTGGCAGCTTGCGCAATCCGTCGGGACGTTCAGCGCCACGTGCGGCGGGTTTTGGCTTTGGTTGAAATCGGTCGTGTGACAAGCTGCGCAGTCCGTTGGCGTACCCTGGAATCCCGCTGAGTGGCAGTCCAAGCACTCTGCCGTGAGGTGCGCTCCCGTTAGTGGGAAGGCCGTCGTGTTGTGGTCAAAAATATTGCTTGCATCGCCCGTCGGGTGGCAAGCGAAGCAGGCGTCACTTTGGTAAACATAACCGCCCACGCCGTTGTGCTGGTCGTTGGTTTCGGGGTTTGCGTGACAGGTCGTACAAGAGAATTGCGTGTAATCGCCGGGATTGGTGTGGCAGTCAACGCACGAATTCCACTCGCCGTTGTGCGCTCCGCTATAAATTGGAAAATACTGCCCATCGTGGTCAAAAGTCGAAGGCGTCCAAGCCGTTTCGGAGTGGCACTCTGTACAATCTTGTGAGAACATCAAAGCGCCGTGGTTCGGGTTTGTCGTGGCGTTGTAGTCCGCCGAGTGGCAGCCGAAGCAGGTGTTTGGCGTGTTGTTGTAATCCCCGTTGTGACAAGCGGCGCAGTCGTTTGCCATGTTTGCGTGAGCGCCATTTAAAATATAAAAATCATCGTGAATCGGGAAGGCCGCAGGCTGCCAATCAGGCGCCGTGGTGTGGCACATCGCACAGTCGTTCGGCAGGTTCAGTGCCGTGTGGTTCGGGTTTGTCGAGCCGTTGAAATCGGGCGTGTGACAACCCGCACAGTCCGTCGGTGTGTTCGAGTAGTTCCCGTTGATGTGGCATTGCGCACATTCATTTGCTACCGCAATATGTGCCCCGGTGAATGGCCAAACCCCGTTGTGGTCAAAGGTCGAAGGCACCCAAGCATCCTCCGAGTGGCAGGTCGCGCAGTCCATCGGGAATTGGTTCGTCACGTGGTTTGGGTCAACCGCTGTGTTGAAATCGGGTGTGTGACAGCCCGCACAGGTGTTCGGTGTGTTTGTGTAATTGCCGTTGTGGCAGGCAGCGCAATCATTCGCAATCGTTGCGTGAGCGCCGTTCAATACATAGTGGTCATTGTGTTCGGCAAAAGTCGCTGGCGCCCAGCCTGGGTCAGTCGTGTGGCAGCTTGCACAATCGTTCGACAGATTCAAACTTACGTGGTTCGGGTTGGTCGTTTGGTCAAAATCTGGGGTGTGGCAGGCCGCACATTCCGTTGGTGTGCCAGCATAGCCATTGGCGTGGCATTCGATGCAGTCCGTCGTGAGGTGCGCCCCCGTCAGCGGGAAGGCGGTCGAATTGTGGTTGAATGCGCCATCCGTTTCGCCCGTCGGGTGACAGGTTAGGCAGGCCGAATTTTCATACACATAGCCCACCACGTTCGTGTGCCCATCGTCCGTTTCGGGGTTTATGTGGCAGATGGTGCAACTGTTGGTGGCGTAGTTGTTCGGGTCGGTATGGCACTCCGTGCAACTGTTCCAGACGCCAGCGTGTTTGCCGCTGTAAATCGGGAAATACTGTCCATCGTGTGCTAAAAACTGTGCGGGCATCCAGTCAAGGTCTGTGGTGTGGCACTGGGCGCAGTCGTTCGGGAAGTTGGCGTTGATGTGGTTTGGGTTTGTTGACCCCTCGAAGTCCGGTTGGTGGCAGGCGAAGCAGTTGGTTGGTGTGTTCGCAAAGTCACCGCCGACGTGGCATTTCGCACAATCATTGGTTTCGTGGCCTTTCGTCAGCGGGAAAAACGAATGGTCCACTTTGTCTGTGTTCCAGTCCGCCGTGTTAATGTCGTGACATTCGAGGCAGTTGGTGGAGAATCCCGCCTGTGGGTGGTTTGGGTTGGTGGTATTGTTGAAATCGGCGAGGTGGCAGTCCACGCAGGTATTGCCGATCCGGTCAAACCGCAATGCAGTTTCGCTCACGTGGCACTCGGTGCAGCTCACCGTTTTGTGAACGCCCGTGAGCGGAAAACCATTTTCGAAGTGGATATTTTGGATGTCGTCCACGAGCCAGTTGTTGGGCGTGTGGCAGCGAGCGCAGTCGTTTCCGACGGTTTGCTGGTGCATGTCGGCATGGCAGGAGATGCAGTCACTGCTGGTTTTTTCAAAAACCAAACTGGTATGGCAATCCTTGCAGTTCACATTGGCGTGGCGACCTGAAAGTGGAAACTCCGTTTTATTGTGGTGGAATAGGGATGTGTCAACAGGCATTGGCATCCCGGTGGTCCTCGACTTTTTCGGCTTTTGCAGTTCGATATTCTTCCAGTGCTCCGCCGCTATCTCCCAGCCCGCCGGTGAATGGCAGGCTGCACAGTCCATTTTCATGGTTGTGCCGTGTGGGTTTTGCGAAAATAGGCAAGTCGCAAAGCCCAGTAGAAAGATGCCGGATGTTAATTTGTACACTTTTATTATAATCTATGCGGAGTGGTTTTGACAAATCTATGACCAAGTAAGGTGTTCACTCGGTGACATTCCTCAATGGAGGCGGAGAAATTTCCCGAACAGGGTATTGTTTGTGTTGAACGGGCGTGTCTATTTTGCATTCGTAAAATATATCGCCGGGGTTGCCAAGCATTCTTAATTTCCTTTCGGGTGGCAGGCATAACAAGCCTGACTCGAATAAGTATAGTCTGAAACCTCGTTATGTTCATCTGCGAGGTCGCCGGGGTCATCGTGTTCGTGGCAGTCAATGCAGCTGAACGCCTTGAAATCCCCTGCCGTCGTGTGGCAATCGGTGCATTCGTTCCATTCCCCGTTGTGTTTCCCGCTGAAAATGGGGAAATACAAATCGTCGTGCTGCGTGAAATCCGTGGCGGGCCAGCCAGGGTCGGTATTGTGACAGACGGTGCAGTCCGTTGGGAAGCCTCCCGCCTCGTGGTCGGGGCTGGTCGTCGCCTGAAAGTCGGCCTGGTGGCAGGCAAAACAATCGTTCGGTGTGTTTGTAAAATCCCCGCCGATATGGCAGGCCGTACATTCGTTGATTGCATGGCCTTTGGTCAAGGGGAAAAAACTGTGGGTGCCCGCCCCGCCTGTCCACAACCAGCCCGGACTTGCCACGTCGTGGCAAATCCAGCAATCGGTCGAATAACCCGCCGCTTCGTGGTCAGGCATCGTCGTCGCCTGGTACGCATCGAAGTGGCAGTTGATGCAGTCGTTGCCGATGCGGTCGAAGCGAACCGAGGTCTCAGAAGTGTGGCAGTCCCGGCAGTCCGCCACCGCATGATTGCCGAGCAATGGGAAGCCGTTTTCAAAATGCAGTTCCGAGATGCCATCCACCAACCAATGTTCCGTGCTGTGGCATCGAGCGCAGTCCGTGCCCACCGTCTGCTGGTGCAGGTCGGTGTGGCAGTTGATGCAGCCGGTTTGCGCCTCCTCGAACACCAGCGAGCTATGGCAGTCCCGGCAGTCCACGATGCCGTGTTTTCCGGTCAGCGGAAAGTCTGTTTGGGTATGGCTGAAGCGCTGGGCTTCGCCGGGGACGACCCGTTCTTCCTGCCGCCACGCCTCCGCAGCTATCGCCCAACCTTCTGGGGAGTGGCAGGTGGCGCAGTCTATTTTCAGGGCTGGGCCGTGGGGGTTCTGCGCAAGGAGGGTTGCGGTGATGGCGAGGAGGAATATGGATGTTAAATGGCGCATTTTAAACAGATAGACTTTGCAACTAATAGTTGACGAAGTGAATAGCACCTGTCATACTTTTAGCAATAGTTTGGCAAAGCATTTCAATTTTTTTTCAAGCTCAACATTTGGAAAAATAAATTTTGACGCATAATATTTCTCTTCGTTAAAGCCAATATCTCTGACTTTCTCATTGTTTCTCAAATTAAAAAATCCCCAGAACCACAAATCTTCAATTTGCATGAATTTCTCTTTCAAAATTTCTCTCGCAAATGAATTTATTAGGTCAAAATCCCTATCCGGCTTTAAATAATTTTGGCTAGGTATTTTTAAAATTGCATTAAGTAGCGTTACAATTACAACATCAACGGGTATCCGTAAATCCAATTTATCAATTTGATAATTAGTGAATAACCTTTCACTTTCACTAGAAAACTCTTGCACCCAGTCAATATTTCTCAGAAATAAGGCGGTTTTCTTTTTACCCAAATTGATTAACCCTTTATCATGAACTAAAAAATTAAATAGAGCATCAAAATCATTTACTTCATCGGAGAAGATGTGAAAAAACTGGTACAGGTCAATAGTTGCTGCATTCAGAGGAAGGCGATTTAAGTATTCGTTCAAAAAAAATCTACAGGATTTGCCATTGCGCCCTAAATTATTTCCACCTGCAGCATTGATAGCGTCAATATATAAAGACCGAATTTTACCTATTGCTGTCTTGTGATAAAAGGTATCTAATCTAAAGTAACTTTGAACATGCGTTTTCAGATATTCGTTTTCTGAAATAAAGTCCATTATAGTTTCAAAATGATTTCTGTTTTCAGAAAATCTTTCCTCTAAGATTTGTTTTTGTGATTTTTCTTTTTTCATTTCAAACTAGTTTTTCTGAAAAGTTAGGGCGCAATTTTAGGTTTAATCCTGACTTGTTTGATTACTTATGACAAACCACACACTCAAACCCCTCCATCCGATATTCCACCATCACCCCCCTCCACGTCCTTCGGCACATGGCATTTCTCGCAGGCCACCTCGGCGTGTTTTTCACCTCACGCCACCGCAAACCCCTCACTTCCCCTTACTTTTTCCGGCACAAAGCCCAAGACAATATCGGACTTCGGGACGCCCTTTTCCATCAGTTCGTCCGCAATCATCGAGTCGGTATTGTTTTGCTGAATCCATATTTTGTCATTGATGATGCTGAAATGAAAGGCCATCGTATAGACGAACTTGCCATTGTTCCAGCCAATGGACAGCAGTTGGTAATGGTGATTGTCCTTGTCAATTACTACCTGTGATTTGATGTTCGGCGTCAGGGATTTCTTGATGCCGGCATAGTCGTTCAAGAGGGCGACGATGATTTGTTCGTATTTTTTTACTTTATCCATGATTCGACGTTTTCTTTTTCAGGATTGAAAACAATGATTTTGATATCGTAACGGTTTATGGCTTTTTGGATGAATGGTCGTTGAAAAAAGTCGTTCCAAACTTCCCCCGGCACAGCCAGCCATATTTCCCGCACGGGGTCAAGCTCTTCCAGCGACAGGCGGTAATTTTCATATTGACCAATCGCTTTATGGAAATCTGAAACAGGCGACTGCCCAACAAACGATTTGATTTCTACCGCAATTTTTTCGTTGCCTCGTTCTGCCGCTATCACTCTTTCCGCACCCAAATCTGCAAAAAGTTCAACTTCACCAACGGTCAAATCCAGCGGGTCGTCCGTTATTGTCCAACCCTCTTTTTCAAGGGCATTTCTGACGGAGTTGTGGTATATGTCTCTTCTTGCCATTTGCCAATTGTGGTTTTTAACCTTGGTAAAAATACAAAAATTGTTTGTCCAAATGGTATCACATCTATTTATGACACACCACGCACTCAAACCCCTCCATCCGGTACTGCACCATCACCACGCCATCCATCTCCTTCGGCACGTGGCACTTCTCGCAAGCCACCTCCACATGTTTACCTTCCAGCTTGAACCTCGTTTTGTCGTGGTCAAAATCCGTCATCGCCCACCCCTCGAAGCTGTGGCAGCGGGCGCAGTCGGTCACACCAGCTTTTTCAAACTGCCCCCGGTGTTCATCTTCATGGCAGCTTGCGCAATCGGCGGGCAACCCGGTGAAGGTTCGTTTCGGCGGCGCATCTTCACTGACGTGGCAGGCCCGGCAGTCCACCTGGGTGTGTTTGCCTTTCAGTTGGAAATTCGTTTTGGCGTGGTCAAAACTGCCCGACGCTGCCCAGCTTTCGGTCAAGTGGCAAGTTTTGCAATCTTGCGCTGGATACCATTTTTCATCGAGTTCATTCCCCTTTTTGTGAACGTCCTCATGGCAGTCCACGCACCGCTCGCCGATGTTGCGGAAGCGCCATTTTTCCTCCTGCAAATGACACGCAAAACAAGGCGTCGCCACGTGCGCCCCATCCAGCGGAAACTTGGTCTTTTCGTGCTTCGCCATGCCGAACGTGGTGGTCTCAAAGCCGTCCTCCACATGGCACTCGGCACAGTCCGGCGGGACACCCCCTTTAGGGGGCTGGGGGGTGAACTGCCCCTCGTGGTAGTCCGAGTGGCAGACTGCGCAGGTGTTGTGCGGCATCGGCTCGGTGAAGCTGTCTGCAGTATGGCATTTTTTGCAGTCAACGGCAGCGTGTTTGCCCGCCAGCTCGAAGCCCGTTAGGGCGTGGTTGAAATTCTCCAGTTTGTTGACCGAGATTTTCCGGAACGAATCCTCGTTGTGGCAGCCAGCGCAGTCCGCCCCGAATTTGCCCTCGTGTACGTCCTTGTGGCAGGTGGCGCATTCGCTGGTTTTTACCCCCAATCGGTCCTGAAAAACGGAGGTCGGCGTGGCAGCGTCCATCTTATGGCAGTCCCGGCAGTCCACTTTTCTATGGCTTCCTTTTAAGGTGAAATTTGTCTGGTTGTGGTTGAAGCGGCCCAGGCTGCTGGTGCTTCCGAAGGACTGCTCGTTGTGGCATTGCTTGCAGTCGGAGCCGAGTTGGTTGCGGTGTGGGTCATCGTGGCAGGCGTTGCAGTTTTTGGATGGTACACCGGCGAAATGCTGGAAGTCCTTGCCATTTTTCACCTCCATTTTATGACATTCCTTGCAGTCCACGGTTTTGTGTTTGCCCGCCAGGGCGAAGTCCGTTTTGTCGTGGTTGAACTTGGTGGCGGGCTTGAAATCGTCCATGCCGTGGCACTTGGTGCAGTCGTTGGCGAGGGTCTTTTGGTGGTAATCGTCGTGGCAATCGAGGCATATCACCCCCATGCCGAGGTAGGTGTCCTTGCGTTTTTTCAAATCATAATTGTCCACGTTGTCCGGCTTGTGGCAGTCCCGGCAGTCCACTTTTGCGTGAGCGCCCTCCAATTTGTACCCCGCCAGCGAGTGATTGAAGTTTTTTTCATCAAAACGGACCATGTCGAAATTGCGCCCGTGGTGGTCGCTGTGGCAGGTGGCGCAGTCCTTCCCCTTCACGTCTTTGGAGATGTGGTAGCCCGCCCGCTTGTCCATCAGGCTTTTGATTTCCTTGTGGCAGTCGAGGCACAGGTCGTTGGAGACCTTGCTGCCGAGCACGTGGCACTGGGTGCAGTTGGAAATGCCCTCCAGCTTGGCGTGTGCGTTGGAGAGGTCGCCGGGGGATAGCTGGGCGACGGCCCTGCTAGTGAGCAGGGCGAGGAGGAGGATATGTAGGAATCTATGTTTCAAATCTTTTGATTGGTTCGAAATGTGGTTGTTTTTTTTCAAAAACAATTATATTCACACGACTTTTTCAACACAAATACTATGAGCGAAAACCATGGCTACCACCACTACAACAAGGCGTTGAGACCTTACGCACGTGAGAACCGCAACGCTCCCACCAAGGCCGAAAACCATTTATGGTACCAGCTTTTGAACAACCGACAAATGCACGGTTACCGTTTTTATCGGCAGCGTTCCGTTGACCGCTTCATCGCCGATTTCATGTGTAAAGACCTCTGGCTCATCATCGAAGTGGACGGCGGCTACCACTTGGAGGAAGCTGTCCGCCAGAAAGACCTCGCCCGCCAGCAACGGCTGGAAGAACTGGGCTTTACCGTGCTTCGCTTTACAAATGAGGAGGTGCTGCACGACCTCAATATGGTGTCAAAGACGATAGGGAACTGGGTGCGGGGGCGGGAGGCACCCCCCTGCCCCCCTCAAGGGGGGTGAGAGTGTGCTTGGGATTGAAATTTTTGACTTTGAACGAAATTTTTCATGTTCCAAAAATATCAAGTCGCAAGCTTCAATGAACGAAATTTGCCCCCAGCACCCCACAAACCCCCTTGTGGGGGCAGGGGGTGGCGCCCTCACCGGTGCTTCTTCACCGTATATCCAAACCGTTTCTTAATCTCCACTCCCGTCTTTTGCAAAAACTGTGTCGGCAGTTCGCCCCCGGCGAAGATGTACACCAGGTCGTTTTTTAGTGCCTGTGTGCCACCGGTTTCCGCCAGTTCCACCAGTTCCTTGTCTATTTTCACGACGTTCGACTTCAGTTTTACGTCTATTTTGCCAGCGGCAATGGCGGCTTCCAGCTTCTCCCGGTTCTTCGGTTTCACCCGGCTGAAAGCATCGCTGCGGTAACTGAGCACCACGCTGTTTTGCACCACCAGTGATAGCGCCGCCTCGATGGCCGAGTCGCCGCCGCCCACCACCACCACGTTTTTGCCGATGACCAACTCCGGTTCGAGCAGGCGGTATGCCACTTTCTCCAGCCCCTCGCCGGGTACGCCGAGCTTACGTGGACTGCCCCTGCGACCGATGGCGAGCAGCACGTTTTTGGTCTTGAACTCCTCGCCTTTGGCCGTCATCACTCTGAAAATATCACCATCCATCTGGATGCCTTCCACCTTCGTGTGCTCCCGGATGGTAATGCCGTTTTTCGACAATGCCTCGTTCCACAAATCGAGCAGTTCCTTTTTGCTGGTATCAAACAGTTTTACTTTGCCGTGCAGCGGCAACTCCACGGGCGCCGTCATCACGATTTTGGAACGGGGGAAATTGAACACCGTTCCACCCAGCGAATCCTGCTCCACGGTGAGGAAGTTCAGGCCATGCCGCTTTGCCGTCAACGAAGCGGAAATGCCCGCCGGGCCTGCACCGATGATGACCACATCGTAAGTGACTGCCCCTGTGGGGTCGCCGCCTTTTTTGGTCAAAGTTTGGGCAATGCTGTTCATGGCCTGCTCGCCCTGCTCCACGCTGTTTTTTATCAAACCCATGCCGCCCAACTCCCCGGCGATATAAATGCCCGGAACATTCGTCTCGAAGTTTTCGCTGACGTGCGGCAAGTCCACGCCCCGCTTCTCCGTGCCGATGACCAATGAAATTGCCTCCACCGGGCAGGCGTGAAAACAAGCACCATGGCCCACGCACTCTGCCGCATTCACCAAACTGGCCCGACCATGCACGATGCCGATGATGTCCTTTTCCGGGCAGGCTTCCACGCAGGCACCGCTTTTGATGCAAGTGCCCAGGTCAATGACAGGGTGCAGCGAGACTGGCTCGTGAAGGCCGACCTGCTTGGCGATTTCAATCTTTTCGGCAGTTTTTTTCGAGGTCTTTTTTTGGAGCCTGATATAAAACCAGAGGACTACCAAGACCAGCAGCAGTACCGAACCGTATATGATGATTTCTTCGAACAACATCTTTTAGATACTTTGAATGGGCTAGTCATTTCCCATGTCTTACTACCGTGACTTTAATCGTAAATCGTAAATCCTGCAATCGTAAATCAAAACACCCACCTTGCTCCCATCGCTAGGGTGATGCCAACGTGGATGACCATGATGACCAACATTATCAGGGCAAAAGGCAGATGCGCCACGTGCCAGTATTTGAACAGTTTTTGCATGGTTGCCAGTCGTTCGATGCGGTTGTTGAGGGTCAGTTCGTTGTTCACCAGCTTGGATACTTTACGCACATCAGAACCGGCCACGCCGTTTTTCCGAAGGGTGGTTTTTACTTGGCGGAGGGTCTTTTTGTCTTCCAAATATTTGTTGAACATACTCGAAAACAGGTTTGTCCCAAATTTTTGGCGGTTGACGTCAACTGCCTCCAACACCAACTTGTAGCTTTCTTCATTCAAACGGTATTGCCCCTTCAGCAGTTCACCGAGGTCGGCTTTCATGGCTTTCACCTCGTTCATACTCAGTTCTCGCCCACTAATTGTCCGGGGAATTTGCACATAAATAAACCGCCCGATGATGCCGCTCGCCACTACCGCCACCATGCTCCAAAAACTGATGGACACGATGCCACCAAACTTGAACGCCGTGTGAAAAAGAATCATCACAGGCCCCAAGCTGCACAGGAAAATATGGAACTCCAGCCAGTATTTCAACCGCCCCAACCGTGCCCAGGATTTGAATTTTTTACGGGCTTGATAGCCAAAAACGCCAATAATAATCAGCAGCGTACCGACGATGCCCAGCCCGTGGCCGAACATGCCGCTCGGCTTGAAAAGATTATGGTCGGGGTGGTAAAACCGCTCCTCGATGGAGGTGCTGTAATAGGGAACCCCCTTGAACAAGAGGATAAAAAACGTCAGGATGACAATACTTGATAGCGTGGTAATGTAGATTCTGTGAGCCAGTTGGGACATATCCAGATAATATTTCGAGCCGAAAAATACATTTTTTAAATACTTATCATTTGGGTTTAGTGGTTGATTTTTATCAAACTGGAAGATATTCTCCCTGAACGAGAAAGGTTTATTGTACGCTTCGGGGAATTATAGCAAACTCAAGTGGTAATTCGTTGAACTCCGAACGAAGGTTGCCTGATAATTGAATTTTAATAATGGCTTGCACAAAGCGCAGACAAGTCTATTTTTGCGCCGGGTAAAGGATAAGGATTCAGTTTCCCGCAGAGTTTGGAGTTTAATTTGCCAGTTGGACAACTTTTGTAGCCCACTAAAGTTCTTTGCTGTACCCTATCCCCTGTACCAACCACTTCCATGCGTCGAATGTCATTTTTAGAAAAATTCAAAGGTTTCCTCAAGCAAGGAGCCACTCCCAAAGCACTTGCTGCCAGTTCCTCCGTAGGGCTGATACTTGGCGTGTTTCCCATGCTGGGTGTTACCACACTGATGATGGGCGCTATCTCCGTCCGCTGGAAGCTGAACCTGCCGCTGATGCTGGCCGTGAGCTACCTGATTTATCCCCTGCAAATCGTGCTGCTCGTCCCATTCGTGCGGGTAGGGGAGTGGCTGACGGGCGTTGCCCCCGCCAATTTCTCGCTGGATGCCATGGCCGATGCGTTCGCAAAAAACTTTACGGCGGCGCTGGTGGACCTTGGCACCTCTAATTTGGTCGCAGTGTTGGGATGGAGCTTATTGGCACTGCCTGTTGGTGTGCTTATTTACATCGGCCTGATGCCCGTTTTTCGATTGGCATTGAATAGAATGCCTACTGCACCACCACCTTCCCAAATTTCATAAGTGACTCGTTTTCAATTGAATGGTGAACGGTAAATTGCCTTGATGCTGGAATTATGCAGCATGGGCTACCAACTGGTCAATTAGGCGATTGGAGAGGAGAACCTGCACTTCGGCTACAGACCGATTACCTTCATACAACTCGAACTCAGCATCAGGAGTCAGCAGTTCACTTGGTGCAGTATCTGATAAAAACCCTGCAAATGCGTAGCAAGTATTACTTCGCTTATTTTCTTCCGTGTCAAGGAATTCAAGGCGCAGGCTCCAGGCATTTTTTTTCCAATCGGCTTCTGACTGTCCTTTGAATCGAATGACTGCAACATACGACGCACCTTCCGGGGCGGCTCTCCTGCCACCTAATTCCGCAGATTTCCATGTTATTTTTACAAAAACCTTTTTCATGGTCAAGTAATTTTTGAGAAGCTGATAATCGTTGATGAAGATAGGTCAATGCAATCTGCATACCTCGCCGGGCCGATGCCGTCCAAATGTTCAATTCTAAAGAATCCATCAGAAATTGCTGAATCCACTTCCACTTCAACTAGATAAAAATGGGCATCAGGCTCCAACAACTTGCCCCAAGCGATGGCATCTTCCAATCGTTCTGCAAACCATTTTCCTTCCATTGAGTTTTTTCCAGCCCGAAATGCTTCGGATGAAAATAAATCATGGTATTCTGCCAGGCTGATTGCCCTGAAAAGTTTCATTGCTTGCAGTTCTTGGTTTGTTCAAGTGTCAACAAATGTAGTCTGTTAAACTGGTTTTTACAAAAAGACGATGTTTAGATGCCTACTGCACCACCACCTTCCCAAATTTCATAATCGTCTCGTTTTCAATGGAATAAGCGTAAATGCCAGCGGCCAGTCCATTGAGCGACAGCGTCCCATTCCGTTCAAAAACTGTCACCCGGACGCCCCGGCCTTTTTCGTCAAATAGTTTAAATTTCACCTTGCCAACGAGGTTGGTGCTGATGTTCAAAACACCATTTGATGCCACCGGATTCGGCGAAACATTGACCATCGATTGCAACGTGGCGGGCTGTTGCGCCGCCGTCCCCATCGGACGAGCGATGATGAACTGGGCAGGCTCCCCCACACCGTTTCCATCGCTGAAAACAACGGAGCCGTCTGTGCCCGGCGTCAGGCCGTCCCCCAAATCAAGTGGCTGCCAAGTATCGCCTTCCCCACGTGGGGGGCGGGCGTACAGTTGGTATTGCTGCGCAACATTGCCCACAGGCACCTCGCCGATTTTGTCAAACTGGATGGCATCCAATTCATCGAAGTAAAAGTTTTCGTCAAAATTGTGTAGCACCCAATACGAGCGGCTGATGCTGTCCGCCGCAGGGGATTGGTCGGGAGCAATGTCGATTCGGGTTACCACGACTTCTCCCTCTGGTACACTTCCGTTGACGGGGAAAGTGGTCGTCACGCCTGTTTCCCCAAAAACAAGCAGTCCGCTGGCCGTTACAAACTTGCGGCTGCTCACGCCAGGCCCCACCGCCACCGTCGAAACGATGCGGTGCGCATCCCCGCCGAAGCTGGCAAAGCCCAGCCCTACCCGGTCGAATGCTGGCCCGTCCGCCTCGTTGAACTGTAGGTAGCTGCGCAAACCATCGGTGTCCGTGTGGGTGCGGGTCAGGTGCATTTCTTCCCGTATCTGGTTCTGTGTCAATGCTTTATCGTAAAAACAGACCTCGTCCATGTCGCCCTTGAAATAGCGGTTGTTGTAATTCGGGTCGGTGCCGAGCACCAACGGCGAGTCGAATTCCTCGATGCCGTGGGTGGTGTTCAGGGAGGTTGGCATTCCGTTCAGGTAAATGGTCGCCTTGCTCGGCTCGATGACCAGCGCCACGTGGCTCCACTCGCCCAGCGGCGGGAAAACGCCCGTGTTCCACCACCAGTTTTGGTCGTTCCACATGTAGCGCAGCTGGTTGTTTTCTCCGAAATGGAGGCCCGCCGTGGTGCTTCCTCCCCGCACCAGCGCCACACCCGCCCAATCGCTTTGGTCGCCAATGGGCTTTATCCAGGCTGTGATGGTGGCGGTGTTCGAGTTCAGGTTGAACGGTTGGCTCAAGGTGGCGTAGTCGCCGCTGCCGTCGAGGCTGAGGGCGTTGCCGGGCAGTGCCTCCGGCAGCAGGCTGGTGCATTCGTCGCCGACATGGACCGTGAGGCTGTCGGTGAAAACGCCCTGTGGCGTGGTCATCGTCATCACGGCCAATTTGTCGCCAGCCGAGTTGAACACGACCCGTGGCGTCCTCGTGTTTTCACCAATAACCGCTTGAGCGTCAGCGAATTGCCAACTCCAAGAAACATTGTCGTGCATGACCACGGAGTGGTCATCGAAGTAAAAAGTATCGGTCGGGCAGAAGCTTGTCAGCTTGTCCACCATCGCCAGCGGCTCCGTGGCGCTCGGCTCGAAAAGCGGTGCTTCCCAGACGCCGCCGTTCCAGGCAGCCATGCGAATCAGGCTTTTTTTGTAAAACGGCTTCATCTTGTTTGGTTCCAAACTGATGGGCAGGCCATCGGTGTACGCCTGCCAGTCACTCATCGAATTGTTGCGGTAAAAAATGCCTTTTGTTGTCCCAACATAGACGCCGCCGTCCGTGCCGTACTGTGCCAGGATGCAAGTTACGGTGGCGTTGTCGAGGGCGCTCGTCGTCATGTTTTGCCAAGAAATCCCGGCGTCCGTGGTCTTGTAAACCTTCTTCCCGTTGGAGCCGTAGCTCAAGGAAATCCAGAGCACATCGGGGTTTTCGGCACTGACAGCCATTTTGATGCGGTCGTTGTTGTTGGGCAGCGGGAGTGCTGCGCAAATCTGCCAGGTCTCCCCGGCGTCGTAGCTGCGGAACACCACGTCGTCCGTGCCATTGAACTGCGAGACGTACATACGGTTCGGGTCGTTCCGGTAGATTTCAATTTCGTAAACCTTGCGGGTATCGCCGCCGGGGAAGTCGTAGAGGACGGTGAAGGTCGTTCCGCCATCGGTGCTTTTCCAGAGTTTGTCTTCCTTTCCGAGGTAAACGATGTTCCAGCAGTTCGGGTGCCACTCCATCTCGGAATTGGCGTAGTAGGCATAGCTTTCGTTGGGCCACGTGCCCACGGGGAAGCCGCCCAGCCCGTTTCCGAAGCCCGGTTTGATGATGTCGCCGCCGATGTCGGAGTGGTAAATTTTGCGTTCCGGGCCGGGGTTCACGTAGCCAGTTGCTGCCTCCGCTCCGCCGATGGCGTAGTAGCTCCCTGCGGGAAAACTTTCGTGGTAAGCCATGTTGCCGTTGTGGTAGCGCCCGCCCACGAGGATGTCCTCGTTCCAGCCGCTGTCGAAGCCCCAGAGCGCCGCCCCGCTGATGCCGTTGTTTCGCCCCTCCACGCTCTGCCCAAAATTGGTGGAGTAAACCAAGCCACCGTCCGAGGCAATCCAAAGTTCGTTGCCGACGGCAGCCGCCCACTGGATGTCGGGGTGGCGGTCGCCGGTGATGCCCGTGCCGCCCACATAGCCGCCGTAGCCGCCCCATGTCGCCCCACCGTCGTTGCTGCGGAACCAGGAGCAGCCGCCTGTGATGATTTGGTTGTCGTTCAGCGGGTTGACCACGATGGCCTGGTCGTAGAAACCTTGGTGAAACCAGTCCACGCCGTTGGCGTCCATCAAGTTCGTGTGGTTGGGGATGGAATAGGGCATCCCGATGGAATTGTTGGGGTGGGTGTTTGCCCAAGTAGCGCCGCCGTCCGTGCTTTTGTAAACGCCAATGTAGCCGCCCAGCCCGTCGCCCTCGCCGCTGAGGAAGGCGTAAATCTTGGTCGGGTTCGAGGGGCATGGGGCGATAATGGCGCCCGTTACTTGGCGGTTTCCGGTGGGCTGCCACCAGCCGTTGTTGGAGGCGGTGAAGCTGCCGCCGCCGTCGGTGGAAATCATGAAATCGGAGCTTGCGCCGTTGTCACGGATGGCCCAGGCGGTGTTCGGGTCGTTGGGCTTGGGCTTCACGCCCCAGGTGTTGGTGTTCCAAAGTTTCACCCAGGTTGCCCCAGCGTCCACACTGCGAAGCAGGCCTTTTTCGCTGGCGCAAAGCACGATGTCGGGGTTGCCCTCATGGACGTAAATCTCGTTTGCCCAAAAGCTGGTTTCCGTGTAAACAGTGGCCCAAGTTGCACCGCTGTCGGTGGTTTTTATCAGCTTGCCATGTGTGCCGGCATAGACCACCTCCGAGTTTTGCGGATTGATTTTCACCGCACCGAATGCGCCGTGCAGCACGTCGGCGGTGAGCAGCGTCCAGTTCAGGCCCTTGTCGGTGGTCTTCCACATGCCGCCCGCTTCGCCGCCAGCGTAGAGGATATTCGGGTCGGCGGCGTAGATGTCGAAGCTGTAAATATTGGTGTGGTCAACGGACTGTGCGGAGGCGTCGGGGAAGAAGTGGACTTTGGGGCCGTTGAAAGACCATGTTGATTGACGATTTACGATTGACGATTTACGATTGGGGGCCGTGCTGCGCTCGGAATCCGCATTCCGCAATCCTGAATCAGCAATCGTCCCATCTGCCTGTGCAAACGGCCTTGCCCACTGCATCCAGCGCTTGTAGAACTGGGTGTAGCTGTTTTTTACAAAAGCGTGCTCGTCGTAATAGGCGGTGTAGGCGGCCTGGATTTCCCGGACGTTGGGGTGTTCTTCGAGGAGCATTTGCGCCCAGGCGGGAGCATCGGCTTCGAAGTGGATGGGGGTTGGTTTTTGCTGCGCAAATGTTGCGGCAGCGAAAAGACAAAATATGAAGGTGACGGTAAGTTTGTGCATGTGGTGGTTGTTTGGGGCGAAGGTAAGGAGTGTGGGCGGTGTGGACGCAATATCTTCCCGACAGTTTTGCGAGTTCTCGTGCCAGCGGGATTTCTAAGCCCGAAGGGATTGAAAAGCCCAGCGTTTCGACGGTCGCCAACTTTGCATAACACGCGAGGAGGATGGAACACGGATTAGAATGATTGGACTGGTTTACACGGGTTTAATCAGTTTTAATCCGTGTAAATCAGTCCAATCAGTCTAATCCGTGTTCCATCCTCCTCGTGGGAAAAACCCTGACGCTCAGGCCGCCATTTCGAGGCGATAGCCTGGGGCTGCGTAACCTCCTGCTGCTGCTTGGTGCTGGCAGCTTGTTTTGATGCTGGTAGTTTATAGGATTTTTAGAGATTTGTGGCAGTTGTCATACCAAATACCAAATCATGATGGACAAAAATTATCAAGAAGCACTTAACAGAATAAAGGATGCGAAAGGAGGGGTTTTCTCAAAAGAAAAAGAAAGCTTAGACCTCTCTGGCCTGGGCCTCACGACCGTGCCAGCAGAAATCAGGGAATTGAAAAACCTGCAAACGCTGTTGTTGTACAACAACCAACTAAACACCCTGCCGGACTGGTTGCAGGAACTTAAAAACCTGCAAACGCTGATTTTGTCCAACAACCAACTGAGCGCCCTGCCGGACTGGTTGCAGGAACTAAAAAACCTGCATGAACTGCATTTGTCCTTTATCAAGTTGAGCACCCTGCCGGACTGGTTGCGAGAACTGAAAAACCTGCATGTACTTTATTTGTCCTATGTCAAGTTGAGCACTCTGCCGGAATGGTTGCGGGAATTGAAAAACCTGGAATGGCTTGATTTGACAGGCAACCACCTGAGCGCCCTGCCGGAAGGTTTGCGGGAATTGAAAAACCTGCAAACGCTAAATTTGTCCAGCAACCAACTAGACGCCCTGCCGGAATGGCTTTTCGATTTTGAAGATATCAGTCGGATTGATATTAAATATGAAGGGTAGTCCGACAATACCATTTGGCTCACCGACAACCCCATCCAATCCCCGCCCCTCACCATACTCTCCCAAGGCATGGAAGCCACCCGCACCTGGTTCCGGGAAGCCAAAAAACAGCGAAGCGACCGCCTCCTCGAAGCCAAAATCGTCATCGTAGGCGCAGGTGAATCGGGCAAGACCACTCTTATCAACAAGCTGAAAAACGAAGACTACCCGGTGCCAGACAAAAACACAAGGACCGAAGGCATCGAAGTCTGGCAATGGCCCTTCGAGGGCAAGGTGAAGGCCGAACAGCAAGCCGTCACTGCGCATGTCTGGGACTTCGGCGGCCAAGAAATCTACAAGGACACCCACCAGTTTTTCCTTTCGCCGGATACGCTCTATGTGCTGCTGAACGACAACCGGAAGGGCGACACCGATTTTTATTATTGGCTCAACGTCATCGCCATCCGGGCGGGAAGCGGCTGTCCTATCCTGCTGGTTTTCAATGAGAAAAACGGGGCGCTGCGGCAGATTTCGCCGGACGAGGAACTGTTCGGGAACTTCCCGCAAATCGTCAAGACGCCCTTGGATGTTGACTTTGCCGACGGCAACCTCGACCGGCTACGGCTCATGCGCAGCACCATCGAGCGGCATTTTTGCAACTTGGAGGCGATGGGCAAGCCCATTCTGAGCAATTGGCTGAAAGTGCGCCAAGACCTAAAGGCCGAGCAGTCGAAGAACACCATCTCCTTCGACCGCTTCCGGGAAATCTGCGAGCGCCACGATGTACAGGGCGAGGACAGCGCCAAGGTCGTCTGCAAAACCCTGCACAACCTCGGCGTCCTGCTGTTTTATCCAGAACTGCCGGGGCTGGAAGACCTCGTCATCCTCAACCCCAACTGGTGCCTCGATGCTGTGTACAAGGTGCTGGACGCCGATGCCGTGCGCCACAGGAAGGGGCGCTTCACGAAGGAGGAACTGGCGCTGGTATGGGGCGACCCCAAGTACAAGGGCAAGCTGCTGCAACTGCGGGAACTGATGACGGAGTTCGAGCTTTGCTACCGGGTGCGGGGCAGCGAGGAGTACGTGGCGCCGCAGATGCTGCCCGTGGAGCGCAACGAAGACCCCCATTTCCCCAAGGCCGAACTGCTGCGCTACCGGTACGAGTACCAGTTCATGCCGAGGGGCATCCTCACCCGCTTCATCGCCCGCATGGGCAGCCATGTGAAGGGCGACTATGTTTGGCGCAGCGGCGTCACCCTTCAGTGGGGCGACACGGTGGCCGAGGTGACGGAAAGCCAGGTGGAGCACGCCATTAACATCCGGCTGCACGGCCCCGACCGCAAGCGCCGCCTGCTCGACATTCGGGACGAACTGGGGGCAGTACACGAGTGGTTTAGAGGCCTCAAGCCCAAACTGAAAGAGAAGATACCATGCAATTGCAAGCGGTGTTCGGGGAGCGACAAACCTTCTTTATTTAGGGTAAAAGACATGGAAACACTGGCCCGCTCTAATGCGCCCGCCCAATGCCTGAAAGGCGATGAACTGGAACTCGTGTCCGTCCACCAACTGCTGGAAGGGGTGTTCGATACGCTGTCGAGCCATGTGTCTGCGACAAAGAAATTCATTGAAGATGGCGATTTGCGGAGCGCCATTGACGTGCTGCTGGGTGTGGAGGAGGTACGGAACGAGGCGGTGCATTTCAGTGGGCGGCTGAACAAGTTGGAGGAAGATAGGCGTAAAAGTATATCATCACCTGAAAACTATACTAGGGAGCGCAACGCTATCAGCGATGGGCTGTTGAGCTTGTTGGAGGAGGGGAGAAGGTGGAGACTGTGAAAAGGTAATGCCTCAAATTGGAAATTAGAGGCATTACCAACCCTTACTTAATGGTCAAATGATGAATGCTTTATAAATATGGGTTCTTCGCCGGGTCTTGGCGGTTGTTCCAAACAAAGTGTATGACGATATAATCCCCTTGAATCCGGTAAAACAAGCTGATTAAGCGGTTGATGCGAAGCCTTCTGATGGTAGTGAGGCGGGTGCGCTGGCCACTTTCAGGAAAACGCTCCAGCATTTCCAATTTTTGGTAAAGTTTGCCCAAGAATTTATCTACCGCTTGGGCGGAGAAGTTTTCAAGCAGGTAGGCTTCTATTTCGAGAATTTGTTGGTTGGCTATCCGTTTCCAAACTACTGTTTTCGCCATGCCCGGAAGGTTTTGAAAGCTTCTTCATTGGGGATTACGTCGCTCAAGTCGTCATCCAGTTCGGCCACTTCCAAGGCTGCGATTACGGCCGACGGCAGGTCGTCAAGTGGGTCTACTTTCTTCACCAATTCCACGCATTTCTCCAGCATTTTTCGGAGCAATGCCTCGTCTTCCACTTCTGCCAAGAGGCTGATAAATGCGCCCCTGATTTCCAATGCACTCATATCGATTGAATTTTCCACAAATCTAATTATTTCTCTCAATACAAAAAAGGTGAACATTTTCCCAACAAGCAGTTCGTGCGCCACCACCCACCATTCGTTGAAAAGCCTTGCCTCCCCGAACTTTCTTTCGTTTCTTTGATTAAACCTTCCATTAGAAGGCACGTCCCACTTTTCAAAATCAAACAACCTTTGTATGTTAAAAAGACTGTTACTACCATCCTTATTATTGCTAAGCGCCAATCTCTTTTCCCAAACCTGGGCCGACGATGTGGCCTGTATCGTCTATTCCCACTGTTCCAATTGTCACAGTCCCGGTAACATCGCCCCGTTCTCATTGATGAACTACGCTGAGGCTTATGATGCCCGTTACGGCATCCAGGGCGCTGTCACAAGCCGGGAAATGCCACCTTGGAAGGCCGAACCTGGCTTCGGCGAACATGCAGGCAAACGACTGCTCACCGACGAGGAGGTACTCCTGATTAATGCTTGGGTGAACAACGGCGCACCGGAGGGTTTCGCGGGCAATGCACCTCCACCGCCCGTTTACAACGGAATCGAGGAAATCCAAAACCCTGACCTCAGCGTGCAAATCCCTACTTATCATATTCCCGATGTTTTGCAAAACGACCTCTACCGGGTCTTTGCCATTCCGGCCACCTTGCCTGGCAGCCGCTACATCACAGGCCTGGAAGTCATCCCCGGCAACCGCAGCGTGGTACACCACGTGCTCGTTTACCAGGACAGCACCGGCCAAGCACTGGCACAGGACGCCGCCGACCCACTGCCCGGCTACACGGCTTTTGGCGGCGTTGGCGTATTCGGAGCAAAGCTCATCGGGGCTTGGGTGCCGGGGAGCAAGGCCGAGTTTTACCCGACGAACATGGGGCTGCATTTGCCCCAAAACACCGCAATTGTTGTGCAAATCCACTACCCGGTGGATGGGGCAGGCGAGGTTGACAGCACCCGCATCAATTTCCAGCTTTCAGATGGAAGTCTGCGGGAAGTGTCAATTGCGCCAGTGCTCAACCATGCGATTTCGATGACCAATGGGCCGCTCACCATCCCCGCCAATCAGGTAAAAACCTTTCAGGAACAATACACCATACTTGTGCCGGTAACGCTGCTGGCCATTGCGCCGCACGCCCACTTGATTTGCACCAGCATGAAGGCGTTTGGCGTCACCTTCCAAGGCGATACCATTCCGATGATTGATATCCCGGATTGGGATTTCCATTGGCAGGGCAGCTACCGTTTTCAAAAACCAATTAAAATCCCGGCGCTGACCAAGCTCTACGGCTTTGCCACCTACGACAATACGGCCAACAACCCTGACAACCCCAACTCGCCGCCCCAAACCGTGAGCGTTGGCGAAGCCACCACGGACGAAATGATGCTGTTCTATTTTTCCTATACCGGTTACCAAGCGGGCGATGAAAACATGGTCATTGATACGGCCAGCCATACGGAGCATTACTTGGATTGTGAAACGCATACGTTTGTTTCATTCGTAACAGACCCAACTCAATCGCTTGATTTTCAGGTGTTTCCGAATCCGACTGGCGATTTTGTTACCATCGAAAAATCGTTCCCTGATGCCACTCGGCTACGGTTAACGGATTTCTCTGGGCGGGTTATTTTGGATAAAACACTGGCTTTCCCTTCGGAAAAAATCAGTCTCACCGCCCTACCGCAAGGCATGTACGCTGTTAGTTTGTTTTTGGAAAATGGGCAGTTGGTGGGCAGCCAGCGGGTGCTGATTTTGCGCTAAAACAATTTGACCCAACTTTATCCAGCCATCCTGCTGTCTATGAGGCAAATGAATTTTTATGAAAACAATCGTTACCACCGCCTTCCTTCTGCTCTTTGGCTTTTCACAAAAAGCCCAAGCTTGTGATTGCGATTTTATCCCGACTTTTTGCGAAGCAATCACCTATCAGAACAATGGACAAGTGTTGGACTATCTGTCCGTTTACCGGGTAAAAGTTACTGCCAACTTGGGCAACGGCTTGCAAGTGTTTGTAAGCCAAACCTATTCGGGCGAAAACATGATTGGCCATTCCCTATTTATCGAGGACGGAAATGGGGCGAATTGTGTGCTTTTTGCTAGTGCCTACTTGAGCGTTGACAAGGAATACATCATCGCAGCATATAAAACTGGCGATACCCTCGCCTTGTCAGAATGCGCTGTTTCTTTTTTGGCCATCGAAAATGGCTTGGTGAAGGGCGCCATTGCTCCCGGCGTCTCGGAGGTTTCGCTTGACGATTTTCCCAATATTGCCAACTGCGGCGATTTGACTTCGGTAGGAGTATTTTCACCAGACGAGAAGGATAGGCTAATTGTGATGCCTACATTGGCCACTGGTATTGTCACTGTTAAGGCTAACCAAACATTCTGGGCTCAGCCAACCGAATTAAAACTGGTAGTTTACGATGCTGCAGGCAGGTTGGTCTTTGCGCAGAACTATCCCGATTTTGGCTATTACACACCCGCCAAGGTTGATATAAAACTGTGGGGTTCAGGTGTCTATATCCTACACCTTACGGCGGGCAAAATAGATACTGTGGTAAGGTTGGTGAAAGTTGGGTAGGAAAAAAGCAATGAATTCAAATAAAAACGGGAAGCGGTAATTGCCACCTCCCGTTTTTTTATGCTCAAAATTGCGAAGCTAAGGGTTACATCTTCACCACCCGCTCCATGATTCGGCGGTTGCCCTGTGCGTCGGTTGCCATCAGCAGGTACACACCTTGTGGCATGTCAGCAATGCTTAGATTGGCTGTGCCTCCGGTGAAGTCGAGGGTTTGAGAAAGTTGGCGGCCCCCATCGGTGCGGAATATCTGGACATTGAGTTGGCCAACGAATTCAAACTGAATGTTCAGGCTCCCAGTAGTCGGGTTCGGAAAGAGTTTCCAGTTTTTCTTCGCAACATCAGTGGTCGCACTTACCTCGTCCACCTCACCGTCGCAGTCGTTGTCAATGCCGTCCATGATTTCAGTGGCGTCTGGATTTACGGCGGCGTTTGTGTCGTCGCAATCCCCATTGTTTGTTACATAACCGCTCGGTGGCGATGTTTCACATGTCACTATGGTAGTTGTATTATTCACATCACCAAATCCGTCGCCGTCGCTATCTAAAAAATATGGAAATAATAGGAGGCCATTGTTTAATAGCCCATCACAGTCGTTATCAATATTGTCGCAGACCTCAGCTGCACCTGGGTTGATGGCGGCATTGTTTTCGTCACAGTCACCGTTGAGAATTGCGTAACCAGTTGGCGGCGTTGCCTCACAAACGATGACATAAGTAGCTGTGTCACCATAGCCATCGTTGTCATTATCGAGGAAGTAAGGATAAAATACCAGGCCATCATCAGCAAGGCCAGTGCAGTCGTTGTCGATGCCGTCGCAGATTTCGGCGGTGGCAGGGTTGATGGCGGCATTGGTGTCGTCGCAATCGGTGTTGTCAGTCACATAATCGGTTGGGGTGCTTGCCGCGCAGGAGCTTAAAAGGGAGGTGGCATCACCAAACCCGTCCCCATCGCTGTCCAGGTAGTAGTAGATAAAAACCAGTCCATCATCAACCAAGCCGTTGCATTCGTTGTCCACCCCATCGCAGATTTCGGTGGCATCTGGGTTGATGGATGCGTCATGGTCATTGCAGTCCACATAGTTGAGAAAACCATCACCGTCTTCGTCCTTGAAGAAGAAAGATTCGGCAAAGGGCACCGCTTTGGCGGCAATTTCCATCCCAATCAATCGGCCTGGAATATCGTCGAAAGGTGGGTGGATACCGCCCCAGATACGGGAGAGGCTGCACTGGTCGGAGGCGTCACGGTAGGTAGCCCACTGGAGTGTTAGGCTTTGGCTTGGGCCATCTTCGAAAACAAGGAACTCGTTCTTTGGGCACTGGAATTCGCCCATTCCGCCAGGGAAATACGGGTCGCCAGTGAGTGCGGTCATTACTTCAGCTGCTGTGCGGGAGTAAGTGGAGTGGCCAGAAATATACCCCTGAAATGGTGGGGAAACGAAGGTCGGGCGCTGGTAGGGCCACCAGTTTTTTGCCAATATCCAATCCACTCCGGCATCAGTGGTAGCGGGGTCACCAATGTAATCGGGGCCGCGCCATGCCAAAATTTTCACTTCACCCACATACTCGTTGCTCATGCCAGCGAGGGGGTCGCCCATCTCCACCATTTCAATGAGGCCGGGTACGAGTTGCAAGCCCAGTGGGTTGTAGTTGGGCAGGTTGGGGTCACTGCTCTGGCCTTTTTCGGCCATGCCCCGAATGGCCGAGATTGGGCGGATGCCATCGTAAAATCCCTTGATGCCCCAAGCCGTAACTGCTGCATCGTGCAGCGCACCATTCAGCATGAAATAAGCCATCACGTCAAATTTTAACGGATCCATTTCCTCTCCTACTCCACGGAACTTTCTCACAAAATCGGGGCGACTGGTCACGTAGTTCAGTATTTCGTTCCAATGGCCGGGAGGGGTGTTTGAGTTCGGGCCATCAGCCCAAAACTCGGCCAGTACCCGGGCGTAGTCACCAAGTGTGACGTACTGCGGGTCGTAGGGTTGGCCAGTTTTTGGGTTCATGGCATAGCCAGGGTTGGGCGAACCGCCGTTTTGGAAATCATAGAAAGTTTGGTATTCGTCAAAATTGGTCGGGTAGTTTTGGATGTTGCCAATGGACCCTGGTGAGATGTCCCAGACAACATTGTCGTCCGGTGTAAGGTGGCTTGACCAGGCGGATACCAGTTCGAAATTCCATTTGTATTCCGCTGAGGACAGCGAATCGTTGATGTCGAGGTGAGGAGGCGCACCGGGGTCATGGTAAATTTTCCAGTCATGGCCATCCCGTTGTTTTACGATCATATCGTCGGCGTCCATCGAAAAAGGCACCACTTCTCCCCATTCTGGCGACAATGCGGGTGGGGTATTGTACGGAATTGGAATTCCGTTTTGGTCAATAAATATGTCAAGTGTAAGCGGCTGCCAGCGGTTGAAATCAAGTAGGTCGGGGTTGCCAAGGTTATTGGTTACCAGTGGTGGGTTTACGGGTTGGTAATATAAGTTGGCATAGTTGAACGGTTCGTTGGCACCATCCTGAAAGCCGAAGCCTATAACTTGGCTCGCAATATAATTGCCCAGTGCTGCTGGGTCGCCGTTCGAATAATCAGTCGAAGTGTTGTTGATGTCGTAGCCCAATTCAAGCATCTTGAAATCCAATTGCAGAGAGGTGAAATAGGCTGGGTTGTTGTTGCCAGGTGAATTCTGGAACCTGTGCTTGATGACCCGGTAGGCCGCATAGCTAACGGCCATATCGCGGGCGGCTTGAATATCAGCGGGCACCGGAATTCCATCAAATGGGCAGGTGAAGTCTCCCACTGTTTTACCTAATAAATAAGGTGTGGCGATGGTGTCATAAGCCGCCCAGGCATCGTACATCGCAACCGAGGTATGAAAGAGGTTCCGGGCATGAACGGTAGGCCGGCCGAAGTCGCCTTGGATGGCTTTTAGGAGTTTTTCGTTCCACTGCTTCGCTACGGAGTGCTGGGATTGTGCTACTCCGAAGCTGGCCAGAAGCAGGAATGCGGATGTAATGATTCTAAATTTCATAAAAAGGATTTAAATGCCAGTAATCTGACATGTTCATTAAACTATAACGACCTACGTGTTGAATTCTTAGTGGTTGTAGTATGAAACAAGGCTGGCGAATGAAAGGCTTTCGGAAAGTGGTACGGGCAAAGGTATAATGTGGTGCAATTTTGTACCTTAAAATCCCCTTAATTCTCAAATTTTAAGCATGGAAAAGGTGTATTTGTAGATTAGCGGTCATTTTTTTGCTTCAAATTTTTCAAATATTTATCTCAGATGAAGCCATTTATCCAAATAAACGACAGCCTGAGCCTCCACCTCGCCCGACACGAATTGGCTAATGCCGTTTTTCAGGCTATTGAGGAAAACAGGGCCTATCTCCGGCAGTGGTTGCCTTGGGTGGATGAAACCCGTTCTTTGAGCGACACAAAAACGTTTATCAAAGAAAGTATGCAACAAAACAGTGATGGCAGCCGCCTCACTACTTTTATTATGCTAAATGGGCAACTGGCAGGCTCGCTGGGCGTGGTGCATTTCAACAAAGACCACCGACGCTGCGAAATCGGCTACTGGCTTCGGGAAGACCTCCAAGGACAGGGCATCATGACCCTCGCTTGCGCAGCATTCATTGAGTTTTTGTTCAAAAAAAAGAACATGAACCGGTTGGAAATACTGGTACTGCCAGCCAACGAGAAGAGTCGGGCAGTGCCACTTCGACTTGGGTTTAGCCCTGAAGGGATTCTCCGAAAAGCACTCCAGATGTACGGCAGCTTCCATGATGTGGAAGTTTTCGGCCTGTTGAAAGCGGATTGGATTGAGGGCAAAATTTTTTAAAAAAGAATCAAAATATTTAAACAAAAGTTTTGAGATAAAATAAATTGTTTTAATTTTGCCTTTGTATCAATGATTAATTGTTTCAACTTCAAAATTAGAAAGCCATGATAGGAGAAGACCGCCTCGAACTCAATGACCGCTTTATCCGGGTCTTTCAAATGCTCGAAGACCGTGGTGCCATCGTCAAGAACGACCGCAGCGGAAAGGGCATCGGAGACGTAGCCGAAAAGATTCTTGGGAACAAGGGCTACGGCCACATCATCCGTGCCTTCCTCACTGGCGATGACAAACGGGTCATCAGCTACTCCCAAGCCCGAAAATTCTGCCGGGACTACGGCGTCAATGAAGACTTCCTGCTCGACGGCACTGGCACGCCTTTCGGTGTTGACCTGCCCAAGCGCACCACTGAGACCGGGTTTATTACCGCCAAAGGGAACATCCTATTCACCACAGTGGCAGCTTTTGCTGGTAGTTCCGTGGATACGAGTAGCTTTGCAACGGAGGAAAGTGCTTGGTTTTCCTTGCCAGGTTTGCAGGGCGGCGGCCTCGTTGCCTTCCAAATCAACGGTAACTCCATGGAGCCAGTTATCATGGACAACGACATCGTCGTTTGCCGGGAAGTAGAGCGGCTGGACCAATTGAAGGACAATGAAATCTACGCAGTGAAGAACAATGGCTCCATGTGGGTCAAGCATGTCCAGCGGATTTATCATGGTGGGCGCATCACTCACCTCAAGCTCATCTCCGCCAATCACTTGGAGCACGACCCCTTCATCGAAGAGGTAAACGTGCACTCACGGCTGTACAAGGTCGTGCGAAAAATCAGTGATTTTTAAGGGAAAAATCTGGCCGTTTGAAGGGGTTTGTTTTCAAACAAACTTGTTTGAACAAGGACGGGCAGTTCGTCAGTTGGCAGTTTGCATTCAGGGACTGCTACCACGGCCCTGACTGCCAACTGCCAACTGACGAACTGCCAACTAAAAAGTCATTTCTCATTGCCATGCATCCTTGCATGGAATTATCCTGCTGTTTTTATAAGTTCTGTGCTCCCGGCCTTGCAAGAAGGTACGGGAGTTCTTTTTTGGTTGCGGTTGGATACGGCATTGTTTCATTCAGATACAAGGCTTTGTGTCCAAAGTTGCTTCCCGTTGGAGTCGTAAATATTGATTTTCATAACCCTTGCCTGCTTTGGACCGGAGAATTCCAGGATTGCGAAGTTTTTCTGCTGCACCAAGGTGCCATCCACCCGGAGTTGGTTTCGTTCTTCTCCGGTGTGTACGCCAGAAGTCAGCGGCGAAACAGTGAGGTCGTACATCATGTTGCCTGCCCCATTTTTTACCGTACTCAACTCCGTGTGGTGGCGGTCACCACTCAGGAAAACGACGTTTTTGATGCCTTCTTCCTCAATTTTGCGGAGCAATTCCAGCCGTTCCTCCGGGCAAATATTGGCGTAGGTTTCGTGCCCAACGAAGGTGGTCAACACCTGCCCACCCACAGCAATTATTTTGAAAGGGGCGTTGCTCTTGCTCAGCGCATCAATTAGCCACTCCATTTGAACCTCGCCCAGCAGTGTTTTTTTACCCGATTTTCGGTTGTTCGGCGTGCGGAAGTAGCGGTCGTCGAGCAAGAAAAAGTCCACGTCGGCCCACTGGAAAAAGCTGGTGATGCCCCCCTGGTTGGGCAGGCCGTAGGTGGGGTTTCCCCAAAACAGCTTGAAGATTTCAGTTGACATTTCTTTGTGGATGAAGCTACGGTCACTGTCGTTGGGGCCGTAGTCGTGGTCGTCCCAGATGGCGTAATGGTGCGTGCTGGCGAGCAGTGCCTGCATTTCTGGCAGCGAGCGGGTATGGGTATTTCGATGCAGAAAGCCGGTACGGGTGTTCCAGTCCGGTTCCCGCAAGTAGGTATTGTCGCCGAGCCAGAGCATGAGGTCTGGCCGCTGCCGATGGATGGAGGTAAATATCTGATAATCACCGCCATAAGGGGTGCCGGGGCGGTCGTAAGCTTCCTCGTTCACATAGGCGCAACTGCCTACTGCCAACCGGAAACTAGGCGGGTCGGAGCGCCATTGCCAAAGTGTTTGCGTCTGGAATTCGGTCGGATAATCCAGCTTTATCGGGAAGTCGTTGATGCGTAGCTCATACCCATACCAATTGCCGGGCTGCACCTCGTCTGCGATTAAATGGGCAGTGAACCCGTCCTCTTTTTGTGTTTTGTAAACTTTCGTCAGGTGCCTTTCGGTGGGCTTGCCTTTTGGCCAGTAGGCCACTTGCACCTTCGCCTCGGTCGTCGTTTGTGCCCAAATCATGGTCTCGAACATGTCCGTGTAGCCGAGCATGGGGCCTGATTGGAGAAAGTTTTTTTGTGCAAGGACTTGAAAAACAGCAAGGCTAAAAATCAGAAGTAAGGAGGTATGTCGTATTTGATTCATCATTTTTTTTTGGTAAAAATAGGAGATGAAGTTGGAATTGCTTGTTGTTCAACTGCTGTGTTCCGAAAATTAACGCTCAATTCATTTTTGGCGGCATTCCAGCTTTCTTATTTGCAGTTGACAACTATTGCGGCGGCAAGGCATCATTTTTGCCAAAGGCAACTTTGAATTCGGATAGAGGAATGGCCATCCATCATTTCTTAATTCCCTGCTGCGAAATATCGGCACAGATTTCCCCTCACTAACTAGGTAACAAGCGAGAACCCAACGTATTCCTCCAAAATGCTGACCGCTGAATGAAGCCAATCAGAAAATTTTCCTTTTTCGGTAATTTGCTGCCGCTGTACCCACCAGTGGCTGGCCGGATTGGTAAATTGCTGGGAGTGATGCTGTTGGTTTTTCTGTTCCAGTCTCGTACTTACGCACAGCAGGAGCCGCAGTTTACCCACTATATGTTCAACACGCTAGTGTACAATCCCGGCTATGCAGGCAGCAAAGAATACCTGTCGGCGGTGGCTGTGTACCGTGACCAATGGGCGGCTCTTGGCGACAAAACAGGCTGGCAGGGCCGGCCCTTGACGCAGACTTTTTCCATCCACAGCACCCTCAACAAGCGGGTGGGCCTCGGCCTCAATGTCGTAAACGCCAGTGCTGGCGCTCGTAAAACGACTTACCTGAACGGGATTTATGCCTATCGGATAAACTTTGGAAAAGGCACGCTTTCCATCGGTCTTCAAGCCGGAGTGATGAACTGGAAGGCTGATTGGAACAAGCTGGAATTCCAGCAGCCACAGGAACTTGACAACGCTTTTGGCACCTTGACACCCAGCCTTTTTTTGCCTGATTTTGGGGCAGGACTGTTTTTTTATACCCCACATTTTTACGCTGGTGCCTCCATGCCCCACCTCGCCAACTTCCCGCTCCGCCAGGTCTCTGCCGCCGAACGGGACGAAATACGGAAATGGGCGAGGGTGCAACGGCATTTCTACCTGACCACAGGTGGCGCCATTCCGCTCAACGGCGACAACCTCGTTTTCCGGCCTTCCTTTTTGCTGAAAAGTGTCGGGCTTTTCAATAATTTTTTCCGACAGGGCAACCTGGTTCGGGAAATTGGCGCCCCAGCCAGTTTCGACCTGGATGCCTCGTTGTTTTTCCAGAAAAAACTGTGGCTGGGCCTATCCTTCCGCTCGGCCTTCGCTGCCTTCAACACCCAAGGCCCAAAGCAGAGCAGCCCTGATTCTTTTGACCTTTGGACGACGCTCCACTTCCACAACGGCCTCCGCATTGGCATGTCTTACGACTACCCAATCGGCAAACTCAAATCGGCCACCAGCGGCTCTTTTGAGCTAATGCTTGGCTACGATTTCAACCAACAAGTAGAAAAGGCGGTGCATATTCGGTATTTTTAAAAAAAACGTTTTTGGTCAAAATCAGCCTTCCTGCAACATCTCGTACCGTTGCTGCTTACCTTCGCCCCATGAAAATTCATCGCACCCTCGTCGAAGCCGTGGCTAACGCACTTTCCGGGATATTCCAAAGCGGCTGGTATGCCGATAAGGCCATCGAACGCCTGCTCAAATCCGACCCCCGCTGGGGCAGCCGTGACCGTGCCTTCATTGCCGAAAACACCTATGAAATAGTGCGTTGGTGGCGGCTGGTAAAAGAGATTGGAGGATTGGGGAAATGGGAAATTGAAAAATTGACGGAATCCAATTTTATCCGGTTGGTTGGGGTGAACCTTTTGCTCAAAAACCTCCATTCTCCCACCTTCGGATTTGAGTTGCCCGACTTTCCAGAGTTCGCCGGCCTGAACCAAAAGGACGTGCAGGAACAACGGGATTCATGGGTCACCGACCGCAAGACCACCCAGTCCATTCCCGATTGGCTCGACGAACAAGGGGTAGCTGAGCTGGGTGAAAAATGGGATGCTGAGATTTCGACGCTAAACTTCCCTGCCTCGGTGGTAATCAGGGCCAATACGCTGAAAACCAGTCGGTCGGATTTAAAAAGAATGATGTTCAATGAAGGCTGGGATGCTGATGAAACACCCCTTGCTCCCGATGCATTGGTGCTGAAAAAGCGGGGCAATATTTTCCAGAACCAAGTTTTTCTAAAAGGATTCTTTGAAGTACAAGATGCCGGGTCGCAATGTATCGCACCATTTCTGCAAGCAGAACCGGGCATGCGGGTGGTGGACGCCTGCGCTGGTGCTGGCGGCAAAACGCTGCACCTCGCCGCCTTGATGGAGAACAAGGGCAGCATCATCGCACTGGACACCGAGGCGTTCAAATTGTTGGAGCTGCGCAAACGTGCCCGTCGGAATGGCGCTCACATCATCCAGGGCCGCCCGATTGAGTCCACCAAAACCATCAAGCGGCTGCATGGCACAGCCGACCGCTTGTTGCTCGATGTGCCTTGTTCTGGCCTCGGCACCCTTCGCCGAAACCCCGATGCGAAGTGGAAATTGTCACCCGAATTCTTGGAAAAAGTGCGGGGAACGCAGGCGGAAATTTTGCGGAGCTACTCAAAAATACTGCGCCCTGGCGGGCAGTTGGTTTATGCCACGTGCAGCATTTTTCCTTCGGAAAACGAGCGGCAGGTGGAGCAGTTTTTAGCAGAAAATGCGGGATTCAAAATGTTGGAAGAGCGTAAAATCTTGCCATCGGAACATGGGTTTGATGGGTTTTACATGGCGAGGCTGGAATTGGTGAAGCCCTAGCCATTTTTCAATGCCGAAAGGTAAGTTTCGACAAACTCCTCTACCCGTTTCCGGCGGTACTGCATGATGAACCGGGGGTGGGAGAGGGGCACTATTTTTTCAAAAAAGCCCTCATTTTCGTTGAATTTTGAAAGAAACTTGAAATTCTTTCCCTCGCCGAGGCAAAAACAAACCTTGGAGTTCATGCCAAGTGTCAACAAGCTGCGAAGGTGGTGCCGGATGAGCGGCTTCATCGCTTCCTGCATGGGCTTTTCATCGTAGTAATTGTAGTTCACGCCATTTTTTACAAAACCAAATGGCACGACGGAGTTGACGAAGAAATGCTCGTAAAAAGCGGACACCCCACCGTAGGCATGAACGACTTTGTACACGAACTGTGCCGAGAGTTCTTCCTTTTTTTCAAAACTGTTTTCAATGCCGCAATCTTGGACGAGCCGCACTGGGTCTGTGAATGCCACGTTCGTCACGCCCGCCCCGAACCGTCCCGGATTGATGCCGAGAATTAGGGTTCTTGGACGGTTATCGGCGTAGTATTTTTCCAGAAAAGCTTCAAAAACACGGAGGGATTCGGGCAAATTGGATAGGGGCAGCAGCCACTCCACCTCCGATGGAACTGGCGGCAAGTGGTTGGATAGGTCGGTAAAATGGTGTTGGAGTCGCTTCGCTAGGGTGTCCATCTCGTCGTTTTGGAGGCAAGTTAGGCACGTTCTTCCAATAAAAGCCTCGAATCGTCCAGAGCTGTACTACCACAAACCGGAAAATTTTACCTTTGCACGCATTTTGGCGCAAGGCAGTTATTTTGGTTTGAAGCTACGGGCTACCTGAAACCCGAAACCCAAAACCTGAAACCCCACATTGCGCCAGCAAAAAACAATATTGATGGACAGAAATACGGTTATTGGATTTGTTTTGATTTTCGGTTTGCTTATCACCATGCAGTTGGTGATTGGGCCGGAACAAAAGAAAATAAAGGAAATTACGGAGCACCGCTTGGACTCGCTTCGGCAGATAGAACAGCGCCGTGCGGACAGCCTCGCCAAATTGGAGACGATTCCAATTGGCAATGATGTCCCGGTTCAAGACTCACAGGCGGTGGCCGAGCAGCAGGGCAAATTGGCGGGGCAGTTTGGTGCTTTTGGACCAGCAGCTGCTGGTACAGAAAAAATGGAGGTGCTGGAAAACGACGTGGTGCGCATCCTTTTTACGAACAAGGGTGGCCGAATCAAAGAAGTGGAGTTGAAAAAGCACTTCAAGGTACACCTAGATTCCTTGCACAAAATCACGAAACTTCCGCTCAAATTGCTGGAGGACGAGAACAACAAGTTTGAGTACCTGATTCCGATGGCCAACGTGCCGTCCGGGTTTGTGAATACTAGCAGCTTATTTTTTCAAGCAACAAAAAAGGGAGATAACGGTATCGTTTTCACCGCAACTGGCGCCAACGGCGCTGCCTTTGAGCAGACCTATTCCCTCGATTCCAAAGACGGCTACGGTGTAAGCTACGACATCCGACACCAGGGCCTGAACGTTGTGACGCCCATCCGCCTGAATTGGCTGGACTACCTCGATCGCCTCGAAGAGAACTACAAATACGAGGTGAACTATTCCTCCGTTTACTTCAAGCCCGCCGATGATGACTACGATTATTGTTCCTGTACCAAGGACGACCAAATTGATAAATCGAAGGAAAAAATGAAGTGGGTAGCCCACTCCAACCAGTTTTTTGCGAGTGTGCTGATGGCCAAGAATGCCCCGTTTGCAGGCGGTACCATGTCCACGGAATTAGTGACTGACCCCAGCACCACCAACTTAAAAGTTGTGAGGAGTGAACTGACCTTGCCCACCGATGCCCAGTCTTTTGCCATGGAAATGTACCTTGGGCCAAAGGATTTTGAGACGCTGCGCACCTACGGTGCTGATTTGGAGGAAATCGTGCCGTTCGGACAGAGCATCATGGGCACTTTCAACCGCTGGGTTATCCGTCCGCTGTTCAACGGGTTGATGGGTTTGATTGGGTCACAAGGCATTGCGATTCTATTGCTGACGTTCATCGTGAAATTGCTGCTGTACCCATTGACCTACAAAATGCTCCATTCGCAAGCGAAAATGGCGGCGCTCAAGCCGCAGTTGACGGGTATCCGGGAGAAGTACAAGGATGACGCCTCAACTTTGCAGATGGAAACTATGAAAATCTATCGGGAGTTTGGGGTGAACCCGCTCGGTGGCTGTTTTCCAATTGCGCTGCAAATGCCCGTTTGGTTGGCGCTTTACCGGTTTTTCCCTGCCAGCATTGAGTTCCGGCAAGCCAGTTTCCTTTGGGCTACCGACCTTTCCAGCTTTGATGTGGCATTCTGGTTGCCTATTGAAATTCCATTCTATGGGCAGCATGTGAGCCTTTTCACGTTGCTATGGGTCATCACCACCATCATGTACACCTATTACAACATGCAAAACATGGACATGGGCGGCATGGGCGGCGGCGCCAATGCCAAGATGATGAAGTGGATGCAGTACCTGATGCCCGTTTTCTTCCTGTTTTTCTTCAACAATTTCGCATCGGGCCTCACACTTTACCTCGTGTTCAGCAACGTATTGAACATCGCACAGACCTTGGTGACGAAAAACTGGATTATTGACCACGAAAAAATAAAACTAAAGCTCGAAGCCAACAAGAACAAGCCCAAAAAGAAAGGCGGTATTCAGTCCAGGCTGGAAGAAGCCATGAAACAACAAAAGGCACTCGCCGACCAGCGGGAAGCGGCTTCGAAAAAGAAGAAATAAGGAATGGATTGCTGAATTGCTGGATTGTTTTAATGTTATTTGGAACATAAACAATCCAACAATCCAGCAATCCAACAATCCATTTAAGATGAAACTTCAAATACTCCTTCCCCTTTGCGCATTGGTTGCGGTTTCCATCATTGCTTGCAATCGCAAGGCAACACCACCCACCGCACCGCCGCCCATCGTGACGCCCAAACCCGGTAATGACCGCCCGGAAAGCGAGCCTGAAAAGGAAGTTTACCAAGTGGCAGGCTACCAAAAAACGGCCTGTTTTGGCAAATGCCCGGTGTATCAGGTGAAGTTTTACTCCGATAGAAAAGTGACTTGGTATGGCCAACACAACGTCGAGCGCATGGGTTGGTTTGAGGCACAAGCGACCGATGCCGTGTTAAAAGACATCCGTGACAAGGCTCACGCTGCCAATTACTGGGATTTTGCAGGTGTGTACCCAACAGACCAAAAAGTGGCCGACCTACCCAGCACGGTCACTTTTATCCGGACTGGCGACATGGAAAAGACAGTGGTAAATACCTACCAGGGCCCTGAAGAACTGGAGGCTTTTGAAAATTATCTTGAAGGCGTAATTAATGGACTGAGATGGCAGCCCAAGCAGGGCAAGTGATTTTTTGGTAAAGAAGTGTTAAATTTCAATCTGGTTGCTCAAAAACGACCATATTTGAACTCGCAAAAAAGACAGGTAGCACGGTTTGAGCATACTTTTTCCCACGGTGCAACCCGCTAAAAGTTCAACGACCTTTGTTTGCTAAACTATCAGTGGTCAAAGGCGTTTAACCATCATTGAACTAATGTTTTAAAATGCGAATCAAATACCGACTCAAAAGGCTTTATCTCAAGCACGGCAAAAAGGCTTTGATAATTTTTTTGGTCTATTTCGTTACGAAATGGACGCTCACCATTGTGTTTGGTGCCAAGATTGTTGCCGCCATCAATAACTGGGTTGGGTAATATTATTCTGACCATTTCATTGGCATTTCAAACTCTTGCCTGCCAGTTAGTTCCAATTGATTTTCCGGCGCAAAATAACTAACCTGCTTAGGGTGAAATTTTTCGCCATTTCGCCCTTCTCGCTTTAGTGCAGCAGTTGGGGATAAGATATATGTCCACCAACATCCCTTGAAATCAAGAACTATGCATTTTGGCAAAATGGTTTTAATTAATTTTGCAAAAAAATAACGACCATTCGACTTGATAGATAAGGTGAAGCGACTACCATTTTTTAGTACTAGCGATTAGCATTTTCAATAAAATGAACGACGCAACATTGGATTTGACCAAAGAACGGGGGATAGCCAGCATACTCCCCAAGCAACTAACCTACCTGCTCCGGGTGTACCTTTTGGGTGTGCTTGGTTTCACGATTTTCAGGCTTATTTTGTTGTTACAGGAGTTTCACCAGCTCCATTTCTTGCCCACCGACCGAGGTATTTGGCTGGTTTTCAAGGCATTCCTCATGGGCCTCCGCTTCGATACCGTGGTGATGGGCTACCTCCTCACCGTCCCGTTTCTGCTGCTGGCCCTCGACGCGCTTGCTGGCTGGAACAGCAAACTGCTCCATCGGACAGTTTCAGGATTGGTGCTGTTCGGCATGGCTGCCACACTGTTCATGCATGCGGCAGACCTGCCGTTTTTCCACCATTTCTACACCCGGCTTAGCACCTCCGTCATGATTTCGACGGGCAAAGGCGATGCTTCAGCTAGCATGCTCAGCGGTATGATATTCCAAGAGTGGCGCTACGTCTGGCCCCTTATCCCGTTCTTTGTCCTTTTTGGGCTTTTTTACAAAAGAAATGCAAAGGTGCTTCGCAACACTTTGGATCAAACAGACGAAAGTTCGAGGGGCAGCCGGGTAAAGTGGTTCGCCGTTTTCGCTGCACTAATGGCTTTTGGTATTTGGGGACGGTTCTCGTTCCAGTCGCACCTGGCCGCCAGCACTGCCTACTCCTCCGATTACGGGTTCATCAACATGCTCGGCCTGAACCCAGTCTATACTTTCACCAAAAGCTACGTCAACTCCAAGACCGACGCCAAAAACGTTCGGCTCATGGGCGACGGAGAGGCGGTACGCAACATGCAGCGCTATCTCAACATCCCCGCAGCGCAGGAATTCGACTCGCCGATAGCCCGGCAGGTCATTTTTACAGACTCGCTGGCTAAAAAGCCCAACGTCGTGCTGGTCATCATGGAAAGCATGAGCGCCAACAAGATGGGCCGCTATGGCAACCCCGACCACCTCACTCCGTTCATGGACAGCCTCGCCATACAGAGCATCGCTTTTGACAGCATTTTCACGGCTGGCATCCATACGTTTGCCGGGGTGTACGCCACGCTGTTTTCGCACCCAGTAGTGAAACGCAAGCACCCGTTGGACAAAGTGGTGCCGATGTCCGGCATCTCTACAACGCTGAAAAAATACGATTACTCAACCATTTACTTCACTACCCACGACAAGGGTTTTGACAATATCAATGCCTTCTTGACGGCCAACAACTTCGACCAAATCGTGTCCAAGGACGACTACCCGCCCGACCGAATTCTCAGTGCCCTCGGTGTGCCGGACGACTACCTCTACGAACATGCCGTTGGTGACCTCGACCGCCTGAACGGCACTGGGAAGCCCTTCTTCGCCGCCATCATGACCGGCAGCGACCACGGGCCTTTCGTCATCCCGAAATATTTCAAACCAAAACACGAAGACCCCGTCCTCGGTGTGGTGGAATACGTGGATTGGTCGGTGCGGAAATTCCTCAAGATGGCCTCCGAAAAGCCTTGGTTCGACAACACCATCTTCGTCTTTGTGGCGGACCACGGCACCTCGCTCGACAAGCGCTACGACATGCCCCTCAGCTACCTGCACTCACCGCTTATTTTTTATGCGCCGCAATTGTTGGGTGCTCCGCAACACCTCCACCAGCTCGGCAGCCAGGTGGACGTATTCCCAACTATCATGGGCATGCTCAAGCTACCATACGTCAACAACACGTTCGGCATTGACCTCCTGAAGGAAAAACGGCCCTTCGCCTGTGCCTACGCCGACGACAAATGGGCGGTGCTGAACTCGGAGTACATGTACGTGGCCCGTGACAACGGCGTCACCAGCCTCTACCGTTACCGCACCGGCGATGTGAAGGACTACTCCAAGGCCCTGCCCGAACTGACGGAGCAAATGAAACTTTACGGGGAAAGTGTTTTCCAGACGACGCAGTGGCTGCGGCACAATGGGAAGCAAGCTCCTCAGTGAGAAAGTTGGCAGTTCGGCAGTGGGCAGTCAAGCATGCAGTTGTTCAGTCAGTGCCGTAGTGAACAGCAAGAGACTTCAGGACTGCAAGACTGCACACTGCCAACTGTCGAACGGCAAACTTGCTTCATCCCACCCTTTTAAACACCCACCCCGTCCCATCCGGCATCCTTCCCTGCTCGAACTGCCAGCCGTGGCGCTTGGCGATGTTGTTCGCCACCCGGTAGGGCGAGGACTTCGTGTTCCAATCCTTCGTCGTCACGACGAGCGCCTGCCCGACCTTCAACTGCTTCAGTTGTGCGGACACGAGCGTTTCCCGGCCCTTGGTCAGCGGGATGAGGTCCTTGGCTTCTTCTTCGTTGAGGATTTGCATGGGTCGTTTGTTTTTGACGGTTAATGGCCAACTGCTTCGTTGCGCCCCGACTTTGTTCCAAATT
>JAIPBL010000140.1 GCA_021739645.1 Saprospiraceae bacterium | reverse complement strand
CGGCCAATTTATTGGGCTGACCGAAATTATCCAATCGGCCAGCCCAATAAATTGGGCGGCCACAAGCTCGTCATTTTTCAATTTCCTTGCCATCGAACATAATATGCCGGCTGGCGCAAAGCTTCACCCGGTCGTCCACCCGGTCTTTTCGTTTCACAAAATACCAGTCAGATTGCGCCTTTTCTGGCGTCAACGTCAGCAAGAGGTAGCCGTGGTGGTTGAGGTCAACGTAGCGAAGATGCGGGTTATTTTTCTTCTTTTTGAAACGCCTTCTTGCCTCGGCACCAACAAATTTTGGCACAAACTCGTCAAAATTGAACGACGTGATGCTCGGCGTCACGAACTCTGCACCGACCACGCCCTTGCCTGTTTTCCGATTATAAACTTCAGGGTCGGCAGGGTCGCCCGTCAGCTCGAAAGCCCAGGACGTGTGCACGTCGCCCGTCACGACGACGATGTTTTTCAGGTCGTTTTTATAAATAAAATCGAAGATATGCTGCCGCTCCGCCGGGTAGCCGTCCCAGCGGTCCATGCGGACGGAGGGCCTGCGGTCGAACACCTTGCTGTCGTTGAGTTGGCTGAACACCACCTGGTTGCCCACGATTTTCCAGCGGGCCTGCGAGTTTTTCATGCCGTTCAGGAGCCAGTCGGTCTGCTGCTCGCCGAGCATGTGGCGGTCGGGGGAGTTGAGGGCAGGGTCGTTGGGGCCTGTGGCCTGTGCGCTGCGACCAGCAAGGCGGCCATCGAGCATCCAGAGTTCCGCCAAATTTCCGAAGGAAAAACTGCGCACGATGCTGCGTTCGGGGTTCTCCCGGATGGGCATCCACTCGAAATAAGCCTGCTTCGCCGTTTTCTTTCTGCCTTCCCAATCGGAGTTGCGGCTTTCCGCCCCATCCACGCTGGCATTGTTCGCTATCTCGTGGTCGTCCCAGATGACGATGAACGGGTGCAGCCGGTGGCACTCCCGAAGCTGCGCATCGAGGCGGTACTGGCCGTAGCGGGTACGGTAGTCCCGAAGTTCCGTGCAGGTTTTGTCGGGGATGTGCTCCCGGTAGCGGCGCTTCATCATGCGCTTACGGCCGCCCCGCCACACGCCGTATTCGTAAATGTAATCGCCGAGGTGCAGCACGGCATCGAGGTTTTTTTGCTTCGCAATATCGCCGAAAGCATTGAAGTACCCGCCCTGGTAATCGGCACAACTGACCACGGCGAGGCGCAGGCGCTCGCCCGATTGCGAAGCCGTCCTCGTCCGCCCGATGGGCGAGTATTTGCCTTTGTGCTGAAAGCGGTAAAAATAAGTAGTGCCCGGTTCGAGGTTTTTCACGTCCACCTTCACCGTGAAAGCAGTCGTACCATTGGTATATACTTCCCCCGTTTGCACGAGGTTTTTCAAGAGCGTATCACTGGCTATTTCCCATTTCACCAGTTCTTGTTGGTCGCTTTCAATGTAAAGTTTCGTCCAGATGACCACCGCATCGGGCAGGGGGTCACCGCTGGCCACACCGAAGTCGAACGGGGCAAGCTCGGGCGCTGCGAGGGGTTTTAGTTCGGGGTAAAACCACTGCTGGGCTTGGGTTAGTGATGAAAAAAGAAGAAAGAGAAGGGACAAGCGAAGTGCGTTCATTTTTGGATTTTTGGCAAAGGTAGAAAATTGACAGGTGCATGAAAGGCGAAGGTTTTGTCATTTTGATTTGCGTCACTATCTTCGAGCCGTCAAAAGCTTTGAGCTTTCAGGTAATCATTATGAAAACACAATCTCAATGAAAAAGCTACTCGCCCTCTGCCTCTTCTCTGCCCTTTTGCCCATGTGTATTTTTGCGCAAAGCAGCAAAAGCAAAAAGGGAACCTCCATTCTTGCGTCAACGAGTTTCAGCATTTATTCCCCGCTCAAGCCCTACACCTTTAAGAAGGAGTACTACATCAAAAGCGACGACCTCCTCCTCAACTTCATCACCAATAATTCCGGCACCTTCGTCATCGAGGAAGGCGACTCAATATTACTGACCAGCATGTTCGAAAGCAAAATGCCCAGCCAACTGGTGGGCATCGGGGGCAGCATCCAGTTCAGGAACCTCAAAAACGTCTTCCATGAAGTATCGCTCACGAGGCTCTCCCTGTCCCGGTCCGACCGAGTCCTTAACTACTCCGGAACGTATTCGGATGGCACCAAACTTGGCTTCCCCTCCCAAGGCGCCAAGGAATCCATGTTCCTCTTCGCCTTCCGCTACGAATTCGGCAAATACTTCGGGCGCAACAAAGACGCCGTCCTGCGCTTCGTCATCGCTGGGGGCATCGAACCGAGCTACTTTCGCTACAAAAGTACCCCCTACTCCTCCTCCGACTATCCGCTGAGCACCAAACTCATCACTATCGACCTGGCGCTCATCCCCATGCTCTCCGCCAAGCTTTCTAAATCCCTCTCGCTCGATTTCAAGTTCATCCCCAATTTCCTCACCGCCGACTTCGGCACCATGAAGCGGAACGACCCCACCCTGCCTAAACGCCAACAAGGCGGCTTCCGCAACTACAAAAGCCCGGACATGACCTGGGCCTTCAGCGTACAACTGCGCTACATGGTAAAGGAAGCGAAGAAACAGCGGGGAGGATAGTTTTTGAGTTGGCAGTGTGCAGTTGGCAGTCGGGGACCTGCTCTAAAATGACGATTATCTCAATGACCAATAACATTTGAAAAACCGTTGCGCAAATCAAATCCACCGCTCTTCTGCCTTCCTAAACCATTCCGTAAATCAAATCGTCCATCGTTTTTCACCCTGTGTGATTCTTTCTTCAATCGCCCTAAATTGCAGACACCAAAGCCAACAACATTTAAACACAACACAAAGAGAACGACCCTGAAAACAACACGTGAATACCCGATGCTTACCTGTTGATTTTCATACAAGATGATAAGTTTGGTTGACGGCGCTTGGTGCGGTGGTGGTGGCTGCCGGGGCTTGAACTGTTTTTGACCGCTGACGGACGGGAAGGACGGGGGCAGGGGGTTGCAAACAGGATGGGGATTGACGCATTGCATGTTTTGGATTGTCGACAATCCAAAACATGCAATGCGTCAATCAGTAGTTCTGCACAACAATAAAAATAAAATCAAAACAACATGAAATAAAAATAAAATCAACCAATTTAATGCAAATTAGAAATCCACCTGCTTTGCAGGTGGTTATGTTCTTTCGGCTTTGCCTTAAAAATAGCACGTTTTCAAGTCATGAGGGCCGTTAGGAACACGTATTGAGGGCAGGCCCCCTATGGGGGCTTTTCAAATCCACCTGCTTTGCAGGTGGATTCTTTACTTAATTCAAAATCAGTTCATTATGAAAAAAATGTTCCAACTTCCGATTCTGATTGCTATAGCAATCCTCACCGCCAACTTCTGTTTGGCGCAACCCCAAAGGGCAGAACTCAAAAAGTATGTCCAAGAATCCGAAACTGTCGTCGAGGGCGAAGTATTCGCCCAAGAATGCTTCATTGACGAGACCAGCGGCAACATCAGGACTGCCAATTTTGTGAAGGCAAAGACCCCAATCAAAGGCTACGCCGCCGAAACGGTGGTCATCTATACCAACGGAGGGCGGATTGGCGACCGGGTACAGACCGTTTCGCATTCGGTTAAAATTCGGTTAGGGGAAGAAGGAATTTTTCTCCTGCAAAGCGGCAGCCCGTCAACTTACAACGGCAACTCAGCCTTTGTACTTAAAGGCGGGAACACGGGGCTGGTAAAACGGCTCAGGAAGGACAGGGAGAAAGAGGGTTATTGCCCAGGCACCAAGGAAAAAATTACAAGCTGGCGGGAAATACGGGAGCAGATTGGGCAATGGTGCGGTACAGACCTGACCATCAAGCAATTCGACGGTTCTGTAAGCCCTGAGTCGGTTACGCAAAAGGAACTTTGCGTAAAGCTCGCCGATGCGATACCGCTTTTCCAGACGCAACAGGTACAGTTCGATGTTTATGTTAAAAGCAGCGTCCAGGGGCTGGCTTTCGAGAGCATTAAACTTTTCCTCGATTATCCCACCGAGCATATTGATGCCAATATCGTAACCAATGGCGGCATATCGGTTACGAAGCAAACGGTTTCCTCTGCGTCAATATATCAGCTATCGGTACAGGACGTGACGGAAAGCAAATTGAAAGTGGAGATAGGCACGGGCTGCATCAGTTCTTTGAGCTACTACACTTTGGACACGGTCTATGAAAAATTAGCCCGTGTTGTAGTAGATGTAAGCAATTGGGGCAGTTTGGGGACATTGAACCTCGAAAGTTTCATCGTGGAAGGTTCAGCAAAATATTACGAAGGAGCGGGCAGGTGCTATGATTTTGACAGGGTGTGCGGGGAAGGCGAGGTTGGTTTCGCTCCATGCGAGGTTGAGGGCATTGCGGTAGCACCTTTTGCAGCCGGGATAGGGCAGACATTAACGATTACGGGACAAGAGTTCGGGAACGGAATTTTAGGAGAAATCACTATCCCAGACCCGGATGATGGAGGCGCAACATCTTTTAATATTAACGGAGGTCCACTTATTCAACCGCAATATTTTGAGAGCTGGACAAATACAGAGATAAAAGTTAAGATATCCTCGGTTGGACCAACGGGACCTCCTTTTGGTAGCGGCATCTGGGAGATTGACCCTGATGTCACATCCCAAGAACCCAATACCTTGGTGTGTTTTGTTAAGGTCGAAATTGATTATGCTTTGATAAATGAAAATGTTAATGGTGTAGATAGAATGATTGGGTTGGCGCAAAATTCTTTTTCTAACCCAAATGGAGACCTTGAATGGTATCTTGATGCTGGAATAAATGCATACCCCGCATTGCAGGCTCAAAATATTACTTTTGATGATGTGGAGGCAGTTGCGATAAGAGCATTTTGCGATTGGGAAAATGCAGTTGGAATTGAAACAACATACATGGGGGCTTTGAACAATCCAGGTATTGGAGACAATAGAAATGCGGTATTTTTTGCAAATCTGGATGACTCCGAGCTTGGTTTAACCAATGTAGGATTTTCGACTGATTTGTGCAATCCTGATGATTTATATTTTGCAGGACGAATTGAGGAGTCCGATATACGGCTGAATCTTTCAAAGCAATGGTTTGTGTCAACAAATACAAACGGAATTGGCGACCTTCAATACGATTTGTACAGTGTGCTGATACATGAAATAGGACACTTTTTGGGGCATTTTCATGCCATGGATACAGAAGATAACGGTATTGATGATGAAAGGTTGATGTATTATGGGCTTGAAAAAAAACAGATAAAACGTGACATTGATGATAATGCAGAGAATGGTATCGAACTACTTATTCAAAGAACCCTTGAATCCATTAATTCCTCTGGTGAGTGTTTTAATGGGTACGTTCTTGATGCCGACCCTGAAGGCTGTCCGACAACCGATGTAAGCAGTCCTGAAAAAATAAGATGCCAGATAGTCCTTAAGAACGTCATACGCAAGGGCGATAATATAGTAGTAAATCTGATTGACGGACAAGATAAGCGTCTTTTATTGTTTAATTTACTTGGGCAAAACGTCTTCACAAATTATGAATCAGAGGGCGTAGTCAATATTCCTTCCAACGATTTGAACTCTGGCACATATTTTTTGCAATATTATTGCAATGGAGAACCTGAAATTTTAAAAATAGTCATTCAATAAATTTAACAAGGGCATTTCGGTGTACACCGAAATGCCCTTGTTAGTTAAAAATACTGCAATGAAAAAATCAATAATTATGCTTATTGGGTTTATGCTTTTTGCATTCATCTCATGCACAAAAAAAACTGCATATTCCACCAATGAATCAAGTAATCAAATAGCTACGAGTCCATTAGACACAATCTGGCATTTAAAAAATCGCATTCCCAATTGCGACAGTTCATTAGTGTTTATGAAGCAAGTAATTGAACCATTAGAATCTCATCCAAGGGCAGACAAACTTTTGCCCAGGGAAAGAGAAACTGTCATCAGGATTCCAGGAGAAAGTTTAGAAACTCTTAAGGACGAAAAGTATAAATTTTACATCAATCCAGATTGCCTGATTGGAAAACCGACCAAAGTTGCTTTAGATATTTTCTGTTTAGCAGATAGTGTCAGTTCTTTTGTGCTATTTGATGAAAAAGTCCAATTGGAGAAGTCTTATTGGGTACTTTCAGCCAGAGGGTTTGGCAATTCATTAGGAATCCGGTTTGAGGGAGGCTTTATCAAGAGTGCTGAGTTTAGAAAGATTAAAATATCAAAATAAAATGTGCAGAACAACGCACTCACGTCCATGCCCGCCAGCGCCCAACCCTCAAGCCCAACGCTCCGGCGGGCACGGCGTGAGTGCCACCGTCAGATTGTGAAAAAAGTCTTCCAAAACCTTTGAAGCCAGCCAAATCTATCTATCTTTACCATGTCAAAAGCACCAATCAACATGGCAAGAAAAACAAAGGAATCCCGGCTGCAGTACGGCCTGTTCGCCACCCCGCTGGAAGAACTCATAGGCGAGGACAACCCCGTGCGGGTAATAGATGCCTTC